>CAYPRZ010000177.1:0-5550 GCA_964413315.1 uncultured Desulfovibrio sp. | reverse complement strand
TGAGGCTCTGGTCAAACCAGCCACCGTTGATACCCTGCCCGGAAGAAATTTTTTCTGCCGAAAGGCTGGTCAGCGCCTCGCGGCTGACCATGGCCGAAGACATGGATATCCACTGCCGCTGCATCAGCGCGGCAAAAGCCATGCCCCTTTGGGGCGAGGTTTCGGCAAACAGACGTTTGAGCACACGCTTGCCGTCAAAAATCTCTGTATCGGTGCACACCAGCCCCACGCGGGGATTAGCCTCAAACAGGGCCACCTGCCGCTCAAGTTTGGTGGGCTTCCACAGGTCGTCGCAATCAAGAAATGCCAGATACCGCCCCCGCGCCTGCGCCAAAGCCAGATTGCGCCCTTCACCCAAGGGCACTATGCTCTCGCCCCTGAAATAACGCACCTTTTCACCATAGCTTTGAGCAATGGCCGGGCTTTCGTCGGTCGAGCAGTTGTCCCAAAAAATGACCTCAAAATCTGTAAAGGTCTGGGCCATGAGGCTGTTCATGGCCTCGCGCAGATCGCGCGAGCTGTTCAGACAGTTCATGATAACCGAAACAGCGGGAGCGTTCATGCTTTATCCTCGTGGCATGCGGGGTGGTGGGCGGCAGGCTGCTGCGCCTCGGCCTGCTCTGGTCTGGGCTGTCCTGATTCAGACTGAACAAAGGAGGCCTGCTTTTTGAAAACCCACACCTTGCACAGCATGTAGACCATGATCGGCACAAGCAGCACGGCTACAGGCATGGCCCAAGCATAGGGCACGCCCATCTGCATGAGCAGCCACACAATGGCAGAATTGCAGCACAGGCCTACTGCTTGGGTTGCCGCAAAACGCGGCAGCATGGTGCGGTGGGTGGCAATGCCTGCGCCCGCCTCGGCAGCGCGAAACGTCCACAGGCATTGCCCAAGATAGGATACGATAAAACTGAGCGCGTAGGCCAAGGCATTGCCCGCCAGAGTGGGCAGAGCCAGCACACTGACAAACAACAGGCCCAGCAAAAAATAGCTTACCGAGGCCGCGCCGCCAACAATGCCAAAACGAACCCAGCGCTTGGCAAGCATGCCGCGCACAAGGGCCACAATTGCTGTGCAGCCGGGTATGCTCTGCCAGCCGCTAGCCACGGCAGCCTCCGCCCTCATGGGCGGTGCTTACTTCAGTGCGGCAACAAGGGCGTCGCACACGCTCTCCACATCTTCAGTGCTCAAACCGGGGTGCAGGGGAAGCGTTACCAGCTCTCCATAAAGCTGCTCTGTCACAGGCAGCGATTGCGCGCCGCCGCCAAAGCAGCTCAGCAGGTGGTTGGGCTTGTAGTGCACACCAGTGGGAATATCCCGCGCGGCCAAAAATTCCTTTACGGCGTCCTTGCGGCCACCCAGCACCCGCACAGGCATGATGTGGCGCACCACAAAATCCTGCGGATCAGTGTGCAGCAGGGCCAGACCCTCGACCCCGGCAAGCCTTTGTTCGTAAATGGCGGTAAGCGCTCGGCGGGCCGGTATAAATTCCGCCTCAAGGCGAGAAAGCTGCACCCGGCCAATGGCGGCCATGATGTTGCTCATGTGGTAGCGCCAGCCCTGACGTTTGACGTCCGGGTCCCACGAGCGGCCACCCGTAAAGCGCTTTTGCGCATCATTGGCCACGGAAAGCAGACGGGCGTCAGAAGCCAGCTGCCCTGCTTGCTCGTCAAAAGCCACCAAGCAACCGCCCTCGCCGCAGGTAATATTTTTGATACCGTCAAAGCTGAAGCACACCATGTCGCCAAAGCTGCCAATCATGCGGCCATGGCTTTTGCAGCCAAAGGCATGGGCGGCGTCTTCCACCACGCGCAGGCCTTTTTCACGGGCAAAGCCGTAGACGGCATCGAGCTGCCAAGGGTTGCTGGCATAGTGCACGGGCATAATGGCAATGGTACGGGGGGTCAGGCGGCGCTCGGCATCGGCAAGATCAATGGTGCCGGTATCGGCCAGCACATCACAGGCCACCGGCGTGCAGCCAGCTGCGGTAATCGCCTGAAAAGACGCCACAAACGTAAGAGAAGGAACAAGAACTTCGGGGGTACCGCTGACATGACACTGGGCGGCAACGGCGTCCACAGCCAGATGCAGGGCCGCTGTGCCGGTATTGACGGTAATAACCTGACTTGGCTTCACGCCAAGGTACTGCGCCACTTCTTCTTCAAAAAGGCGCACTTCGTTGCCCATGCCAAGATAACCGTCTTCAGTAATAACACGGCTAACGGCGCGGGCTTCAGCTTCACCCACAACGGAACGGGAAAGACGCATGGACATAAGGCCTCCTGCTGCGGCGGCATGACCGTGGCAGACAGACTGCCCCGGCTGGCTTTGGCTTCAGGCTGCGCGTCGTCACTCAAAAAAACCGCAGGCTCCGGGGCTTTAAAAAACCCGCCGTCCGTACAGATTCAGGGGTGCGCGCCTGGCCGCCATGCTAACCCGCATCGGCGTTCATGTCGCTCAATAACGTGTCGAGGTCAAGCAGAATGAGCAGACGGTCTTCAAGCTTGCCCACACCTCTGATGTACTCAGAGCCAATGCCGCACACCACAGGCGGCGCGGCCTCGACTGTAGAGGCAGGGATGCGCAGCACCTCTGAAACGCCATCCACAAGAAAACCCACGATTTTCTGGTTGAACTCCATTACCACAATGCGCGTATTGGCGTCGTGCTCCACCGGATGCAGATGGAAACGCGTGCGCATGTTGACGACGGGAATAACCTTGCCGCGCAGGTTGATGACTCCCTCAATGAAGGAAGCGGCATGGGGAACCATGGTAATCTGCATGAGTCGAATGATTTCCTGAACAGAAAGGATATCGACCCCGAACTCTTCGTCGCCTATGCGAAAGGTAACCAGTTGGAGCAGATCGCCCTCATGCTCCTGACCATTGCCCTGAAACGTCTCAAGCGTTGGTGTCTGCACCGCGTCCATTGTATCCGTCATGGGATGGCCTCCATGGTATAAGGGGCATTTCAGCCCGCAAACCGCCGCAATTGCGGCGACTCTTCACCTGTTATCCGCATGAGGCCTGACGCATTTATTGCTGCTGTCAGGCCCGCTGTTCACACTTATCGACCAATGCACAAAATACTTCATGCTTATACGCAAATTCAGTCTGCCGCCCTGTTTAAAACCACGATTCCACAAGCGCCCGCTCGTCGGGGCGCAGATAGTCGAGCCAAAGCCCGCGCATGTAGCTATAATGGTTAATGAGCAGGTCTTTCAGATTCGTTTTTTTGTGCTGCCACGGTTTTGGGCCGTGAAAATGCACAATTCGCGCATCAGCCCTGCATTCCGCGCGGTATGGAGGGCAGTTCCAGCAGTCGTCCAGCCGGGTAATACGCTTGCCAAAAAAATAATTTATCAGCGACTGGTCAAGGTTGCCAATGTACGACTCATTTTGCTGGCAAAATGCCATAAAGTGCCCGACAAAGTCGCGCTTGCGCAGCCTTTCTAGGTTGAACAGGGCAACACCGCTGGAATACGTCCAAATGGGAAAGGGTAAGGGCACTGTATAGCGCGCACCTCGGTACTCATACGAAAGCTGCTGGTGCTGGTGAAAAAACGGCGCGGTGTATTCTCTGGCCATGCCCACATAGGGGGGCTGCTGGGCAAAAAGCTCGTCCAAGGGGCGGTAAAAAAGCACGTCTGTATCGCAATAAAGCACGCGGTCGTCTTGGGCAAGCTCTGGCACAAGGGCCAGTTCAAGCTTAAGAAAACACCCGGCGCATGCCTGCCCCAGCGGGGTGAAACCACGGGGATCAAGCTGCGGGGTATAGCGCGCCACGGGTATGTTCTCTGCCTCAAGCTCGGCCAACAGGGCAGCATCCTGCCCGGCATACACGCACAGGCAAGGCGCGTGCGAGCCCTGCACGGCACGCAGCGAGCGCACCGCCACCTTGAGCAGAGTCAGGTACTGTATCTTGTCATCAAGGCAGAATACTACTTTCATATATTCTCGCCCCGCAAACGGAGTTGCAGGGCTGCGGCTTGGCCCTGAAGCGCCCCGTTGTCAAAGTCTTTAACCGAGGCAAGTATGGCCGAAAGGTCTTCTGCATAGGGAGTACCATCCACAAAGGGGATGAAGTACTCCAGCGAACTTTCTGCGTTGCCCCAGTCTGTTTCCATGAGCTCCGGCAACTCGGCCAGCAGAGCCAGCAGCCCCTCACGGTGCTCTTCGTCCAAGTGCAGGGTTCCGGCGGTGGCCGCGTTGCCCATGCCTTCCAGGCAGCGAACCCGCAGCAGCACCTCATTCATGCTTTCTTCAAATTCGTCCATAAGGCTTTCGCTGGGCGGGGTCAGTGGCAGGGCACTTTCCATGCGCCGGGTAAGGCGGCACACACGCTTCACACCTAAATTGGCGGCAACACCCTTAACGGTGTGCGCCAAACGCGCCGCACAACGCAAATCGCCACAGGCCAGCAGCCCGCGCAGCTCTCTGGCGCTGTCGCCATAATGATCCACAAACCGCAGCAGCAGCTCACGGTAGAGATCATGGTTGCCGCCAACTGTGGCAAGGCCCGCCTCCACGTTAACCGCCGGGCATTCCGGCTCGCTGATGGCAGCATCAGAGCCGCGCATCATATCAAGCTCGCGGTCGCCGCTCTCATATGCATGGTGCGGCTCAGGCTCGGCACCTTGCACCAAAGGATTATACTCAAGCCCCCCCGGCAGCCATCTTTCCAGCGCGGCGTACAAGGCATTGGGGTCAACGGGCTTAGTGAGGTAGTCGTTCATGCCCACGTTTTTTCCGTCAAGGCGTGATGCGGCATCGGCATGCGCAGTCATGGCCAGAATGGGCAGACTTTCCGGGCTATAGCCCAGTTCACGCATGCGCTTGGTTGCCTCCAGCCCGTCCATCACAGGCATTTGCACATCCATGATCACCAAATCCACACCGCCCGCACGCACCTCATCCACCGCGGCCATGCCGTTGGAAGCCACACGCACGGCAAGCCCGGCCTGAGAAAGAAGTTCGCTGGCAATCTGGGCGTTGATTTCGTTGTCTTCAACCACCAGAACAGTGCGCTGCCGCGTATCGGCGGGATTGAATATGCTGTCTACAGCTTCTTGCGCTTCCTGTGCGGGCGAGGTTTCAAGCGAGCAAGCCTGTTGCACCCGCCCAAGCGTAATTTCAAAGAAAAAGCGGCTGCCCGTGCCGGGCGAGCTTGCCACGCTCAGTTCGCCCCCCAGCAGATCAACCAGCTGACGCGCCAAGGCCAGCCCAAGGCCAAGGCCGCTGCTGGAACGGGTCAGCGATTCGTCGCCAAGGGCAAAGGGCTCAAAAAGCTTTTCCTTGAGGGCAATATCCATGCCGGGGCCACTGTCGGCCACCACAAAAAGCAGACGGCAGGCATCGTCTGCCCCGCCTTCGGGCGCGCATTGGACGCTGCATTCAACTGTGCCGGTGCGTGTGTACTTGACCGCATTATCCAAAAGTATACGCAGCACTTCTTCCAGATGGCGCTCGTCCCCCTCAATAACCGCCGGAACTGCGGCATCAATGATAAACTTGAGTTCCAACTGTTTTTCTAGGGCGCTGCCAG
>CAYPRZ010000176.1:4134-5587 GCA_964413315.1 uncultured Desulfovibrio sp. | reverse complement strand
CCGCACTGTCGCTTGAGCTGCTTTCGCAGCTGGCAGAGGCTTCAGCCACAGCGGGGCATACTCCGCAGGTGACCCAGCAGACGCACACCCAGCAAGCCACCGTGCGCTGGCGTGTGCCCCGGCTCATGTATCGCGAGGGCAGCGCCCCGGCGGTGGAGATTCACGGGCTGGAGGGAGAGACCACGCTGACCGATGCATTTGGTGCAGGGCAGCTTGCTGCGCGTTTTGATCTTGGCGGGCTGCGCAGCGGGGACAAAAGGCTTGGAGCCAAGCTGCGTGCTCAGGGCTCGGTATACGGGCCGCTGGAGGCAAACCTCGATACAAGCGGCTTTGCGGTGGCGCGCTGCGCTGTGCGCTGGCAACCCGGCACGCTTGAGTTGCGGCGGCTGGATCTCGACCTGCCCGCGCAAAAGCTCGGCCTGCGGGCGGTAGCCGGGGCCACGTTGCGCTACGGCACAGACGGCATGGGCCAGAATCAAATTGGCCTGAGCGGTCTGGATGTGACCATGAAGCCTTCTGGTCATTTGCGGGCACAGGCAGAGCTTTGCGCAGAAAAATTTGATGTACGCCTTGCGCTAGAGCAGCTTGACCTTGCGCCTTGGCGGGTGTTTGTGCCTGCCCTGCCTGCGGGCACGGTGGCTGCCACGGCCCGTCTTGCGGGCAACCCCGCCCAGCCGCAGGGCGATCTTCGGATAGATGCACGCGGCCTGACCCTGCCGGGGGTAGCGCTCAAACCAATGAATTTGACCCTTTCCGGCAAGCTTGAACGCGACTCTGCGGGGGGCGGCGCATTGGCCCTGCGCCTCGCGCCCGATCAGGCTACGGTTGCTGCCCTTGGCGGCACAAAGTGCCGGGTTGAGGCCCGCGTACCCCTGCTGTTTGGTGCAGACGGCTTGCCGCGCCCGCACATGCAGGGGCCATTGCGGGCGGCGCTGCGCTGGAACGGCGCTGCGGCACCCCTATGGAGCCTGTTGCCTGTTGCCGACCAGCGGCTAGCGGGGCGGCTTGCTCTTGCACTTGATGTGGGGGGAACCCTTGAAGCTCCCGCTCCCAAGGGTTTTGTGCGCATGGACGATGCCCGTTATGAGAACCTTACACTGGGTGTGCTGCTCTCTGCCATAAACCTGAGGCTTGATCTTGAAGAAGGCCACGCAGGAGCCCTTGGCCTTGCACGGCTGAACCTTGCCGCAGCCGATGGGCAGGGCGGCACCGCGCGCATTGTGGGTCAGGGCAGGCTGGACGGCAGCCATCTGGATTTTACGGCAAACCTTGACCGTCTGCGCCCCCTGCGCCGCCGCGATGTGCGCGTGGAGCTTTCTGCACAGGCAACCGTGGGCGGCAGTGCCACTGCGCCAGAAGTGCACGGCACTCTTAAAGTGAATCAGGGGCTGGTGCTGCTCAATAATCTGGAAGTTGGCGGCAGCATCACCACCTTGCCTATCAGCACAACTAC
>CAYPRZ010000176.1:0-4034 GCA_964413315.1 uncultured Desulfovibrio sp. | reverse complement strand
TCAATAATCTGGAAGTTGGCGGCAGCATCACCACCTTGCCTATCAGCACAACTACACCCGCATGGGCCAAGGCAGGGTATGAACCTCCCATTCCTGCTGCACCGCAGGGCAAAAAGGTTGCCGCCCCTGCTGCCACTGGCGCGGCCTCTTCTGGGGCTGCCGCAGCCTCTGGCGGCAAAACAGGCCTGCTCGACGTGCGCATTGTCATACCCGGCCGTTTTGTGGTGGAGGGCTTTGGCCTCAAAAGCGAATGGCGGGCCGACATGCACATTGGCGGTACACCCGCCGAACCGCTGGTTTCCGGCCAGCTCAGTGCAGCCAAGGGCAGCCTTGATATTCTTGGCAAAAACTTCAAGCTGGCACGCGGGGCCGTAACCTTTGGCGGCGGCGATGTTTCCAACCCTCTGCTCGACATCATGCTGACCAGCCAGACACCGGCCCTCACGGCCAATATCAGCATTGTGGGCACCGTGCGCAAGATGCAGCTTGTCTTGAGCAGCGACCCAGAAATGCCCCGTGATGAAATTTTAGCTCAGATCCTTTTTGGCAAAAGCGCCAGCGAACTTGGCCGGCTCGAAAATCTGCGCCTTGCGGCGGCGGTGGCCCAGCTTGCTGGTTTTGGCACAGGCAACGGCGGCGGTGGGGTGCTTGATTCTGCGCGTCAGGCATTGGGTGTTGATGTGCTGCGCTTCAACTCCTCCGGCGCTGGCCAGCAGGGGCAGAATGGTGAAAACATGGCTGCTGGCAGCTCGGTAGAAATGGGCAAATACCTTACGGAAGACATCTATGTGGGCGTTCAGCAGGGGACCAAGCAGGGCAGCACGGCTTTTGTCATTCAGCTTGAGCTGACCCCCAGAGCCAACCTAGAGGTGCGCAGCGAGCAGCAGAGCACCAAGGGTGGCCTGACTTGGAAATACAACTACTGATCGCATTGCTTGGCTGGCGCGGCAGGTTGTGATAACATAGCAAAACGCTGGCATTCAGTCTTGTCAGGCCCAGGCTGCGGGAATGGCTGGCGGCAATCATTGGCAGAAACGACAGCGGCAAAGTGTCCGTGCTGGACGCGGCCCCGCATCTGGGGCAAACTGCGGTGGCCGCAGAGGTGCGGCAACAGTGTTTTGCAAGCAAAGGAAAAGTATTATGGGCAGGATAGTGGCTATCTGTACCAGTCAGAAAAAAGGCACGGCCAAAAAGGCTGTGGATTATGCCAATATTGTTGAAAACCACGGCATCGAGGGCGACGCGCACGCGGGCAACTGGCACAGGCAGGTAAGCCTGCTTTCGTGGCAGGCCATTGAGGCCTTCAAGGCCCGTGGGGCGATTGTGGCCAACGGCTGTTTTGGCGAAAATCTGGTGGTGGACGGCATTGATTTTGCCGCCCTGCCGGTGGGCACGCGCATTGCGTGCAATGACGTGCTGCTTGAGGTGTCGCAGATTGGCAAGGAATGTCATAGCCACTGCCAGATATTCCACACCATGGGTGAGTGCATCATGCCCACTCAGGGGGTTTTTGCCAAGGTGCTGCACGGCGGCGAGGTTCGCACGGGCGACACCATGCACGTGCTGGCCCCTGCTGCGGAATAGAGAGAACCAAGCCAATGAATTTTGCGGTGGAGATGTATGGAAACGCTTAAAATGGTATGGCGCACGGCGCTTTTTCTTGGTGCGGTAACCGTGGTCTTTGTGCTTTACACCGTTGGGGTGGCATTGGTGGAGCGCCATTTTTCGCCCAAGTATGCAAAAAAGCAGGATCAGACGCCCCCGGCAGCGGTGGCCACCGCGCCGCAGGCAGAAAGCAGCGCACGCGGCATGCTCGACAGCGGTCAGCTGACCAGAGATCAGGGCAGCCCTGAGTTGCAGAAGCAGGTGCCGCCTGTATCGGTTGAGCACTCGGCGGCGCTGGTTGCTGGCGCTACGGGCCAGACAGATAAGTAGCAAAGTGAATATACGGTTATGAGCGGAAACGCAGTTACCCCGCCTGTTGCTGACGCAGCAGAGCTTGCGGGCAAGTTGGGCATTCGGCTGGCAACAGGGGCAGACCACGAGGCACTGACCCAGTTGTGGCGGCGCAGCGTTGAGGCAACCCACCAATTTTTGCCGCCCGACGAGGTAGAGCGCCTGTTTGAAGACGTGCGCAAACGCTATTTGCCGGGGGTAGAAGCCCTGTGGCTGGCCGAGCTGCCCCCAACGCCTTCTGCCGGGGCTCGGCCCGTGGGTTTTATGGGCTGCAACGGCCCACAGGTAGAGATGCTTTTTGTTGATCCGGCCTGTTTTCGATGCGGGGTGGGCACGGCCCTGCTTGCTCACGCAAAGGCGGCCCACCAGCAGCTGACGCTGGATGTGAACGAGCAGAACCCACAGGCGCTGGCCTTTTATAAAAGGCAGGGCTTCAGGATTGTGGGACGTTCGGCACAGGATGGGCAGGGCATGCCCTATCCGCTGTTGCACATGGTCTGGCAACGGCCAGAAAAATAGCTGGAATATGTGGCGCAGGAATTACCTGCGCTTTTTTTGTCGCTAAATGTAAAAATAGAGGCTTTGAAGCAGGTATTCCACGTGGTGCTTTTCGGCAAGGGCCAGCAACACGCGTTTGACACGGGGCAGATTGGCGGGGCCTTTGTGCAAATCGTCCAGTGCAGCCAATGCCTTTTTCTTTTCCGCCGCTGTGGCTAGCTTGTCCATATACCCCCAGATGTGCGCGGCGGCATTGCTCGCCTGCGGGCCGCGAATTTCCTTTTCCTGTGTCTGTTCCACAATACTGTAAAATTCACGGGCATCGGGCGCGTCTGCCTTGAGCATGGCGCGAATGGCATTGTACGCCGCCTGATCGCGCTCAAGTATCAGATACTTGTATCTGGCCCATTCGTGGGTGAGCTCGTGGCGGGACAAGCGGGGGTTTGTGAGATTGATGCACTTTACCGCCGAGAGGTTCTTGTCCTTGACCTCCAGCATCACGTCCAGCTCGCGTTCTTCCAGCGAACGGTGAAATTCCAAAAAATCCTTCATGCCGATAAAGCGCGAGTGCATGCCCGGTTTGCCCCCACCCAGTTGCTGGCTGTAGTGCAGTTTGGGGCGGCCGTGCTGGGTGCACCAACTCTCTATAGCCCGGTCAAGCCAGTAGCTTTGCGTGCCGTAAGCGGGCGCGTTGAGCGAGTGGTGAAACACATCAAAGATGGCGGGCAAGCCGCATTTGCCGCAGATGGCAAGGGCGTCTTCTATGGTAAAAACGCGCTCGTCGTTCTCAAGCGAAATGCGATTCCGTACCTGCGGGGGCAGGGCAAGGATGTTGTCTGTCAGCCGGTCAAGGGCCGATGCCCTGTCGCCGTAGCCGCCTCCCAGATGCAGTATGATGCGGGCACTGCTGCCTGCCCCCAGTGCATCAAGAAAGCTGGCGTGAAAGGTCAGGTCGTCAATGGCGCGGTCTACCACATCCTGCCGTGGCGAATTGAGCACCGTGTACTGCCCCGGATGCATGGAAACGCGGATGCCCGTTTGTGCAAGCGTTGCCCGCGCCGAGGTAAGCTCCTGCTCCAGCTCGCTCTGCCAGTCAAAGCTGTTTTGGGGGTGGGAGGCCAGCGGAATAATATCTGAGCTGATACGCACGAGCTGTATGCGCGCCTCTGCGCAGTAGCGCAGCATGGTTTCAAGCGCACGCAAATTGTGTCGGCACACGGCCAACATGTTTTCGGGCGTGGCCTTGGCCAGAGTGATGGCGGTGAGGCTGGCACCGGGAACCCCAATGGTCTTACAGGCAAATCCGTAACGTATCATGGCTTCACTGTAGCTGATTTGCAGCGGGCCACAAGAAAAACATGACCAGGGCCGCAGCTTGTCCCGAACCCGCGCATGCGGATTCGGGATTTTTGTCATCTTATGGTTTCAGCCTGTCAGGCGCAGATGAAATTTGTCATTTTTTTATGACAACTCTCCAAATCCCTGCTGCCAAGGAAAACACAAACCGCCGTTAATCACACAAAAATTTTAAATGGTGTATTTGGCATTGGTTTTGCTTTTGTGGGTAAATTCACAATTTG
>CAYPRZ010000175.1:0-5591 GCA_964413315.1 uncultured Desulfovibrio sp. | reverse complement strand
GCAAAATTTGCGTCGCCATCGTTGGCAGTGCAACAAGCAGCAAGACATAAAAGTCTATCTGCCTTGACGCCTCCATTTGCAGACCTTATATTTAGCCCATGTGCTTCTTCAATACTTCTTTAATGCCGCTTTTATGCTCGCACGTTTCGGGCTTTCCTGAGGAACGCTACTGGCGTTCTCTGCTTTAACACATCTCGCATCTCCCACCCATTACGACATTGCTGTTCTTCATAGCTGAAGAACAAATCCATTCCTGTTCTGCGAGATACATATGCTTACAACAAAATCATACCATTGGTACTGTCTGCTTGCGGCCATAGCTCTGGAAGTAGGCGGTACGCTGATCATGAAACTGGCGCAGGGCTGGGGCTTTGCCCATGCTGGCCTGCTCGGCCTTGGTGTCATGTGGCTGGCAATTGGCCTGTCATACTTCTTTTTATCTAGAGCTGTTATGGGCATTCCTGTGGGTGTAGCCTTTGCCTTTTGGGAGGGGCTGGGCCTCACATGCATAAGCCTTGGCAGCATTGTATTTCTGGACGAAGCCGTGACACTGCGCCGAGCATTGGGCCTTGCCTGTGTGCTTGGGGGAGCGCTGCTGGTGAATCATGGGACAGTTCACGGAGACGGCCACAGCAGTGAACTTGCAGCGGCAAAAGGCCCTGAGATCTGCGGCGCGCTTCCAAACGCAACCGCAAAGGAGGGGCTGTGATGACCGTGACAGATATTTTTACCACACCCGCCCTGCCCCTTGTTCTACTAGCGGCTGGGCTGGATATAGCAGCCAACATGATGCTGGCGCGCTCGCAGGGTTTTCGACGCCGTGGCATAGGCCTGCTGGCGCTTGCGCTGGTGGGGCTGGCTTTCTATTGCCTTTCACTGGCAGTTTGTCATATGGATTTGGCCGTGGCCTACGCCATGTGGGGCGGTTTTGGCGTGCTTGGCACATCGCTGGGCGGGTGGATATTGCTGCGCCAAAAACTCAGGGGCAGCGCTTTTGCGGGTATTGTTTTGCTGATATGCGGCATGGTTTTGCTGCATTCAAGCTAAACTGGCCCAACAAATGCCGATTGGAGATCGTATGAGCAAGGGATTTTGGGATTATTTTACGCACTGGCAAAAGATGTTTCCGCGCCGCCGCACCGTGAGCTGGCGCTCTGGCTGGCTGCAAAACGGCTATTGCCGCGACTGCCGCTATTGCTGTGGCCCGCAGGATTCTGACGAACCTTTTCCCATGGGTCTTTTGCCCGACCAGCTGCGCCCCGGCCTTGCCAACGACTTTTTTCTGCTGACAAAGGACACGGCCTTTATGGACGGCAGGGGATGCCGCTCGTGCACAAGCCAAGGATGCCGACTGCCGCGCCCCGAAAGGCCTGTGGCCTGTGGGCTTTTTCCCTTTGTGCTCAATGCGGGCGAGCTGTACCTGTATCAGATATGCCCTGCCAGCATGTTTACGCCGCTGGCCCACATGGCCGAGCTGGGGCGCGAGGCAGCGGCATGGCTGGCCAATTTCAGCCAACGCGAGCAGGAGCACATTGCCCTTAACCTGCCCGCAGACGTGCTTACAGACCGCTACATCAAGCTGCATATCAGCGTGTACAATCCCACAGCGTGGATTTAGCGCAAAAAGAATAGGGAATGGGCCCGCTTGCCGCTACCAGTCAGGCACAAAGGCCCGGCAACCGTAGTATTGCGGTATTTGCAACACATGCCTGAGCGGCAAAGCCATGTAGTGCGCCAACAATGAGCCGATGATGCCCGCGTGCGAAACCACAAGCAAGGTGGCACAAGGGTATGCCCTGCGCCAGCGGCCCAGAGCCGCCAAAGCCCTGCGCTGGGCCTGCATAAAGCTTTCCCCTTGCGGGGGGCAGAAGTGGGCCATGTTTTGCCCACGGGCCGCATATGCGCCGGGCCACGTGCGCTCAATTTCGGCCTTGGTCATACCCTGCCAGAGGCCAAGGCAAATTTCGCGCAGACCGGGCTCCACATGCAGGGGCGGGCGGCCTTGTGCGCCAGCTTCGTCCATGCTTTCAAGCAGCAGGGCGGCTGTTTCGCGGCAGCGGTCAAGGTCTGAACAGATGACAGCGCCAAGGCCCTTCACCAGCTCTGGCATAAACTGACGCGCCATGGCGCGTATCTGGTCGCGGCCCGCATCACTCAAAGGAATATCGCGTGCGCCGACCATGCGGCGCTCTGGGTTGGGCGGCAGGCTGCCGTGCCGCACAAGCCACATGCCGCTCATGCGGCGTTGACCTGCGGTGCGCCACAGTTGCGTTTCAGCGCCCTCTCTGCCACCAAGGCGGGGTCCCTGCCAATCTCACGGGCAAGCCGTTCTTCCAACGCCTTGGCACGGCCCAAACGGCCACGAATGGCCTCAGAGGCTGGGGCATCCCCGGCATAGACTTCTAGCTTGTTGCCAAAACGGCGCTCAATGGGAACAAATCTGCCGCCATAACAGTATTTATCGGCCAGATAGACCAACTCGCGCTCGGTAATGGGCTCATCACCGGGCAGAGCAAGATCGCGGTGATCCTGTACCAATCGCGCCATGCCGGGCAAATCCAGCTGGCGCAACAATTCGCCCGCTGCCGCCTCGTGCTTGGGCTGGCCTTTACATATATCGTGCAGCAAGCCGCCAGACAGCGCCCAGCGCGGGTCAACGCCAGCTTCATACCCGGCAATTTCGCGTGAATGCGCCAATGCCTCGGCCAGACAGCAAGCCACAGTGCCCACTGCGCGGGCATGGCGCAGGCCTTTTTCTGGCACATTGTGCAGATGCAGCAGCGATTCGGCCTCTACAGGCGAAAGCATGTGCCGCTCAAGGGCCAGATACCGCAGGCGGGCGTAGTCGTCCGGGGTGTCCATGTCTTCCAGAATCATGGCATCCGGCACGGCCACATGGCGCAGAGGCGCACCCTCAAGCGCGCCGCGCAAGCCGTCTTGCCCAGTGTGCGCCATAATGCGCGGGGCCAGATGCATGGGAACAAGGGGTGGGTGGCCCTCCTGCCCTTCAAAGGCGGGAATGATCACGGGCAGCTCAGCCGCCGTGTTGCTCACCGCAAGCTCGGCCATACGGCCCGCTTCTTCCTGCTTTACCGCCTCACACAGGGCCCGCAGGGTAAGGGGGCGCACCAGCGGAATATCCACTGGCTGTACAAAAAAATATCCGTCAAAGCCGCTCTGCGTCAGGGCAGCCACGCCAACCCGCACCGACGAAAACATGCCCTGCTGCGCTGCAGGATTGCGTACCGTCTTCAGCCCCAGCGCCATGGCCTCGCCTTGCACAACCTCGGCATGAAAGCCGCTTACAATCACCACACGCTGCACCCCTGCCTCGCGGTACTGCTTTACCAGCCCCCGCAGGGCCGAGCAGTGCCCGCCACCGGGCAATAATGGAAGTGAAAGCAGTGCCTTGGCCGCCCCCATGCGCGATGCCATGCCAGCGGCAAGAATGATAACGGCTGATTCCATGCGCTTCCCTTCCTTGCGTCGCAGCGCGGATCAGCTTATCCACTGCGGCAGATACAGGATGCAAAAATGCGTAGACGTTTCCTACTGATCAGGGGTTTTGCAAGCCCCTTCCCTTGCTGGGGCAAACAATGCGCGGGCTAGACCCCTCAGGGCGCTCAATGCGCCCAAGCACCGGGCCAAGCCTGTGCAGGGGGCTGCCACAGGCGCAGGGGCCGGGCAAAATGCGGGCCACATCGCCCGTGCGGTAGCGCACAAGGGGCATAGCCTCGCGTTGCAAGGTGGTAATGACCACCTCGCCCGCTTGCCCATGCTGCAAAACCTTACTTCCCGATATATCTACTATTTCTATCAGAACGTCCAGTTCCCGCACATGAAAGCCATTGTGCGCGGCGCATTCCACCGCGCCCCCGTAGGCTGTTTCCGTAAGGCCGTAGTGGTCGAGCACCTCACATTTCCAGTGTTGGCGCAGGCTTTGCCCAAGCGCCGCATCCAGCGGCTCTGCGCTGGAAAGCACACCATCAAGATTTTTTGGCCCAGCGGCAGGAAACCATCTGAGCAGGTTGGCCAGTTGTGCAGGGGCAGCCACAAGGCAGTGGGCCTCGGCCTGCTCAAGCCAGCGGGCCAGAGCCTCGCCGCCCTTGGTATCGTTTTGTGGCAGGTCTGTATTTTCTCCGTGGGGCTGACCAGCCATGTGCACCTGCGGCGGGGGTGCAACAACCTCCACCCCGGCATTGCCTAGGGCCTGCCGCAAAAGGTCGGCCACACCGTCGGGCCGCTCTGCACCCGGCAGCAGCACGGCCAGCCGCTGCCCTGCCCGCACAAGCTGGCTCATGCCCACGGCAAAAAAATCGCGCGTGCGTGCAAGGTCTGCATCCGTAAAGGCAAGACGCTTGGGCTGGCCTGTGGTTCCCGAAGTGTGCAGGGTTACCATGCGCTGCACGTCACCCTGTGAAACACACAAAAAATCTCCCCAGTTGAGCAAATCTTCTGCCGTGGTAAAGGGCAGGTGTGTAAGGTCTTTCAGCGTTGACAGATTGTGCTCGCGCCCCTGTAAACGAGTGGCGTAAAAAGCTCCGCGCATGGCCTGATCAAGCGTGCTGCGCAAAAGGTGCAGCTGCTTCTGCGCCAGCCGCGCGGGCAAGTCGCGGCTGGTTGCCGCGCCGCACTGCCGGGCCAACCACGCATCCAGAGGGCACGAGCCAAATTGCGCATCGGGTATAGCTGTCATACATCCTCGCCGTACAGGCGCGTGCCGTTGCTGGCAGTGAGATTGTGCAGGCAAAAAGGAATCATGCGGCCATCGGGCCGCACCACGTGGATGCAGCACCCCCGCACGCGGTCGAGGTCGAGGCTCAGGGCATCCTGAAAAGCCATGGCCGAGAGCGTAAAACGCTGCTCTGCCCCGGCCTGCGCCAAAAAGCGGCTAAAGCCGTCTGCGCCGCAATCGGGCGATGCGTTTTTGTCAGCCCCGTTACCGCCCTTCCAGTGCACGGCTACAAACTGCTTTGCCTTGCGTGCACCCTCCTCGGCAGGGGGCGGCACGGCCTCCTCTTTGGGCTGCGCCACAGGCGAACAGCACGATTGCTCGGCATCGGCCAGCCATTCCAGCCCCGGCTGACCGTTGTGCTGCACGCGGCGGTACACGGCGCTGAACGAACACAGCTCGTTTTCGCAGCCCGGCGGGTGCAAATGGCTTGGGCTCACCAGTTGCGGGGCCTGATTGGCCAGCGCCGCCATCACATCTGGCAGGGTGAGGCGCGGGGCCTCCTCCAACTGCCAAGGGTAGCGGCCAAAAAAGGCTGCGGGCTGTATGTGCAGCCCCCGCACCGCTGGCCCCAGCTCCAGCGCCAGTCGCAACAGGTCGCCCAGCTCGCCCTCGTTGACGCCGTGCACCACGGTTGCCACCAGCACCACGCCAAGCCCGGCATCGGCACAGTTGCGCACGGCGCGGCGCTTGAAATCAAGGCATTCCCTACCGCGCAGGGTCATAAAACTGCTCTCGCGCACGCCGTCCCATTGCAGATAGACAGAATCAAGCCCGGCATGGCGCAGAGTGTGGGCATAGCCCTGCTGACGCGCCAGCCGCAGCACGTTGCTATTGACCTGCTCCAAGCCAAAGCCGC
>CAYPRZ010000174.1:0-5660 GCA_964413315.1 uncultured Desulfovibrio sp. | reverse complement strand
AGGTAGCGGCGCAGGCTTGAGGGCGAGCGGCCATCAAGAATCAGGGCGCGCTGGCAGCCAGCGTCCAGAGCGTTGAGGCAGGCCTCCACCTTGGGAATCATGCCGCCGGTGATAACCCCGGCATCGCGCAGATGCTGAATTTCTTTGCGGTTGAGGCTGGGTATAAGCCTGCCTTCGCCGTCCAGCACGCCGGGCACGTCGCTGATCAGTACAAAGTATTCCGCGCCAATGGCTCCGGCCAGCGCACCAGCCGCAGTGTCGGCATTGATGTTCAGGGCCTTGCCGTCCGGGCCGGAGGCCACTGGGGCCACTACAGGCACAAATCCGGCGTCCAGCAGGCAGCGGGGCAGGGCGGGGTCTACGGCTTCTACCGTACCCACAAGGCCAAGGGCAGGGTTTTTGATCGTGGCACGCAGCAGGCCGCCGTCCCGGCCAGAAATGCCCGCCGCACGCACACCCTGCTGGGAAAATTCGTTGACAACAGCCTTGTTTACCTGACCGCACAGCACCATTTCTGCGGCTTCCATGGTGGCGGCATCGGTTACGCGCAAGCCGTCCACAAAATGGCTTTCGATGTTCAAGCGTTTGAGCAGTGACGAAATCTGCGGGCCCCCGCCGTGCACAACCACAAAGCTCATGCCCTGCTCTGAGAGCTGCGCAAGGTCGGTGGCAAAGGCCGAGCTGAGATCGGGCTTGTCCATGGCGTGGCCGCCGTATTTGATTACCACAGTGGTATCTTTCATCTGGTATTCCTCTGGCTGTGGAGCCTGAAAAGCCGCTCGTTTGCGGGCCTTTCGCTGCAATTGTGTATTTGGATGACAGTTGGAAACGCTAGCACCGTGTGCTTCTCCATGCAAGCGCTGTGCGTGACAACTGTGTGGCATTGCATAGAATTATTGTTTTTATGTCGGGGAGTTGGGCTGTGTTGCACTAAGTAATCGAAAACCCGGTAGCCATTGTGCTGGCTGGATAAAACAGCTATTGATGGATGCATAGAAACGGGGGAGCTATGACCGCACACGGCGCAGGAAAAGACGTGTCCCGCAACGACGACTGGAACCGCGAAGCCTTGGCTGCGGCCAATGTTGGGCTGTGGGTTATTGAGATAGACCGAAACACCGGGCATGTGCGCATGATTGCCAACCCGGTGACCCTGCGGCTGTTAGGTGCCAAGGAAGATATTACCCCCGAAGACTGCTTCAACCTGTGGGTCGACAGGATTGACGCCCGTTCGCGTCAGCATTTGTGGGCTATCCACGATGAATTTATTGCCGACACGGCCATGCACGAAGTGCGCTACCTCTACAACCATCCCTCGTGGGGGCTGGTTCCTGTGCGTTGCGGCGGGCGGCGCATCAGCGGCGACGAAGACACGCTGGTGCGGATTGTGGGCTATCATCAGGACATGACAGAACTGCACGAGGCGCATCAAAGCCTGCGCGAAGGCTTGGTGCGCCTTTCTCTGGCCTGTCGGTTGGGGTGGCTTGGCGTGTTTGAAATTGCCCAGCTTGAGAGCGGCGAGCTGGACTTGACTGGCAACGACGTATTTTACGAGCAGTTTGGCATCAACGCCTCGGCCAGCATGGCAGAAAGGCTTGAGCGCATGGGATCGCGCACAGTGGCCGAGGACAAGGCCAAGTGGCAAAATCTGTGCTCGCCCGATTTGTGGCCAACCGGCGGGCAGGAGCATCTTGAGTTGCGCGTGGCCCATCCCCGCAAGGGCTTGCGTTGGTATGCCCTAGCCTACGAGGTGGTAAGCGGAACCGGCGTGCTGCGCATAACGGGCTATGTCAGCGATGTGACAGAAACCCGCCAGCACGAGCGCATACTGCGCGAGGCCAAGGAAAGCGCCGAGGCCGCCAATGCCGCCAAGAGCATCTTTTTGGCAAATATGAGCCACGAGATACGCACGCCCATGAACGGCATCATGGGCATGGCCCATCTGGTGCTCAATACGCCGCTCAATGAGCAGCAGCGCGATTATGTAGAAAAAATCCACTCCACCTGCGAATCGCTGCTCGACATCATCAACGACCTGCTTGATTTTTCAAAGATCGAGGCCAACCGCCTTGAGCTGGAAAACCTGCCCTTTCAGCCTGAAAAAGAGCTGGAATCGGTCATGTCGCTGCTGGGGCCCAAGGCCGTGCACAAGGGCAAGGATTTTAGGCTCGAAAGCTATATCGATCCGGCCATTCCGCCGCTTCTTTCGGGCGATGCCCTACGCCTGCGCCAGATACTGCTTAATCTGGGCGGTAATGCGCTGAAGTTTTCTGAACGCGGCACGGTGCGTATTGCCTTTGAACTGCTTGAAACGAACAGTGACAGTGTGCGTCTGGCCTGTGTGGTGAGCGATGAGGGAATTGGCATGTCTGCCGATGAGCTTTCCCGCGCTTTTACGCCTTTTTCGCAGGCAGATACGTCCATTACCCGTCGTTTTGGCGGCACGGGGCTTGGGCTTTCACTGTGCCGCCGTTTAACGGCCCTTATGGGCGGGCGCATATCGGTAGAGAGCGAGCCCGGCAAGGGCAGTGTTTTTCGGGTAGAGCTGCCCTTTGCCGTGTGCAGTGAGCAGGGTGACCAGACAAAGGATGATGCCGGGCCCGACACCGATGCCCGTTCTTTGCACGGTCTGCGTGTACTGGTGGCCGAAGATGGCGACATCAATCGCGAAATAATGGAAGTGCTGCTGGACAGCATGGGCATTGAGTGCATTTCTGCCGTCAACGGGCAGGAGGCGGTGGAAATCTGGACCATGCGCGGCGCTGAGATTGATATTATCCTTATGGATGTGCAGATGCCAATTATGGACGGCTATTCTGCCACCCGTGTCATACGCGCCAGCAACCTGCCCGGTGCGCAAAGCGTGCCCATTATCGCCATGACAGCCTACGCCATGCGCGGCGATGCCGAGCGCAGTATTCAGGAGGGCATGAACGCCCATCTGACCAAGCCCGTGAACCTCGAAGACCTCACGCGCACACTCAAGCTTTTTAATCCGCGCCCGGCAGAAGTGCAGAACACCGCAGAGGGCGAGGAACCCGGCAGCCGCTTTCCCGGCGATGGCAATGCCCCCTCTGGCTGCTGAGTGGCTCTTGACACCGCGCCCCCCATGCGCCAACTTGCCAGCAACGCCAGTTTCAAGGAAAGCAACATGACTCAAGTGGTAACCCGATTCGCACCCAGCCCCACGGGGCATCTGCACATAGGCGGCGCCCGCACCGCCATTTTTTGCTGGCTTTTGGCCCGCCACTCTGGTGGCCGCTTTCACCTGCGCATTGAAGACACCGATCTTCTGCGTTCCAAGCAGGAATATACCGATTCCATTTTGGCCTCCATGCGCTGGCTTGGGCTGGACTGGGACGGCGAGCTGACCTATCAGACCCAGCGCGCCGACGTGTACAACCGCTATGTGGACAAACTGCTGGAAACCGGCCACGCCTACTGGTGCTCGTGCACCCCGGACGAAGTGGAAGCCATGCGCGAAGAAGCCCGCCAAAATGGCCTCAAGCCGCGCTATAATGGCCGCTGCCGCGAAAGGAATCTTGGCCCCGGCGAGGGCCACTGCGTGCGCCTCAAGGCCCCGGTGGCTGGCAAGGTGGTTTTTGACGATCTGGTCAAGGGCAAGATTGCCGTGGACGTTAACGAACTGGACGACATGGTCATTCGCCGCGCCGACGGCATGCCCACATACAACATGGCCGTGGTGGTGGACGACTACGAAATGGGCATCACCCATGTTATCCGTGGCGACGACCACGTTTCCAACACCCCGCGCCAGATTCTTATTTATGAAGCTCTTGGTCTGCCCGTGCCGCACTTTGGCCACGTGCCCATGATTCTTGGCCCGGACAGGCAAAAGCTCTCCAAGCGCCACGGCGCGCGGGCTGTTATTGAATATCAGCAGGATGGCCTTCTGCCTCAGGCTCTGGTGAACTACCTTGTGCGGCTGGGCTGGTCGCACGGCGATCAGGAATTGTTCACCAAGGAAGAGCTGATCGAATTCTTTGACGGTACGAGCCTCAATCCCGCCGCTGCTGCCTTTGACCCGGCCAAGCTCGAATGGTGCAACGCGCACTTTATGCGGGCGCTGCCCCTGCCGGAGCTGGCCGCGTTGGTGGCTCCTTTTGTGGAGCAGGCCGGGCTTGGCACGCTGCCGCAAGAAAAGCTTGAGCCGCTGTGCGTCATGTTTCGCGAGCGGGCCAACAACCTCAAGGCGCTGGGCGAGGCCTTCCGCCCGCTGGTGGTTCCCGCCGCAGAGCTTAGCTATGTGGAAAAAGACACCGCCAAGCACTTTACCGAAACGGGCAAGGCGCACCTTAAGGCCCTTGCAGACGTGTTTGCCGCTTGTGAGCCTTTTACCGCCGAGGCCCTTGAGGCCGCACTCAATGCCTATGTGGCCGACAACGGCCTGAAATTCAAAGAAGTGGCCCCGCCGCTGCGCACGGCTCTCATGGGCTTTATGGGCGGCTCGCACCTCAATGAAATCATGGCCTTCTTGGGCAAGCAGGAAACCCTGACCCGTCTGCAAAGGGCCATGGGGTAAGCTGCACCAATAATAGTGCTAGTGACAAAGGGTCTGCCCATTGGGCCGACACTTTGTTGTATGTACTGGCATTGGATTTGCAATATTTTTTAAGCGTCAAAAAATATTTTGTCCTGAAATTTCTGGAATGTTCTGACAGGGGGGCGTCATGAAGAACTCGCAGCTCATAGCAGGAGCGCCCATGCGTCCGCCGTCGCATTTTACTGGGCCAATTGCTTGGTGGAGTGATTCTTTGACCTGTGGCGGTATAGAACGTCAGGTTGTAGCGAGTGCCAGATTATTTCAGCAAAAGGGCCGGGAAATAACACTGCTTTGCCGCACCATATTGTCTGGTGGTGACAACGATTTTTTTCTCAAGGATGCGCAGTCTTGCAGTAACGTGCTTGGTTTTTCGCGGGACGTTGTTGATCTCACATTATTTTATGAAGCGCGCCCCATCGTGGATTCCTTGTTGTCCGGGGCAACCCCTGTCACTATAGATAGTATTTCTGCCTACGCCGCATGGTTATTGTGTGTGCGGCCTAAACTGCTGCAAGTATGGAATGCCGATGGAATGATGCCTCTCCTGGCAGCCTGCATTGCAGGTGTGCCCAAGATAATTATTTCAGGGCAGAGTCTTTCGCCAGACCTGCGAGCCCCATATGGATTTGAAAGTGCCAACGATGAAACTGCCTTTGCAGTCCTTTCAAATGTCATGCAGCTTTCTGATGTGGTCATGACCAACAACAGCCGTGCTGGCTGCGCTGCCTACGAAGCTTGGCTGGGCCTTCCCCCCGGAACGGTTCGCCTTACCCCCAATATTTTTGACTTGGCATCGTGGCCGCGCCCGGAAGCTGCGCAAATATCCAGCCTGCGGCAGACGCTGGGTATTCCTGAAAGCGCACCTGTTCTTGGGGGCCTGTTTCGTTTTGTCTCCATCAAGGATCCGGGGCTCTGGGTCGATACGGCCATTCGGGCCTGCTCGGCTGTGCCTGATTTATACGCCGTTGTGGGCGGGCATGGTGCGGATCTCGAGGCCATGCGGTCCCGCATCGCTGATACGCCTTTTGCCGGACGAATTCTGTTTCCGGGGCCAATCAGGGACGTTCCGGCATTTCTCTCCCTGTGTTCGGTTTTT
>CAYPRZ010000173.1:0-5697 GCA_964413315.1 uncultured Desulfovibrio sp. | reverse complement strand
CCAAGGTATTTTTTGATACCTTTACCCGAATGGGCGGTTCTGGCTCTACCCTTGCCCTCTGTTTTGCCATTTTGGTGCGCTGCCGCGACAGTGGCATGAAAAAACTCAGTCTGCTGGCTCTTGTGCCCGCCCTCTACAATGTTAATGAACCGCTTATCTTTGGCGTTCCGCTGGTGCTGAACCCAGCCTTTGGCATTCCCTTTTTGCTGGTTCCTGCCGTTCAAACCGTTGTGGCCTACGCCGCCACTGTTCTTGGCTTTTTGCCGCACACCACCATTGGCGTGGCTTGGACAACACCCCCGCTTATCGGCGGCTATGTGGCCACGGGCGGCATTAACGGCACGATTGTTCAACTCATAAATCTTGCGCTGGGCTTTATCATTTATCTGCCCTTTGTGGCGCTTTCAGACGCGGTGCGCGAAAAGCACGGCAAAAGGGTGATGCAAGCCCTGCTGGAAGTAGCCAGCCGCTGCGAATCTGGCTCACCAGACAAATGCAAATGCCTTACTCTTCCGGGCGAGGTGGGGCGTCTGGCGCATACCTTGGCCAATGACCTTGAACGCGCGTTGAACGAGAAAGAAAGTCAATTGTATCTGGTGTATCAGCCGCAGTGCAACCATGCCACAGGGCGCGTTGTTGGCATCGAAGCCCTGCTTCGTTGGGATCACCCCATCTACGGCCCCATTGCGCCGCCAATTACCATTGCTCTTGCAGAAGATATGAACCTCATAGACCGCCTTGGTGGGTTCATTCTGCTTGAGGCCTGCAAGCAGCGCGCCGCTTGGAGTGCAGCCGTGCCGCATGAACTGGTGATCGCCGTAAATATTACGCCGCGCCAGCTACGCAATGCCAACTTTGCCCAAATGGTGCTTGATACCCTGTATGGGCAAAAACTTACGCCAACCCAGCTTGAGCTGGAGATTACCGAATCTTCCATTCTTGAGCCAGATTCGCGCACACTTGATCTGCTCACAAGACTGCGGGTGCTGGGCGTGCGCCTTGCAATAGATGATTTTGGTATGGGGCATACATCCCTACGCTATCTCAGGGCCTTTCCCGTCACTACGGTCAAGGTTGACCGCTCGCTGACTGAAAGCCTTAACAGCAATGTACAGGAACAGATTGTGCGCAGCATTCTGGATTTGAGCCACAGTCTGCACATAACTACGGTGGTGGAAGGTGTGGAAGACGAACAGCAGCTCAGCGTATTTACCCGCATCGGCTACAAGACGTTTCAGGGTTATTACTTTAGCCGCCCGCTTGCTGGCAAGAATTGCCTAGACTTTGTGCGCAACTATAACGCACAAGGCGAAAAAATCTGGCAAGATACCTTGTAGCGGCAATCAACTTCAAAGCCTCTATAATCCGCCACTAAAAAAGCCCCGGTAGTACCGAGGCTCGATTGATTCGCAAAAAACTGCTGGCCAACCCATGGCCACTAGAATGCAACAGGTTAATATTGCCCGATTTTTTGCAACAGGGCTTCGCAAAATCTGTCCAGTTCCTCTTCTGTCTGCGGGCCAAGGCCCAGCACAGAACCAGAATACATCTGCCGCTGCCGCAAGGCCTCTAGGTCGGGCACAGCAATGCGCTGCTCTGGCAGGTGTGCCAATGGGGGCAATTGGGCGGCCTGCTGCGGCGTGGCCTTGTTGATCACCAGCACCTGACGCCGCAGGCCAAGGTCGCTGGCCATGCGGGCCACTTCGGCGGCTGTTTCCAGCGAGCGCATGCTTGGTTCTGCTACAACCAGCAATGCGTCCACATGCGCCACGGTTCCACGCCCCAGATGTTCCACGCCGGCTTCCATATCCACCAGCACCCATTCGCGCCTGTCGAGCACGAGATGAGCCAGCAGAGCCTTGAGAAGCGCGTTGCCCTCGCAGGCGCATCCGCCCCCGGCATTGGTTAGCGGCCCCATGACCAGCAAACGCTTTTCGCCTTGCGCCGCTTGGACAGAGCCAGCCAAGGGCAAAGGAGCGGACAGGACTTCTGGCAGATCGCTCACATGCGGGTCAAGATCCATCATGCCGCCCTTGCCTGCGGGACGAATGCGCTCTTCAATGAGAGCAGCACGCCCGGTGAGGGGCTCTGGCAGGGCTGCGCGGTCAAGACCCGATGCCTGCCCTAACGAAAGTGCCGTATCGGCATCCACCAGCCAGACCTTTTCGCCGCGCCGGGCCAGATAATCGCCTAGCCACGCGGTTAGCGATGTTTTGCCCACGCCGCCCTTGCCAGATATGGCAATCTTCATGCAAGCCTCCAAAGATTTTGCTGGTTTGCCAGTGTAGTGCAACCTGCGGGGCGGGCGGGCAAGCCCACCCTGCCCCGCACCACTGCAAACCTAGGGCTGCAAGCCCAAGCCCAGACGCTTTTGCCGGATACGGGCATCCAGCAGGTCTGCGGCCTTTTCTGGGTCGTCGTTGACCACAAAGGATGCGCCCACAATTTCTTCCAGACCGTTAAGGGCAATATCTGTAACCTTTTCCGACCCAAGGATATTGGGCGGCAGGCCAAGATGTGTATAGATGCCGCTGGCCACTGCATACATGCCGATGGCCGCCGCTTTTTCCGAATACCATTCTGGCGAGGACGCACCCACGGGCAGATCGGAAATATCCACGCCAAGTGCGTTGGCAATAAGGGCACAGAGCTGCATGATACGGGCATTGTCTACGCAGCTGCCAAGGTGCAGCACCGGGGGAATACCCAGAGCACCACACAGGCTTTGCAAACCGGGGCCAGCCATGGAGGCGCCTTCGGGAACCAGCAAACCAGCCTTACCCGCCGCAGTGGTAACGCAGCCGGTGGCCAGCACCATGATGTCCTTCTTGATCAACGCCTTCATGAGCCCCACGTTGGCTGAATCGTGCTTGATCTTGGGGTTGTTGCAGCCCACTACGCCCACAAAACCGCGCACCGTGCCAGCCTTAACGGCATCCAGCAGAGGGTCGAGCGAGCCGCCCAGAGCTTCAAGAATGGCCTCGTTAGAAAAACCCGTCATGATGCTCACGGGTTCCACAGGAATTTCCACCCGCTTGGGGTCGCGCTCCACAAAGGCATCCACAGCCATGCGCACAATCTTGCGGGCTTCTTCGCGGGCATTTTCAGGGTGAAAATCAAAATGGATCGCGCCCGTAAAACGGGCCTTTGAGGCGGTGTCGATAAACCGAGTGTGGTAGCAGCCCGCCACCTGCACAAGGCTAGGCATAATGCACTGATAATCCACCACAACCACTTCTACCGCACCGGTAACGATGGCAAGTTCTGTCATCAGGTGGTTGCCCGCCATGGGAATACCCTGACGCATAAGCAGCTCGTTGCCGGTACAGCACAGACCCGCTACGGTGATGCCAGTTGCGCCATTCTTTTTGGCAAGTTCGACCATTTCAGGGTCGCGCGCGGCGTCCAGAATCATTTCGGACACTACGGGATTGTGCCCGTGAACCAATATATTAACCGTATCTCTTTTGATAACGCCAAGGTTGGCCGTTGCCATTTTGGGCTTGGGAGTACCAAAAAGCACATCGCACAGCTCGGTGGCGATCATGGAACCCGCCCAGCCGTCGGCCAGAGCGCAACGCGCCGCGTGCAGCAGAGTATTGGGCGCGTCGTTGTCGCAGCCCATGTGGGTGCGGTGCATCATTTCGGCAATTTCGCGGTCTACGCCGCGCGGGGTAATGCCAAGCTTTTCCCACAGGGCACGGCGCTTTGCGGGAACACGCGAAACAAAATTTACAGCTTTGCGCCTGCTGCCAAAATCGCTGTAGCACGCTTCTACCACATCTGACGCCACATCAAGGGCATCGCGGCCGTCAGTGGCAACGCCAAGCTCTGCCGCAATGCGACGCAGTTTCGCCTCATCACGAATCTGATAGCCGGGTGCGCGGCCTTCCACCACTGCTTCGAGCGCCTCAATAACGTCACGCCCATGGTCTGAATGGCCAGCGGAACCACCCGCAATAAACCGCCCAAAATTACGCGCCACAATCACATCGGCATCTGCGCCACACACGCCGCGCGAAAGTTTGCCGCCCGGCTCTGCCTTGGCACTAATGCGGCACGGCCCCATAACGCAGTTGCGGCAAGTTGTACCAAGCTCGCAAAAACGGCAGTGAGGCGTCTGCTGATCCAGCCTGTCCCAAGCTGTTTCCACACCTTCAGCTCTGGCCTTGGTCAGCATACGTTTGGCATCATCCCAAATGGACATGTCATTAATATCGCGCTTTTTACTTTCCATAACTGCCCCACAAAACTTAAGGTTACGCGACGCGCCAAGTCTGCGCCGCCATCTTTGTCTTTGTGGTATCACAGTCATAAAAGGATGTCTGTCGGGTGCACGACAAAGCACAGATGATAAAAAAATATGAGTGAAAAGCCTGAATCAGACAATCAAACGGCATGGGCGTGCGGCAATAAGCGTGGCAAAAAGAGAGATAAAATCTGCGGTAGTACTGCGCTGAGCGTACAAGATCAAAAAAGCAGGCTAATCAAGCAACTCGCGAAGGCGGGCTTCATCCATAATGCAATACACGCCGCGCTGCTCTTTAAGCAAAATGCCAGAGCGGGTCAGGTCTGTAAGCAAGGTTGAAATTGTCTGACGCGTTGCACCGAGGCTTTGCGCAAGCCTTTCGCCAGAAAGTTGCAAGCGCACGCGGCGGCGGCCATCTGGGCCGGGAGAGTTTTCCTGTGCTGTGGATACGAGATACCGGGCAAGCCGGGCAGACACATCGCGCAGGGCAAGGCCATCCACAATGCTAAACGTATTTTTAAGAATGCCGCCCAAAACACGCACGACAGTGACCGTAAACTGTGGCACGGTCATCATACGCTGATTGAACGTGACTGTGTCCACCAGCAGTATTGTGGTATCTTCCACCGCCTGAACCTGCGCGCTTGAATGGCTGACATACACATCGCCCGGTTTGAGAAAGGCTATGGTAAATTCTTTTTCGCCATACGCCAGATAAACGCGTACAAGTCCCTTGCTTACAATGAACACGTAGTTCCCGGCGGTAAGTTGCTCCCCTGCCGGGGGAATACTTGTGGAAGAACTTTCCAGCTCTTCATCATAGCTGGGGGTAAAAATCATGCTGTTTTTGGGAAAGCGGCGCTCCTGAAAGGCAGAAAGCAACGAAGAGAACTCCGGCTTAGCTAGCTCGTCCAGCAAATTGACATTGGTAAACTTCATGGGGGTTCCACTAGCTGCATGCGGTTAGGGAAAATTCAGCATGTACATGGCAATATGATGATCATTTCATTCAATTATTTATGCAAACCGTATGAAAAGTCGCAGTGATAGAATTTTTATCATGTTAGCCAGCATGCTGGTCAAAATCTATAGTTTATTGGTGTGAAATACGGTTTGTGCAAATTTTTTGAAAGGTGTTCACCTGTGGGGCGTGGGAGATAACCTGACAGGTGATTGGACGATTGTGCGTACTTGTATTGTTTGCCTTTCGAGCACGGGATTTCGACGCACCTGTTTGGGAATGTTGGCGTAATTCTTTTGCCATTAGCGCAGACGGGCTTTCGCCGTCCGGCGAAGTTGGGACGCCTGCGCGGCGTGCGTTCTGCTTCGCTTACCCGACGGGGAATTTTTGTTGATTTTTGCGGCCCTGCGGGCACGGGGTTTCGTCGTCCGGGAAGTTGGGACGCCTGCGCGGCGTGCGGCAAGGTGGGGCCGGTTATGGGGCTACG
>CAYPRZ010000172.1:0-5698 GCA_964413315.1 uncultured Desulfovibrio sp. | reverse complement strand
TGGGCACCGCGCACGAAGCCCTGCGCCCGCTGGGCATCAAGCCCGAAAACATCCATCTGATCATGAACGACACCAGCAAGACCCCCAATTCCGGCCCTGCTGGCGGCTCGCGTTCGCAGGTGGTTACGGGCAACGCCACCCGCGTGGCCTGCGAAATGCTGATTGAAGGTATGCGCAAGCCCAGCGGCGGCTTCTTTACCTTTGAAGAAATGAAGGCCGAAGGCCGCCCCGTGCACTACGACGGCAAGTGGTCTGCCCCGGCCAAGGACTGCGACCTCAAGGGCCAGGGCGAACCCTTTGCCTGCTACATGTACGGCCTGTTCCTGGCCGAAGTGGCCGTGGAAGTGGCCACCGGCAAAACCACTGTTGAAAAGCTCGTGTGCGTGGCCGACATCGGTACCCTGTGCAACAAGCTGGTGGTTGACGGCCAGATCTACGGCGGCATGGCGCAGGGCGTGGGCCTTGCCCTTACCGAAGACTACGAAGACCTCAAGAAGCACAGCACCATCGCTGGCGCGGGCGTGCCCACCATCAAGATGATTCCTGACGACATGGAAATCGTCTATGTGCAGACCCCCCGCAAGGCTGGTCCCTTCGGCGCTTCCGGCGTGGGCGAAATGCCCCTTACCGCACCGCACCCCGCCATCATCAACGCCATCTACAATGCCTGCGGCGCGCGCGTGCGTCATCTGCCCGCCCGCCCCGAAAAGGTGTTGGAGGCCATGCCCAAGTAGGGTAGGCTAAGGCTAACCATCTGGAGAAATGGGGAGAATCCTTTGCAAAAAGGGTTCTCCCCACGACCCCCTCAGTTTTTTGGTATCTACCCGCTTCACAGCCATCAGAGCTGTAGCGGATGCATGGTTGGCGGGGTTTTCAGGTGTTCTCTGAAAACCCCGCTTGCCGTTGGGCCGATGCCACGCCCCGACTTGCCCAATACAGCACCAATTTAGCGAGAAACATCGCCATGATGGACCAACAACGTCTGCACGAAATAGAGTCGCACTGCACGCAGGAAAGCCCGCCCCGTTGCCGGGTGGCCTGTCCCTTTGATCTGGACGTGCGCACCTTTATGGCCCGCATGGCCGAGGGCAAGCAGGGCGAGGCCCGCAAGGTGCTTGAGCGGCATCTGCCCCTGCCCGGCATCATAGCCCGCATTTGCGACCACCCCTGCGAAAATGCTTGCCTGCGGCAAGACCTTGGCGGCAGCGTGGCCATGCACGGGCTTGAGCTTGCGTGTATGCTGGCCGTGGGGCCGCAGGGCCGCCCGCTGCCTCTGCCGCCCAAAAAATTCCGCATGGCGATCATGGGCGCTGGGCTGGCTGGCCTTACAGCGGCATGGGATCTCTCGCGCAAGGCCTATCCTGTAAAGGTGTTTCACGCGGGCGCTCCCACAAAATTTTTGTTGGGCCGTTTTGCGGCGCTGGCTGCCTCGCCCCAAGCCACAGGTATAGGCAAGGATTTTGCGGCAGAAGATTTTGAGAGCCTCACCCGCCAGAAAGTTTGTTTTGAGCAGGCCTCTCTGGATGCGGCCCTGTTGGAAAAACTGGCGGCAAACTATGATGCCGTGCTGGTGGACGCTGACGCCGTGTTGGCGGCCTCGCCCGACCTGGTACCGGGTGAGGCCCAGATTGATGCCGAAACCTTGCTGTGGCGGGGCAATATTTGCTGTGCTGGCTGGCCTGTGAGCACGCCCACGGGGCATGTTTTTGCTTCTGCCTCACGTCAGGCAGGGCAGGGTCGGCACGCGGCCCAGACTATGGAGCGCGTAACCAGCGGTGTTTCGCTCACTGCGGCACGCGATAAATCTCAGGGCCCGCTGCACACCGATGTTACGGGCATAAGCCCCGTGCCGCGTGTGGAACCGGCCCTGCAAACGGGCAATGCCCCGGCAGAGCCCTTGTATTCGGCAGAAGAGGCCGTGGCCGAGGCAGAGCGCTGCCTGCAATGCCAGTGCATGATCTGCGTGCGCGAATGCGTGTACCTGCAAAAGTACAAGGGCTATCCGCGCCTTTACGCCCGCCAGATTCACAACAATGCCTCCATTGTCAAAGGCCTGCACACGGCCAATGCCGTCATCAATGGCTGCGCCCTGTGCGGCCAGTGCGAGGAACTTTGCCCAGAGAACTTTTCCATGTCAGAGCTCTGCCTTTCGGCACGGGAGGACATGGTGGAGCGGGGCTTTATGCCGCCCACGGCGCACGAATTTGCTCTGGAAGACATGGAGAGCGCCAGCGGGCCGGAATGCTCGCTAGTGCTGCCCCCTGCGGCTGATGGAGCTGCGCTGGCACAAGGCACGGTGTCGCATCTGTTTTTTCCCGGCTGTCAGCTGGCTGCGGCGCGGGTGGAGCAAACCGCCGCCCTGTACGACCTGCTGCGCACAAAACTTGGCGCGGCCGATGGGCCAGAGGTGGGCATCATGCTTTCGTGCTGCGGCATCCCCGCCCGCTGGGCCGGGCGGTCGGCACTGTTCAGCGAGCATATGGAAAAAATCCGTCAAACATGGCAGGGGCTGGGCAAGCCGCGCATTGTGGCGGCCTGTTCCTCGTGCCTTGCTGCCCTGCGCGAGGGGCTGCCCGAAGCACAAACCGTATCGGTATGGGAAGTTCTGGACGGTTTGACGCTGGATTTGCCCACAATTTCGGCGGATTCAACGGCGCTGCCCACAGTGTTTTCCATGCAGGATCCCTGCACCGCGCGGCACGACAAGGCGTGGCTTGCCGCTGTGCGCAGCCTTGCGGGCAAGTGCGGGGTCACGGTTCAAGAACCACGTCTCAGCGGGGCCTCTACAGCCTGCTGCGGCTACGGCGGCCTTGTGTGGTGCGCCCAGCCGCAAACGGCCAAAGCCATGAGCGAGCACCGGGCGGCCCAGCTTGAGCACCCCGGCCTTGCCTCGTGCATCATGTGCCGCGACCGCATGGCGGCCAGCGGCAAGGAATGTTGGCATATGCTCGATCTGCTGTTGCCGCAGCCTGCTTTCGACAATTCCGGCGCAGCCTCCGGCCCCGGCCTGTCGGCACAGCGGGCCAATCGGGCGGCTTTGCGCCTCAAACTGCTAAAAAAATACGGCAGCGCGCTTGGGCTCAACAGCGCGGCACTTTCTCCGCCAGACCATGCGGGCAAGGGCAGGGTGCTGGTGAGCCCCGAAGCCTTGGCACGTATGGAGGAACGGCATATCCTGCTTTCAGACGTAGAAGAAGCCGTGGTGGGGGCCGAGGCCAGCGGCCACTGGTTTGAGAATTTGGAAAACGGCCACCGGCTTGGGTCGTGGCGGCCCAGAAAGGTGACATTCTGGGTGGAGTATCAGCCGCAGGGCGTGGCCTTTATGCTGCACGATGCGTGGTGTCACCGCATGGTTGTGCCGGGGTCTGGCGGGCAGGAAGCCGTAGATGTCATCAACAGCCACCAGTGTTGTACCGACGGGCAGCGGGTAGGCCAGAATCTGGGCTCCCAGAGCGGGCAATCTGGTGTGCAGGGAGGTGGGCAATCATGAGCATGGGGCCAAATTACGGGCCGGACGGCGGCCAGTGGGTGTGCGGACGGTGCCGTGTTGCTCTTGAACAGGTGAAGGTTCCCGTCTTTTATCTCAACAGCGCCTTTGACGTATTTTTGCCGCGCTGCCCCAAGTGTGGGCTTACGCAGGTTCCCAAATCTTTGGCAGAGGGCAAGATGCTAGAGGTGGAAGCCCTGCTGGAAGACAAGTGAGCGCACTTTGGGAACGGCCTGATTTTCGCCGAGCCGCTGGTGATGCATGGCGTCCCGGTGGTGTGGCCCTGACCTGCCGCGCGCTCGACAAGTGTGCGGCCAACGGTTGGTTGCCGCAGGGCGGGCTGGTGCTCGATCTGGGCAGCGGGGCAGGGGCAACGCTGCGCCTGCTGGCAGGTCGGGGCTACCGTGCCGTGGGGCTGGACAAACACGCCGGGGCCGCGGACGTTGAGTGTGATAATCTGGCAGACGCATGCAGCCTTGTGCGCGCAGACCTTGAGCGGCCGCCGCTGGCCGCCGCCTGTGTTGACTGCGTGCTGTGCGAATGCGTGCTTTCGTTGCTGGCAGACCCCCTTGCGGCTTTAAAGGCGGCCTACACGGCCTTGCGCCCCGGCGGGCTCCTGGTAGTCAGCGATCTTATGCTGCGGCAGGGCTACGCGCCCGCATCGGCGGATTTCGGCCTTGGAGGGATTGGTTCGTCGTGCCTTGCGGGTGCGCGGGCCGAGACCGATTGGCGCGGGCTTATGACCACAGCGGGCTTTACGCTGGTGCATTTTGAGGACAACAGCCGCGCACTGGTTGAACTGGCGGCGCGTATGGTCTGGTACGGCGACGCAACCACCGGGTCTGCCAAGGGCTGCGCGTGTGGGGGCAACGCCCCCGGTAAATCCTTGCGTGCCTATGGCTACGGCCTGTGGATCGCCCGAAAGGAGACGTTATGAATCCCATGATGATGGAACTGCTGCCCCTTGTGCATCAGGGGTATTGTTGTAGTCAGTTGCTGCTCCTGCTTATGCTTCAGGCGCAGGACAGGCAGAACCCCGGTGTTGTACGCGCTGCGCAGGGTCTGTGCCATGGTATCGGCCAGTCTGACGGCCCCTGTGGTTTGCTGACTGGCGGCGCGTGCGCACTGGCGCTGGCCGCTGGCAAGGGCGCAGAGGACGAAATTCCCCACCCCATGCTCACCCCTATGCTCAACGATTATGCCAGTTGGTTTTATGACCGCACAGAGGCCTATGGCGGGCAGCGCTGTGGGCAGATTGCGGCGGGCCTTGGCGCTGCTTCCGGTGTGGCGGGCGAACAGCCCAACCCGGCGGCCTGTGGCGACCTGCTGGCCGAATGCTGGGGAAAAATCATGGAACTGGTTCAGAGTTACGAGCTGGATCTCACGGAAAAAGCATGACCCTGCGCCGCACCCAGAGCCTTTGCCCCGTGTGTTTACGGCGGGTAGAGGCCAGCTATGAGCATTCGGTCACTGATTCCCGCACAGTAGTGCTGCGCAAAACCTGCCCCGACCATGGCACGTTCAGCGTGCCGGTGTGGCGCGACCATCTCACAAATGGGGGCGAAGGCGCGGCTGCCACGCCCCCCTTTGCAAGCTGGTCGCGCCCCAAAAATCCTTCTTATCCGGCCAATCCCCGCACGCCCATAAGCCAAGGCTGCCCCTACGACTGCGGCCTTTGCCCTGCCCACGCCCAGCACACCTGCACGGGCCTGTTTGAAATCACCAAACGCTGCGACATGTCCTGCCCCGTGTGCTATGCGCAGGCGGGTTCTGTGTCGAATCCCCAGTGCTGTGAGGCTGGCGATATTCCTCTGGATGTCATCGCCACGCAGATGGATATTCTCAAGGGGGCATCCGGCCCATGCAACGTGCAGATTTCTGGCGGCGAACCCACCGTGCGCGACGACCTGTCGCAAATTATTGGCATGGCGCGTCAACGCGGCTTTGGCTTGGTGCAGGTCAATACCAACGGGCTGCGGCTGGCGCACCAGCAGGGCTATGCCCACGCTCTGCGCCATGCTGGGCTTGATTCTGTCTATCTGCAATGGGACGGTGTGCGCGAGAGCAGTTTTATGACCCTGCGCGGCAGGGAATGCCTTGATTTCAAGCGCCGCGCCGTGCGCAACTGCGCCGATGCCGGGCTTGGCGTGGTGCTTGTGGCAACCGTGGTGCGCGGCGTCAACGAGGGCGAGCTGGGCGACCTGTTGCGGC
>CAYPRZ010000171.1:0-5712 GCA_964413315.1 uncultured Desulfovibrio sp. | reverse complement strand
ACCTCCTTGGATGGGAGGCATTATTATCTATTTATTTGAAGGACGCAACACTAGAGGAAAGCGCATTCTGTTTTCAAGGCCACCGCCATAGGCATCCGTGCGGGCATTGCTGAGTGGCGAGAGAAACTCGTGCATCAGGTAGCCGTGGGCGGCGTGCAGTTCTATAAGATTATACCCAGCGCGTACCGCCCGTTTGGCCGCAGCCACAAAGGATTCTGTGAGGCGTGCAATGTCGGCGGTGGTGAGTGCCGTGGGTGTTTGATGCCCCGGCGCGTAGGGCAGGGCAGAAGGCGCGCATATTTCCCAGCCTGCGCCATCAATGGGCAGTGGTTTGCCGCCCTCCCACGGGCGGGCTGTGGAACCCTTGCGCCCCGCATGCCCAATCTGAATACCAATGGGCGTTGACGAGTATGTGCGTATAGTATCAACCATGCCTTTGTGGGCAGCCTCCTGTGTGTCATCCCACAGGCCCAAGTCTTGCGGCGAGATACGCCCGGCAGGTTCCACTGCTGTTGCTTCTACAATCAACAGGCCAACCCCGGATACGGCAAGGTTGCCATAGTGCATGGCATGCCAGTTGCCGGGCCGGCCATTGTCTGCCGAATACTGATCCATGGGAGGTACGACAATGCGGTTGCTCAGGGTCAGCCCCTTGAGCTTTATGGGTGAGAAGAGTGGATTCATGGTGTCCTCCTACTTGTTAGGCATCATATGAAAATGCAATCTGTTTGTTAAGCGCTGGGCAAAGGCTCGCTGCTATTTACATATGCCCATAAAAATGGCTCAATCCGCCTAACTAGCGAGGGTGAGCCAAGCCCTATGGGAGGCTGGATGAACAAGAGGATGAAGTGCTGGTGCGAATTATCGGGCTGGCTGCGTAAGGCGGCGGTTTATGGGGCGTTTGTTGCAGCCTTGAGCGTGCTGTTTGGTGCCCTGACAGTAGGAAGCCTTGTGCCCAGCGCATCTGCGGCCACTGAAGAGGCCGCACTGGCAAGCCGCCTTGACGCCGTGCTGGACGCGGCCCTTGCGCAACAAAAAATTGTGGGAGCTGTTGTTGTGGCCGCCCGCAATGGTCAGGTGGTGTATCAGCGTGCCGTGGGCATGGCCGACCGCGAAAACGGCACTGCCATGAAGCTGGATACACGTTTCCGTCTGGCCTCCATGAGCAAGCCCATTGTCAGCGCCGCCGCACTGGCCATGGCAGATCAGGGTTTGATTAGCCTCGACGACCCCGTTACCCGCTGGATTCCTTTTTTTACGCCTTCGTTTCAGGGCAAGGTTGAACAGGGCATTACCATTCGGCATTTGCTGACGCATACAGCCGGGCTTTCATATGGATTTTTGGAACCGGCAGACGGCCCCATGGCACAGGCCGAGGTTTCTGACGGGCTGGATAACCCACCCCTCACGCTTGATGAAAATATCTGGCGGCTTGCCTCTGTGCCGCTGTATTACGAACCCGGCACAAGCTGGCGGTATTCTCTGGCCACTGACGTGCTGGGCGAAGTAGTTTCGCGGGCAGGGGGCGACACGTTGCCCGCTGTGGTCAAAAAATATGTTACCGGGCCGCTGGGCATGACGGCCACCGGTTTTGTGGCAGACAGGCCAGATATGCTGGCCGCCGCCTATCTGTGGGCCGAGGGTAAGCCCCACCGCATGGCAGAAACCGAGATTGTGCCCGGTGGCGGCTCGGTCACACGCTTTGAGCCGGGCCGTGCGCTGGACGCTCAGGCCTATGCCTCTGGCGGGGCGGGTATGGTGGGCACGGCTGCGGACTATCTGAAGTTTCTGGAAGCCCTGCGCACGGGCGGAGGCCCTGTGCTAAATCCAGAAACCGCCACGGCCATGACCTCAGATCAGGTTTGCACCATATTTTCGCAAAGGCTGAGCGTGACGGCTGGCAAAACCAATGAGGTTGTGGCGCCGGGCTGGGGTTTTGGCTTTGGCGGGGCCGTGCTGTTGCACCCCGAAAAAGCAGAATACGGCGCGGGCGCAGGAACCCTGAGCTGGAGCGGTGCTTACGGAACTCATTTTTTTATGGATCGTAAGAACGGCATATCGTTTGTGGTTTTGACCAATACTGCGCCCACGGGCATGGCTGGCCCATTTGCAACGGCCTTGGCGCAGGCCGTTTACAGATAAAAGGTGGGCAAAAGCTGACAATAATTAGGGTGCATGGTGAGTGCATGCCTGCTGCACCAGCAATATTCTGAAACGGTTAAGCCCCTCTGGCACGCAGATTTGCGTATCAGAGGGGCTTGCTGATTTGGGGAGTCTGCCGAGCAGAAGGGTTTTGCTACATGCGGTTGAGCGGCAGTTTTACATACTGCATGCCATTAACCGCCTTGCCAAACTTGCCTGTGCGCATGTTGGCCTGAAGCGAGGGCAAGATCAGCGGCGGCACGGCCTTGCCCGTGTCGTCTGCACGGCGCTTTGCCACAAACTCAGCCTTGCCTACCTGCTGGTTGAGGCGCACGTTGCCGGTCTTTTGCTCGGCCACAGTGGCCATGCACAGAGGGCCGCGCGCACCATCTGGCGGGTAGTCGTGCCCCACGTAGATACGCAGATCGTCGGGCAGGGCAAAAAGCTTGCGCGATGAATCGTACGAATCCTCGGCGCTGCCGCCGGGAAAATCGCACCTGCCAGAGCCCACATCGGGCAGAAAAATGGTGTCGCCCACAAAGGCGGCCTTGCCTACAATATAGGTTGTGTCCGCCGGGGTATGCCCTGGGGTGTGGATTATTTTGGCGGACATGTCGGCAATGGTGAATTCTTCATCATTGTCAAACAGGTAGTCAAAGGCAGAGCCGTCTGCTGGGGTGTCCTCCTGCGTTTGAAAAATGGGCGTCCATGTGGTGATTATGTCCAGCATATGTTTGCTGATGGCGATTTTTCCGCCCATTTTTTCCTTTATATAGCTGGCAGCGGTGATGTGGTCGGCATGGATGTGTGTTTCAAGAATCCACTCAACCACCATGTTTTGCTGGCGCACAAAATCAATGACGGCATCTGCCGAAGCGGTGGATGTGCGGCAGGCGTGCAGGTCGAAATCAAGCACGCTGTCTATGATGGCGCAACGGCGCTGTGCGTCTGTTGCAGACCAGACAACGTATGTCCACGTGGCTGTAGCTGTATCAAAAAATCCGCGCACGTTGGTTGCAGACATGGCGAACTCCTTTGCAAAGAGCTTGGGTAATGTTTCTGGCAAACTTTGTCTGCGGCACTACTGGCAGCTTGCGCCGGGGCTTTTGCCCGCGCCGATGGGGCAGGCCCCGCCAGTGCAGCCCTTTTTGTTCCAAGGTGCACGGGTGAGCAGCAGTGCAAGGCCGCACCAGTTGGTAAGGCCAGAAAAAACCTGCCCGCAGCCAATAAAGAGCGCGCCAAGCAGAAAAGCCTTGTGCACAAAGAGCCCCAGCAGCACAAATATGGCCGTGAGCGCACCGGCCACAAGGCGTACCTGCCGGTCAAGCGTGGGCGAAGTTTCGCCGGTCTTGGGCAGGGCCTGACCAACGGTGGCAAAGCCAGCTTCCTTGCAGGCTGCAAGGCCGCCTTCAATCACGGTTACGTCTGTAAAGCCAGCCTCGGCAAATTTTGCCGCTGCCGCTTGTGCACGTTTGCCGCTGGCACAAAGCGTAAAGATGGGGGTTTCTGGCAATGCCCCGCTGCGCAGGGCAACCATGTGTGGATCAAGCTCCGATACCGGGGCCAGAGTTGCCGGATGGGCGAGGCGTTTTTCTGCAAATTCCATTGGGGTGCGCACATCAACAACCAATGCCTGCTTGAGGTCTTTTTGCCGCAGAGCTTGCGCACTTATGCTTTTAGGGGCTGTCATCATTGGCCTCCTATGGAGTTGGCCTCCGGGTGACTGTGGAGGAAAATGTGTTTGTAGCAATCGCCACAACATGCCATTTGGTGAGCTTCCATATGTACAATACAGCAATGCTTCAAAACTGCAAATACACATAGGCTGTGATAAAAAATGCAAGAAGTGCTATATGTAATGCGTAAATATGGCCTGTTACGCGTGGTATAGCGTAGCAATGGCATATTGATTTGGTCTGTTTTGCCAGTATTTGGATATTGCTGGCTTGCCCATAAACATAACCACGTGCTTACGTATGGCAAGTGTTAGAAGGCATGATTTGACCGTGCCCAGCTGGGCAGCGGTATTGAGTGGCGCTGGTGCGCGGTGGTCAGGCGGGGGTGGAAAGGAACTGCCGCAGGGTTGCAAGCAGCTTGGGTATAACTATCGGTTTTTCCAAAAAATCGTCCATGCCAGATTCAAAGGCATTTTGCACCTCGTCTGAAAAAACATTGGCAGAAAGGGCAACAATGGGGGTGTCCATGTCAAATTCGCGAATTTCACGCGTGGCCTGATACCCGTCCATAACGGGCATGCGAATATCCATCAAAATTATGTGGTAGTGCTGGCTGCGGGTTTTATTCACAGCTTCTTGCCCGTTAAATGCCATGTCGCACGCCATACCTTCGCTCTCTAGCAGCTCTTTTAAGATTTCGCTATTGATAGCATTGTCTTCGCAGATCAGAACCTTTTTGCCCTTGAGATCAGTTGTGTCTTCGTGGCGGGCGTTTTTGCTGTAATATGCGGCAATGTCCACTTGGCTAGCTTTTTTGTGCGGAAACACCAGAGTAAAGGTTGTTCCCTTACCGGGCGCAGAGTCGCAGGTTATGCTGCCGTCAAGAATATCCACAAGCTTTTTGGCAATGGCCAGACCAAGGCCGCTGCCGTTGCTGGAAGACGCACTTTCCTGTGTAAAGGGGGCATACATGGTGGCTTGAAATTCATTGCTCATGCCCGGCCCGTTGTCTGAAATAACGTGCGTTACGGAAAGTGTGTCGGCATCTTCACCGCTGATGTCATTGTGCCATATGATTGTGCCGCTAGGCTGGGTGTATTTGACGGCATTATTCAACAGATTGACAATAATTTGTTGCACCTTGCGCGTGTCTATCTGTGAATGGCAGTTTGAAGCTGCGCAGTTAAAGTGCGTTATAAATGTTATGTTTTTTGCTTCTGCCTGCGGGCGAATGATGGATTCAATATTTTTTGCAGTTATGGAAGCAGTGCAGATTGTTGGTTTAAGGGCAAGCTTTCCGTTAGAGAGCTTTTGCAGATCAAGGATGTCTGAAAGAATACCCAAAAGAAAATTTGAGCAGGTCTTGATGGTGGAAAAAACCCTGATCAGGTCTGGCTTTAGCCGTTTTTTTAGCTCCAGATCAGCAAAACCAATAATTGTGGTCAGCGGCGTGCGCATGTCGTGGCTCATGCGCAGTAGAAAGTCAGACTTGGCCTGATTGGCGTGGCGTTCTTTTTCCAATGCTGTCTGCAATTTGCAATTGAGCTCCACCACGTCGTTGCGCAGCTGTACCTCGCTTGTAACATCCTCAAAACTGCCCACAAGGCCCACAATCGTGCCATTTTCCATAAGCGGGCTTTTGCTGGCGACAATATGGCGGTTTTCTCCCTTGCAAAAACACATGCCGGGCACTCGCGTGGTGGTTTCGCCCTGCAAAACGCGCAGCTCGTCATTTTTGTAGGGGTCAGGATCGCTGTGCCAGCCCATTTCTTCATCGTTTTTGCCTTGCAGCACCTGCGCTGATTCAAAACCATAATATTCCAGAAAGGCCTTATTTACACCGATAAAGCGCCTTTGGGCATCCTTCCAAAATATGGATGCTTGTGTTGTGTCG
>CAYPRZ010000170.1:2157-5714 GCA_964413315.1 uncultured Desulfovibrio sp. | reverse complement strand
CTATGGGGGTCAAGGCCAGGGTGCCACGGGCAATAGCCTCAATGGCCATCCACTTAACAATCAGAATGCCAAAGGGCGGCAGCATCATGGTGAAAATGCCTATCACGGTGATAATGGCCGTGCGGGGCATCTTGCCGTACAGACCGCGCATGTCTTCGATGTCGCGCGAGCCAATGCGCTGTTCAATGGCACCCACGCACATAAACAGCAGCCCCTTGGACACGGAGTGGTAAATGATGATGGTAGTTGCCGCCATCATTGAAGCCGCCGTGTTAATGCCCACGCAGGCAATAATGAGGCCCAAGTTTGCAATGGTGGAGTAAGCCAGCACCTTTTTGGCGTTACTTTGGCTCACTGCAAGAATACAGGTTGCCACAAAGGTAAACGCGCCAAACAGGGCCACAATGGTAGACATGGTGGTTCCCGCAAATGCGGGGGCCATGCGCAACAAGAGGTAGGTGCCTGCTTTCACCATGGTAGCCGAGTGCAGCAGGGCCGAAACAGGCGTTGGCGCAACCATGGCGCCGCACAGCCAGCTTTCAAAGGGAACCTGCGCCGACTTGGTAAAGGCCGCCAAGCAGAAGAAGGCAAAGGGCAGCAAAATGGCCGTGTTTTTCACGTCCATAGAAGTCATCTTTTGCAGCACAAGCTCGGTAGAGAGCGTGCCAAGGCTCTTCTGAACAAACAGCATGGCCGACACAAAAGCCAGACCACCAAGCACGTTCATCCACAAGGCACGTTGCGCGTTGGCCTTTGCCTCGTCTGTTTGATCATGCCCTATGAGCATGAACGAACACAGCGTTGTAATTTCCCAGAATAGAAACATCCACGAAAGGTTGTTGCAAAGCACCAGACCGTTCATGGCCCCCAGGAAGCAGAAAATAATGGCAAAAAATCGGGGCTGGCGCGAAACACGCAGGTGCAGATGCTCCTCGTGCAGGTCCATGTAGCCCATACCATAAATTGTGATAAGCCCGCCCACCACGGTAATAATGATCACCATGATCAGCGAAAGCCCGTCTGCCACAAAGGCAGTGATGGGCACTTCATGCCCAGGAAGAACAAATTTAAGGTAAAGCATGCCCACAAGCTGAAGCAGGGTCATGCCCATGATGAGGCGGCTGCCCAATTTCCAACCGATGCCAAGAATGTAGACCAGCAAGAGCAGGTCTAACACGCTGAACACGGAATCGGCCGAAAGGCCAAGTATGGAACCGACCTCAAGCCTGAAAGCGCCGTTCGCGCCCAAGGTCACGGCTGCCACTGCCATGATCGTAATCGCCGCAGGCACTATCAGTTTACGCGTGCTGCTGCTTTGCGTGAAATAGAGCACAAGCGCCATAATAAACGGCAGTGCTACACAACAAAAAACAAGTGTACTCATCTTCATTGCCCCACTACATTGCGAGTTGTGAAAAACTTCACTCTAGATATCTTCCTCACAACATAAAAAAATCACAAACCTCCTTACATCCTTTGTCCATTTTGTTTCTTTTAGAGTTAATCTATGTACATTCTTGCGTCAACATATTTGCAAAAAATTGCCACACTGTTTGGGCGATGAACAAATCATACCTATAAACTTGTATTTTATCTGCCTGATTTTAAGCTGCAAATTAGGCTCATCAAATACACATACAAAACTCAAGATTTTTGCCCCGCAGCACGTAAGTTGTCGTAAGGCTGCCTGCCAAAAATGACGGCCAGCCAAAAAAATTAAAAGCCAGAACACCAGCCAATGGCGCAAAAACGAAATAATACGCGCAAAAAAAGCAAGCGTCCCGGCCACACTTTTTTGCACAATTACGGTGCAGGGTGCGGCAAGGACGCTTGCTGTATAAAGCTTTGCAGGGCCTAGGCGCGCTGGGCTTGCCAGCGGCGCTGGGTGCGCAAAATCAGGCTCAGGCGTCGAACACCAGAGGATCTTCGGCCATGGTGGCGACCATGACGGCCTTGATGGTGTGAAGACGGTTCTCTGCCTCTTCAAAGGCCATGTTTCGGGGCGATTCAAATACATCATCGCTCACTTCCATGCATTCAATGCCGAAGCGCTGATAAATGTCCTCGCCAACAGTTGTATCGCGATTATGGAAACTTGGCAGACAATGCAAAAACTTGCAGTCTGCATTGCCAGTCATTTCCATTGCTGCCGCGTCCACACGGTAAGGCGTTAACAGCTCTATGCGCTCTTTCCAAACAGAATCCGGCTCGCCCATGGACACCCAAACATCAGTGGAGAGAAAATCGCAGTCTTTAACGCCTTCCTGCACGCTTTCAGTGCGTGTAATGCGTGCGCCAGTGGTTTTGGCAATGCGGGTCGCTGTTTCAAAAACTTCGTCAGACGTCCACAAAGCCTTGGGGGCCACAGACCGGAAGTCGATCCCAAGCAGGGCAGACCCAACCATAAGAGAATTGCCCATATTATAACGCGCATCGCCAAGATATGCCAGCGTTTGCTTGCACAAAGGTTTATTGCAGCATTCGCGCATGGTCAGCATATCGGCCAGAAACTGTGTGGGGTGCCATTCGTTGGTAAGGCCGTTCCACACAGGCACATGGGCGTGTTTTGCCAGAGCCTCTACCCTCTCCTGCTCGTAGCCACGGTATTCTATGCCATCATAAAAACGGGCAAGCACGCGGGCAGTGTCGGCCAGCGATTCTTTTTTGCCCATCTGCGAGCCAGAGGGGCCAAGGTAGGTTATGCGAGCGCCCTGATCATAGGCTGCCACCTCAAAGGAACAACGGGTACGCGTGGAATCCTTTTCAAAAAGGATAACAACATTTTTGTCTGCCAAAAATTTTGGCTCTCGACGCGCTTTTTTGGCCTGCTTAAGCTGGGCGGCCAAGTCCAGCAAATAGGTGAGTTCTTCCGGCGTGAAGTCGGTTTCTTTCAAAAAATCCCGCTGATACAGTTTGTTGCTCATGACGCATTCCCACCTTTTGCAGACTGTGTGCTCCCCTGCGGCTAGGCCGCAAGATTAAAACTATAAGTAGAGTAACATTCCAATTTCGTCACAGCAGTAAAACTTTGGGCATTTACTGCATTCTACCCACACAATGGCAGGCATGTCGTCGCGCTTGAATTCGCTAAACCCGCACCTAGAAAAAAACGGCGCTGCCAACGTAAAGGCAAAAACCTTGGGCAGCCCAAGCTCGCGGCATCTTTCAACCAGCGCCGCCACCAGCTTTTTGCCAAAACCCTTTGCCTGACACGCGGGGTGCACAGCCACCGAACGAATCTCTGCCAAATCTTCCCACAGCACATGCACTGCGCCGCAGGCCACCACCACATCCTGCCCGTCAATGGAAGAAGGAGCCGTGGCAACCATGTAGTCTTGAATATGTTGATAGAGGTACTGCGGGCCACGGGCCAGCATTACATTGGACGAAGCATAGTGGTTGATAAGTGCAGACATGCCGTGCACGTCACGCACCGTGGCCGACCGTATGACCAGGGAAGAAAGATTTTCAACCCGCACGTCATGAACAAGCGGTTTTTCCTCAACTCCTACGCGCGGAATAGCAATGGGCATCGTGCTCCCCAAAATCTGAAGTAC
>CAYPRZ010000170.1:0-2147 GCA_964413315.1 uncultured Desulfovibrio sp. | reverse complement strand
CACTCCTGAACCCCAAAAGGGCAAAGAAGCCTGAAAGGTTGATCAAACAAGTGCGTACCAAACTCTGCCGCAAAGAATAAGCATAATAACAAGCTTTGCGCTGTGCAAGCAGTTACGGCCCTAATGCGCACAAAAATTGCCCATCCGCAACACTTTTACCGCTATCAGACAGCAAATGGGCGTTGCCCGCATGCGCCTTTGCAGCTATGATGCCTCCATCAAGGAGAAAGCATGCGCACTGCACTACGGTTTACCATTATCTGCCTTGTCTGCGCACTGTTGTGCCAAGTACCCAAGCTGGGCCTTGCCCAGCAGGGGGATGACCAACCCCGCCTGACCAAGATCGTGGCCCTTACCCGACATGGCGTGCGCTCTCCAACCCAACACGCCGCCACCCTCGCGCAGTGGAGCACGCGCACATGGCCCCAATGGCCTGTGCCCAAAGGGCATTTGACACCGCGCGGCGCACGGCTTGTTACCGCCATGTGGGAAGACATGCGCGGGCGTATGCTGAATCTGGGCGTGCTGCCTGACGCGGCCTGCCCCCCGCCGGGCAAAGTATTTGTTCGCGCCGATGTGGACCAGCGCACCAGAGCAACAGCCAAGGCACTGGTTGACGGCCTTTGCTCAGACGGCAGCCTTTTCTACGCGGTTTCGGGCCAGTCGCCCGACCCGCTCTTTCACCCGGTACAAGCGGGGGTGCAGCGCTTTGATCCTGCATCTGTTGCTGCCAGTATTATGGACAATGCCGGGGGCGACCTTGACAGACTGCACGAGGATAACAACACCATCCTCACCCACATGCAGCACCTCAGCGCACCCCTTGGGGCAGAAATGTGCACCCGGTACAATCTGCCACCCACGTGCGGGCTGACCGACCTGCCCAATTCTGTTAGTGTAGAGGCTGACGGCAGCGGCGCTGGGCTTTCAGGCGCGCTGGCCACTGCCTCTGGCATGGCCGAGATATTTTTGCTGGAATACGCGCAATGGCCCGATATTTCTGCGGGCTGGGGACAGGTAGACGGACGCGTTTTGCGCGAGGTACTGCCCGTACATGCCAGTGTGTTCAACACCGTTAACCGCGCCCCTGTGGTGGCCCGGTTAAAAGGTGCGTCACTTCTTTCAGAGATGATGGCCGCCCTAGAGGGCACGCACCGCGACCAACGGTGCAATGTGGCCTCGCTGGTGGTTTTTGTGGGGCACGACACCAATATTGCCAATGTTGGCGCATTGCTGGGCGTAAACTGGCAAATCGCCGGCTACCCAGACAACGCAACCCCGCCCGGCTCTACCCTGCTGTTTGAACTGTGGGAACAGGGCAACAAAAAAGAAGTACGGGTACGCTTTTTTGCCCAGACGCCAGAGGCTTTGCACGCGCCCTTTGAAGAACAGCGCCTGCCCATGGTGGGGTTTATAGCAACACCGCAGCTTACCGACCCCGCCAGAACCCACAAGGCTACGGCAGCACAGGTTACGGCCCCGCCGGTGGTGGGCGATGCCCGTTTTAGCCTTGAAGACTTTGCCAAAAAAGTTAGCAGAGCCGTGCAAAATGCCCCGCTTGCACCGCAAGAGGTGCCTCCACTGCGTCTGCGTGCCGATATAGAGGCCGACAGTGCCACAGCGGCTACTCTAAAAACAGAATCCGCCCCCAGCACAACAGTTACAAGATAAAAGAATCCATACTTGCAATGCTGGTTACATCAACCGCCGTATCGTTCGATGCGGCGGTTTTCTTTCTTCTCACCCGCCAAGTAGGCATCCACCGCACTGACCGTAGCTAGCGGCACAATTTTCCCCTTTTTTTCTGCGGAATACTTTTTGCATAATTTTGTCAGGGAATTCTTTTCCCACTGATATGCGACACAGGGAGGTGCGCTTTCATATTTGGCCGCGCCCGCAGTGGATTGCAGGTGTTGCCGACAATGTCCTCACGGACTGGGAGACATGTATGAGCGTCAGTGCGTTATCATCATCTTCTTCATCATATTGGGAGAAGATGCTTGCGCAGATGAAGGGCTCCAGCGAATCACAAACGCAGGACAATCTGGCAGGCAAACTCTTTGGGGATCTGGATTCTGATGGGGACGGCACACTAAGAGCTTATCCATAAATAATCTTGAAGAAACGCTGTCCTTCTGGCATGCTTT
>CAYPRZ010000169.1:0-5751 GCA_964413315.1 uncultured Desulfovibrio sp. | reverse complement strand
GGTGAGGGGATAGAGCTTTTGCACATCGGCCAGAGTTGCCACGGCGCCAGCCGCAATGACCGGCACAGTGGAAAGCCGCGAGATATGCTCCAGCGCGGCCACGTTGACGCCGCACTGCATGCCGTCACGCTCAATATCGGTATAGATGATAAAGGCCGCGCCGTCTTCAAGCAGGCGGGGCAGGGCTCCGTCTACTGTCAGGCCTGTATCGGCCACCCATCCGCGTGTCTTGAGTTTGCCGCCTTCTGCATCAAGCGAAACGCCGATACGACCGGGAAAGGTGCGGCACATTTCGGCAAAAAGCTCAGGCTGTTCCAGAGCCAGCGTGCCAATGATAAGGCGCGTAACACCGGCATCTAGATAAGCACGGGCTGTTTCCATATCACGTATGCCGCCGCCAAGTTGCACGGGAATGCTCAGCTCGGTGCAAATGCGGCGCACGATTTCGCGGCTTTTTGCTGCCCCGTCAAAGGCTCCGTCAAGATCAACCACATGCAGCCACTGGGCCCCACGGGCCTCCCATGCTTTTGCGGCGTCCGTGGGGTCTTCGGCAAAGACAGTGCTTTCGTGGGCACGGCCCTGCTTGAGCCGTACGGCCTTGCCGTTCTGAATGTCTACAGCGGGAAACAGAATCATAAACCCATGTCCTTTACTGCTTTACGCATGCCGTCCACGGTCAGTTCCTCTGCGGTAACCCACTGGCCGTGGCGCTTGAAGAACGTACCTACGTTGAGCAGGTTGTCCACCAGACCTTCTTGCTGTTCCTCAAACACCGACCGTGACATCACATGGCCGCTGGCGATGTTGATGAGAAAGAACTCAACGCGCACATGAGCGGGTTGGGTAACACCGGCGTTTGAACCCTGACGTTCATGCCAGTCGAGTACCTGAGGCACAAGCAAGAGCTGCGCACCCTGTTTTTTGCCATAGGCGATCCATAGGGGGAGTGCCTGCGGCTGCTCGGAGCTGTGAAAGCGGGTAAGATCCTTGGGCAGATCAATGGTGTTGATAAACTTGTACTGCCGTTTTGAATCAGCATTGAGTACGGTTTGAAAACGGCGGTCAAGTGAGGGCAGCTGTTCGTCGGCAATGCGGCCCTGATTGTCAGGGATATGGCCGGTGATGAGCTGGCTTGCGTTGATCGGCTGGGTAAAGGGAGCAACCGAGATCACATATGACGGCGAAATAACTCGCGGTACATCTGCCGTGCTGCTGGGACGACGGCTGCAAGCGCAGGCGATCATCAACAGGCAGAGCGCGGGCAGCAACAGCATACGAAGTCGGGATTGCATCAATCAAGACCTCCCTTGGTGCTTCTGATGGTTGTGCCGTTTCGGCGCACTGCCTGAGCAAGGGCGAGGCCCAGCCCCTTGGCGGCCGATTCCAGCAGATGATGGCCGTTTTGGCCATAGCGGAATTCAACATGCAGGTTACAGCGGGCGCTGCTGGCAATGGCCTTGTAATATTCGCGCCAAAGGTCTTTTTCTTCCCCCGCCAGAACCGGGGGCAGCAGTTCGCCGCCGCGCCATTCAAGCCAAGGGCGGCCAGAAAGGTCAACCGTAGCTTCGGCCAAAGATTCGTCCATGGGCACGCGGCCATAGCCAACTCTGGCAATGCCCGCTCTGTCGCCAAGGGCTTCTAGCAGAGCCTTGCCAAACAGCAGCCCCACGTCTTCCGTGGTGTGGTGGGCGTCCACTTCCATGTCGCCCTCGCAAACCAGCCGCAGATCCATGCCCGCCCAAAAGGCGGTAAGGGTAAGCATGTGGTCGAGCAGGCCAAAACCGGTTTTCACATCCGTAATGCCCTGACCGTCAAGGTTCAGTTCAAGCCGGATGTCCGTCTCGGCGCTTTTACGTTCCTGTGTGGAGGTTCTGGGTGCGGTGTTGCTCATGCGTCCTCCGTGGGGTGTTCGCCCTTGGCCGCCTTGGTATCAGCTGTATCGCTGTTGGTTGCATCATCCGCTTTTTCGTCAGATTCGTCATCCTTTGCAGCGGGCTTTTTGCCAAAGGCCACCGCAACATAGATGCTTATTTCGTACAAAACCAGCATGGGCGCGGCCATAAGCAGCTGCGAAACCACGTCGGGCGGCGAAAGAACGGCCGCCACAATAAAAATGGCAAGAATAGCATAACGGCGCACCCGGCGCATGAGCTCTGCGCTGATAATGCCCATGCGTGCCAAAAAGAAGGCAAACAGCGGCATTTCAAACACAAGGCCAAAGGCAAGTATGAGCTTGAGTACAAAACTCAGGTAGTCGCTGACCTTGGGCATGGCCACAATGCTGTCTGTAGCGTAGCTTACAAAAAAGGCAAATGCCTGAGGAAACACAATAAAGTAGCAGAACGCGCCGCCGCTGACAAAGAAAACGGCCGACATAAAAGCCACGGGCAGAATATGCCTTTTTTCTTCTTCATACAGGCCGGGAGCTATGAACGACCATATCTGGTAAAAAATGACCGGGCTGCTCACAAACACGCCTGCAACAAAAGAAATGTGCATGCGTGTAAAAAAGCCTTCGGGCAGGGTGGTGTAGATGGCGTGCGAGCCGTCGGGCAACACCTTGAGCAGCGGGTCTACAAGTGCGTCAAAAATGGGGTCTACAACAGCCCAACAGGCAATAAAGCCCACCATGACGGCCACGGTGCAGCGCACAAGGCGGCCACGCAGTTCCGAAAGGTGGTCCATAAGGCCCATGGGGCGGTCGTCTTCTTCCTCGGCCGCCTCATCTTCCGGATTGGCGGGCGGTGCACTTCCGCTCTGCACAGGCAGATTTTCAGGCTCTGCCGCAGGTCTTTGTGCCGCGCCCACGGGCGGAACAGGGGGCAGGGGAGGCTGACCATCGGCCAATGTTTCAGGCGCGGCTTCCACAGCCGCTTGCGGCGCCGCTTCTGCCGCAGCTTCTGTTGCTGGAGCAGATACCGCTTCCGGCGTGGATTCAGGCGTAGAATCTGTCGTAGAATCCGGCGCAGATTCTTGGGCTACAGTTGCAGAAGGATTTTCCGTCCCTGTAGAAACAGCCGTAGCGGCCACCGGATCAACCGGGGCCGCTAGGCGTTCGTTATCATTTATGTTTTGCGTATCCCCTGTGTTCTCAGGGGTAGACGTAGCAGCGACCACCTCAGGGCTCAAGGGCTTGTCTGTGCTCATGCCTTGCCGCCATTTTCAGAAGCAGCGGCAGGCTGGGCCGCACCAGCAGGAGCTGTTGACTGTGTTGCTTCTGCGGCATCGGCCTGAGCCTTGGTTTTGGCAAGGGCCTCGGCCAGCGGGCTGCCCGCAGGGGGCGTAACCGGGGTGGCTTCTGCCTTTGCTTCAACCGTGGTGTCAGCCATATGGTTCGGCGCATTGTTGGGCGTATCGGTGGGGGCAGCGCTGGGCGCAGCGTTTGCGCCGGGGCCTTCCACCACTTGGCCGTCCACAACCTTGGCTTCTGTTGCTGTTGCCGCTGCCACTGTTTCTACAATGGACTGTGCGGGGCCAGCGGGAGCGGCGGGTGCCTCGGTGCGGGTGGCAGAGGCGTCTATAACCGCTTCAGAGGCGGGAATATTCTCTGTGGCGGCCGTGGCGGCAGCAGCCGTAGCGGCGGTTGCTGTGGGCGCGGCCGAAGTGGCTGCGGCCATTTCGGCGGCTTGGGCCTCTCTGGCGGCTACGGCTGCTTCTTTAGCCGCGCGGGCGGCTTCCTGCTTGCGTTTACGCTGTTCTTCTTCCTCGGCCTCAGCGTTCAGCGTGCGCTGAAAGTCTGTGGATACCCGGCGGAATTCGCCCATGGCCTTGCCCAGCGTGCGTGACACGTTGGCAAGGCTTTTTGGGCCAAGAACAATGAGGGCCACCACCAGGATGACCAGAAGTTCAGAGCTTCCTATCCCAAACATACTGCCCCCCTATTCCCACTCAATGGTGCTCGGCGGCTTGGAAGAAACGTCGTACACCACGCGGTTGACGCCCTTGACCTCGTTGATGATGCGGCTCGACATGCGCTCAATGAGCTCTGCGGGCAGCCGCGCCCAGTCTGCGGTCATGGCGTCCACGCTGTCTACCACGCGCAGGGCAATAACATGCTCGTAGGTGCGGCCATCGCCCATGACACCAACGGTCTTGAGCGGCAGCAGCACGGCAAAGCCCTGCCAAACCTTGCGGTACCAGCCAGATTCGCGCAGTTCCTGCTGCACGATCCTGTCGGCCAGACGCAAAATCTGCAAGCGCTCTTCGGTAATTTCGCCGAGAACGCGAATGGCAAGGCCGGGGCCGGGGAAGGGATGCCGCCACACGATGGAATCGGGCATGCCAAGCTCTGCGGCAACCTTGCGCACTTCGTCCTTGAAGAGTTCGCGCAGGGGCTCAATGAGCTTGAGCTTCATGGTGTCGGGCAGGCCGCCCACGTTGTGGTGGCTCTTGATAACGGCGCTGGGGCCCTTGTGCGACACCGACTCGATAACGTCGGGGTACAGCGTGCCCTGCGCCAAAAAGTCCACCTGAGGTAGCTTTTTGGCTTCTTCGTCAAAAATTTCAATAAAGGTGTGGCCGATGATCTTGCGTTTCTTTTCAGGATCGTCCACGCCCGCAAGCTTGGAGAGAAAACGCTCCTGAGCCTGTACAAAGTCGAGATTGAGGTCGAAATGCTCGCGCAGGTAGCTGACAACCTCGTCGCCTTCGCCAAGGCGCAGCAGGCCGTTATCGACAAATATGCAGTGCAGGCGCTTGCCAATGGCCTTGTTGAGCAGCACGGCCACCACGGTGGAATCGATGCCGCCCGAAAGCGCGCAGACCACATGGCGGTCGCCCACCTGTTCGGCCATTTCGGCAACCACGCGCTCCACAAACGAGGACATGGTCCAGTCGGGCTTGATGCCCGCCACCTTAAACAGGAAGTTGCGCAGCATGCGCTCGCCGTCCACGCTGTGGTGCACTTCGGGGTGGAACTGCACGGCGTAGATTTTGCGGGCCTCGTCGGCCATGGCCGCCACATCAAGGGTGGGGGTTTTGCCGGTTACGGTAAAGCCCGCCGGGGGAACAAGAACCTTGTCGCCGTGGCTCATCCACACGCGGCTGGTGGCCTCAATGCCTTCCCACAAGGCGCAGGGCGCGGCAAGGGTAAGGTCAGAGGGGCCGTATTCACGCGTGAGCGACTGGGCAAGCTGGCCGCCCAGATTTTGGGCAAGCAGCTGCATGCCGTAGCAGATGCCGAGCACGGGCACGCCAAGATCAAGAAAACCTGGGTCGAGCACCGGGGCATCGGCTTCACCCACGCTGGCGGGGCCGCCAGAAAGGATGATGGCAGAAGGCTTCATGGCCGCCACTTGTGCGGCGGTGGTGATGCAGGAATGTATTTCGGAGTAAACCCCGGCTTCGCGCACGCGGCGCGCGATAAGCTGGGTAACCTGTGAGCCGTAGTCAATAATAATGACTTTGCTGGGCATATGTGTCCTCGCCTGATGCTGGCCGTGGCCTGTTGCTGTGCGCCGCTTCCGTGCGCCCGACAACCGCTTGCAGATCATTGACCCTTTGGCGGTCAAGTTTATTCCAATTTCTGGCTGCTCGGTTTTTGTCGGGGCTTGTGGGGAGGTGTAACGGCCTTGCACGCCGCTGCGCCTCCCGCAAATGTCGCCGCGAGATTGTCGTTTACCTTCGCCAATGGCCGCCTGTGGGTGCGCTTTTGCAGCACAGAGCCGATGCGCAGGCGAAAATCCGCAGCCAAAGGCAAAACCGCTGGCTGCGGTTGTTTCTAGTTCTCGATGCGGTAGTTGGGTGCTTCCT
>CAYPRZ010000168.1:0-5774 GCA_964413315.1 uncultured Desulfovibrio sp. | reverse complement strand
CGTTATCACCATTGTCTGTCTGGCTGTCGAGCCGCGCCACAAGGCAGATGGGCTGCTCAGAGCGCAGTAGGTCACGGCATTCGGCGTAGGTGCGGGGAAAGAATGTTACTTCCGCATGGCCGGTAAGGTCTTCAATGCCCACAAAGGCCATGCGTTCACCCTTGGACTTGGTGAGCACTTCCTTGATGCTAACCACAAGGGCCGCGCAGCGAATTTCTGCACCGGGAAACATCTCTCGCGCGTCTTCAAGCGTGGTGAGGCCAAGGCGGCGTATCTCGCGCACAAAGGGCTGCAACGGGTGGCTGGTCAAAAAGAAGCCCAGAGCTTCCTTTTCTGCCCGCAGTTTGTCGTCGTCGGCCATTTCGGGCAGCGATGCCTCTGGGCAGTCAAAGCCTATGCCGGGCTGGGGTGCGCTTTCTACAGCCGGGGCCATGGAGAGCAGCGAAACCTGATTGGATGATTTGTCCTTGGCCTTTTTTTGCGCACGGGCAACCACCACTTCAATGGCGGCCAGCAGGGCCGCACGGGGCACGCCAAAGCAGTCGCACGCGCCGCCCTTGACCAGCGATTCGAGCACGCGCTTGGTGACCTTGCGCAGGTTGACCCGGCAGCACATGTCAAAGAGAGAGGCAAATTCGCCACCCTCGGCGCGGGCCTCTACAATTTCGCGTATGGCTTCGTCGCCCACGTTCTTGATGCCGCCAAGACCAAAGACAACCTGCCCGCCGTGGGCTGTAAATTCGCGCTGGCTCTGGTTTACCGAGGCCTGCACCACGTTGATGTCCATGTCTTTGCAGCACGAAACGTATTTGAGCAGCTTGTCCTGATTGCCCATTTCAGAGGTGAGCAGGGCCGCCATGAATTCGACCTTGAAGTGCACCTTGAGGTAGGCCGTGTAGTACGAAATAAGGGCGTAGGCTGCGGAGTGCGACTTGTTGAAGCCGTATTCGGCGAATTTTTCCATCAAGTCGAAAATTTCGTTGGCCTTGTCCTTGTCGATGCCGTTTTTTTCCGCGCCGGTAACAAAGTTGACGCGCTCCTTGGCCATGGCTTCGGCTTTTTTCTTGCCCATGGCGCGGCGCAGCAGGTCGGCCCCGCCCAGCGTGTAGCTGGCGATGATCTGGGCAATCTGCATGACCTGTTCCTGATAGACAATAACGCCGTAGGTATCGCGCAGGCAGTCTGTAAGCGAATTGTGCGGATATACAACGGGCACCTGCCCGTGCTTGCGCTTGATAAATTCATCCACCATGCCCGAACCCAGCGGGCCGGGGCGGTACAGGGCCAGCATGGCGATAACGTCTTCAAAGCACGAGGGCTTGAGCATGCGCAGGTACTGCCGCATGCCCGAACTTTCCACCTGAAACACGCCGTCCGTATCGCCACGGGCATAGAGCTCGTAGGTTTCGGTATCGGTAAGCGGCAGGTTGTCGAGGTCTGGCGGTTCGTTGCCCTGAAGGCTGATGTTGTCGAGCGTGTCCTGAATCAGGGTCATGGTTTTCAGGCCCAGAAAGTCGAACTTAACCAGCCCGGCTTTTTCGGTCATGGGGCCGTCAAACTGGGTCACAAGTTCGCCGCGCTTGCCCTGATACAGAGGCAGGTATTCCTCCATGGGCTTGTCTGAAACCACAAGGCCAGCGGCGTGGGTAGAGGCGTGGCGGGCCAGCCCTTCAAGGCGGCGGGCCGTATCAAGCAGGTGCTTAACCTTGGGGTCGGAGTGGTAAATGTTTTCCAGCTCCGGCTCTGCCTCCAGCGCCTTTTTGATGGTCATCTTGAGGTCGGCGGGCACAAGCTTGGCAATGCGGTCTGTCTCGGCAAAGCTCATGCCAAGGGCGCGGCCCACGTCGCGCACCACGCCCTTGGCCTTCATGGTGCCAAAGGTGGTGATTTGCGCAACCGAGCCCTCGCCGTAGGTTTCCACCATGTGCTTGATGACTTCGCCACGGCGGCGTTCGCAAAAGTCCACGTCGATATCGGGCAGCGAGACGCGCTCGCTGTTCAAAAAGCGTTCAAACAGCAGATTGTACGGAATGGGATCAAGGTTGGTGATGCGCAGGGCCCAAGCTACCAACGAACCAGCGGCAGAACCGCGCCCCGGCCCCACGGGCACATTGTGGTTCTTTGCCCAGTTGATAAATTCCTGCACGATAAGGAAGTAACCGGGAAAGCCCATTTCAAGAATAACGCGCAGTTCGTACTGCAAGCGGTCACGGTAGAGCTGAGCGTCGAGTGTTTCCCTGTCGGGGTGTTTTTCAAGCCGTTTTTCCAGCCCTTCTTCTGCAAGCCGCCTAAATTCGGAATCAAGGCTGGCCCCTTCCGGCAGGTTGTATACGGGAAAGTAGTGGTGCCCAAAGTCCAGCTCCACATTGCACTGCTCGGCAATGCGCACGGTATTGGCAAGGGCCTCTGGCACATGGGCAAAGGATTTTTCCATCTCTTCGATGGATTTGTAGTACAGCTCGTTGGTGCCAAAGCGCATGCGCTTGGGGTCGTCCATGGTGGTCTGCGTCTGAATGCAGAGCAGAACCTCGTGGGCTTCGGCGTCTTCGGCGGTGAGGTAGTGGCAGTCGTTGGTGGCAACCAGCGGCACGCCGGTGGTTTCTGCCAGTTCCAGCAGGGCGGTGTTGGCCTTGGTCTGCTCTGGCAGGCCGTTTGACTGTAATTCAAGATAAAAGCGGTCGGGGTAAATATCGGCGTATTCACGCGTGAGGTTCAGGGCCTTGTCCATATCGTCGGCAAGGATAGCGCGGGGAATTTCGCCCGCAATGCAGGCAGAAAGGCAAATGAGGCCCTCGGAATATTTGCGCAGCAGGGGTTTGTCCACACGCGGCTTGTAGTAAAAACCCTCAAGATAGCCCTGCGTTACCAGTTTAACCAGATTGTGGTAGCCGGTAATATTTTGCGCCAGCAAAATCAGGTGGTTGCGGCGGCGTGCAAGGGGCGAATCTGTGCTTTTGTCCTTGTGGTCGTGGCAGACATACACCTCGCAGCCAAAGATGGGCTTAACGCCATAATTTTTGCAGCCCTGAAAAAAATAGGCCGCGCCAAACAGGTTGCCGTGGTCGGTAATGGCGCAGGCGGGCATGCCAAAATCCTTGGCTGTGGCGCACAGGTCCTTGATGCGGATGGCACCGTCGAGCAGGCTGTATTCTGTATGGCAATGCAGATGGACAAAATCGGACATGGAAACTCCAAAAGCGGAAAAGGCGGGAGATACGGGCGCAAATGCCTGACAGGCGGGAGCCAGCGATAAGTGCTGTTGCGCCAGCGCAGCTTATAGCACAGGGCTTGGGGGCCTTCAAGACGAGACGAGGCGAGGGGGCTGACAGGGCGCGGTTTACGCAAAACCGTTCAGCAATGGCCAGCGCCGTGACCCTAGGGATGTTGCAGATGCAGCAGGGCCGCAGCCCCGGCAAATATGGGGCGGCGCTCGTGCACCACAGCATTGCATTGGTGCACGAGCCCCTCAATACCGCCCTTTTGCATGAAATCTGTAAGGGCTGCCCCATCTGTTTTGTTGGCCCCTGTTGCTCTGCGAGGTTTTGTCAGGGCCATGAGGCCCCTCGCCGCAAGGGTGGCGGGCAGCTCAAGATTGCGCTCGGCCAGTTTGAATTCGGCCACCAGCACCAGCTCTGCGGCCTCAAGAGCCAGCCGCAGCAAGGGCAGGGCCTGATCTGCGGGCAGATACCATAGGGCAAAGCCAAGGCGCACGCAGGGAAGCTGGGTGCTGCGGGCCGCGCCAGCCAGTTCTGCCATGCCGGGGTTGAGCGGCGCATGCGCGAATTGCTGTGGCCATGGAACCCGGCGCGCAAGGGCAGCCTGTGGAAAAAAAGGCGGGCAAGGGCAAAGGGGTTGGGGCTGGGTGCTCATGCCATTCCTGCCTAGGCATCCTTTTTTGCGGCATCCAAAAGGGCCAGCATGTGGTCGCGGGCAGCAGCCTGAGGAACCGTTGGGGGCATGTGCCGCAAAAGGTTGTGGGCATACCCGTCTTGCAAAAATTTTTGGCGGCAGGTGGTAAAGTGCAGGTCAAAAAACCATGTGCCCAGCAACAGACGAAAATCGTTGACGCAGCGCAGCGCGGCATAGGCCGCAACCCGGTGCTCGAACACCGCTTGTAAAACCGCCTCGCTGGCAATGGTGGGGTCGTCGGGCTGTTGTAGCACCACTGTGGGATTGTACGGCGCTGGGCCGTTCAGGTGCTCGGCCATAACGCGCAGAATATCCAGCTTGTCCGCGTCGCGCACCACATTGGTTATAAGGGCCACCAGCGGCGGCGTGTGCGCGGGCAGGGCAAAGCGGTTGTGCATGCCCACGGCGGCCATAATCAGCTTGCGGTTTTGGGGGCTTTCCTGCTTCAGGCAGCCGTGTGCCTTTAGAATACGCACCCCCATCTGCCCGTGGTTGCACGATTCTCTGTCGCGGAATGTATGATAGCGCAGATACTGCTCAAAGCGCCCCACATCGTGGTACAGGGCTGCCAGCAGACACAAACGCGCCGTGGGGGCGTCAAATTTTTCGCCTTCCACAATACGGCGGGCGTTTTCCAGCACGTTCATGGAGTGGCGGAGTTTTAGATCCATGGGCGAGGTGTCGCCCTTTTCCTGTGCCGTTTTATGGGCGGCGTATGATCTAAACCATGCCAGATGGGAAGATATGTCCACAAAAGTGGGTGCGGCTACGCTGTTCATGAAAAAACAAATACGCTCTGCGTGGGGGCAATGCAAACGGCTGTTGGGCTACTGGCCCGGAGGCGTGGGCGAAAGCAGTTTGTCCGGCACTTCGCCGGGGCCGGGAATGACCAGTGTTTCAGGGTTGATGCTGTACCAGGCAAACCACATGGAGTACGCACCGTAAATCTGCGGCATGGAAGCGTCCTTCATGTTGCCATCAAGCGCAACTCCCGTAGCCGGGTCCCAGATGCTGCGGGTGGTCAGATCCATGAGTTTGCCGTTTTGTTGCACGAAGAGAAAGGGTTCGGCCCATATCTGGCGGTTGAACAGGCGCACCACACCAAGCCCCCGGTCAAAGACGGCCAGCAGGGCGTGCGGCCCCACAAAAAAATTTACCGCGCCCTTGCGCCTGATATAGCCAATATCCAGCGCCAGCAGATAGCCCTCATACTCTACGCAGTACATGGGGGTTTTGCTGGCAAAACGGCGGTCTGAGCGCACTACGGGGTAGATGAGCCTGTCGTTGTCGTAGTAGGTTCCCCTGCGCTGGTAGTTGCCGTAGGGATCGCGTCCATAGGGTTTGTTGCCGTTGGGTTTGGCAAGCACTGGCGCATGTGGAAATGTGCGCTTGGCCGCGCCCCAGTTTGTCCAGAATACGGTCACCATGGGCAGCCCACGGCCCAGCAGGGGGCCGTCAAAGGCCATGCCTGTTTCCTGTAGCCACAGGCTGCCAGAATTGCGGTCGATAAGAACGCTGTTGCCGTCATACAGGCGGCCTTCTGTATCAAGAATAAGGTTCAGGCCTGCCATGGAAGCATCGTAGGCCATAAGTGTACCCGTAATGGGGCAGTAGGTGATGGCGTAGGCCTTGCCGTCCACTATCTCGTTGACAACCTGATGCCAGACCATGATGCGCTGCGGGTAAATGCGCGCCCCGCCCGGCAGCATGACCACAAACACAACCTCGTCGTCACTGAGGCTCAGGTTTGCATCCAGAACGGCATCGTAGCGCGGGCGGTACAGAGAAGGGATGGAACCGTACTTGACGCCGGTTTCAATGAGTTTGCCGTTGATGGCAGCCAGTTCTTGCAGGCTGCGCGGTCT
>CAYPRZ010000167.1:0-5895 GCA_964413315.1 uncultured Desulfovibrio sp. | reverse complement strand
AGCAGACTAGGCTGTGTGGGCGGGCGCGGGGCCTGCCAGAGGGAATCGCGGCCACTGTCTGAAAAGCGCATGCGCTCGCGCAGCAGAAGCTGCGAAAATGTTTGCGCAGTAGAAATAGCCGGAACTGTGGCTTTGCCGCCCTTGGGTGCGGATTCGAATTCGGTGCTAGGCGTATCCTGCTCGGCAGGCTCGGGCGCGGCGGTCAGCTCTGCCATATATTTAAAGGGAATATCCGCACTTGGGCGCATGGCCATGAGGTTGCGCACAAAGGCAAGGCTGCTGCCAAAACGCAGGTCGTGCACCATGATGTAGCTCACCGCAGGTGAGTTTGTAGGCTGTGCCGCCAGTGGTGCATCAACAGGCAGCATATCGGCGGGCAGGGGGGCCACCACGGGCAGCAGGGTAAACTGCAAAAAGGCATCGGCCATCACGGATTGCTGCGCGAGGTCGCGGGCAAGGCTTGGGGGCAGGGCTGTGGCGGCTTTTCCTGGCCCACGGGGCGTGCCAAGGGCATTCAGCCCCTGAGTGTACACCATGGGGCCGTTGGGCGTGGTTTCCGAATACAGGGCGCGCCAAAACAGGGGAGAAAAAGCATCGGGCAGCACCACAACTTCTGTGGGTGTGCGGCCTTGCGCTGCAAGGTGCGCGCGGGTTTGCGCAGTGTGCCATGCATTAAGGCCAATGGATATGCCAGGGTAGGCAAACAGCCACGCCACGGCCAGCAGCAAAAGGCCGCGCTTTGCGCGCCAGCGCCAGATGCCCCACAGCAGGGGCAGGGTGACCAGCAGGTCAATAATAAAAACAGCATTCAACCGCACCCGCATGTGCGAAAACGGCAAAAAAATCATGGTTCCGTAAGTGGTTATGCAATCCAGCCAGATATGCAGCAGCACCATGGCCGTCATAAACAGCCATGTTTTTGCAAACCGCCAGTGCCCCAAGGTTTGCGCCCGCCACAGCGAGCAGCTCACAAGCGCCAGCACCAGCCCCAGCAGGGGGGCAACAAACAGCGAATGGGTAATGCCTCGGTGCAGCAGCAAAAACTGCATGGGGGTGTTGGCCATGAGCACGTCTATGTCGGGCGAGGCGGCTGCCAGTGCGGCAAGGGGAACAGCCAAACGGCTTGCAGGGCGGCTGGGCATGGCAAGCATGGCCACAGCGCCGCTGGCGGCATGTGTGATCGGATCCATTAACTACTGCCTGAAGGGACTACGCTGCTTGGGAACAGCCCTGTATTGAGGGTCTTCGGGGTCTACGGCATTGTCCACACCGTGGGCCCGGCGAAACTGCATCATGCGCCACTGCTGCGTGTTGGCCATAACATCTGGCCGGTTTTGCAGGTAGAGCATGCGCTGGGTATTGCTTGAACCGTAAATGGGGTAGCGCAGCTGATCCTCAACGCTCACACCCTGAGGCTGCGATTCGTAGCGGTCAGATGAGCCCTCGCCAATGTCCTTGGGGCCGCAACCAGCCATGCCGCTTGTGGCGGCCAGCAGCAGTGCCAAAAGGCAGGTGGCGGTCTTTTTGTTCATAGTAATAGTATAGCGGTGTCATACATTCTCTGCAATAGGCGGCCAGCGGGTGCGGCCAGCGGGTGCGCTAGGAGGGGGCGCGGCTGGCGCATGCGCACATGGGCGGTATCGTTGGCCGGGCGGTTGTGCCGCTGATGCGCCAAGGGGGTGGGGTGGGGCTTGCCTTGGCGGCAATGGCGGGGTATGTAGCTCCTTTGGCAAGTTGCCGAAATGTTTTTGCGGGCTCGCCCGCGCCAAGTAACACAGGAGTAGCCATGCGTTCACCCAACTGCGGCATCACCCCCGAAGGCTGGCCCTGCATAGGCCTTACAGCGCTGAGCGCGCTGGTTTTTGCCTGCATGGGCTGGTGGCCGTTGGCGGTAGTTTTTCTGGCCCTGTGCTGGTTCAGCATGCATTTTTTTCGCGATCCTGAGCGGGTTGTACCGCAGGGCGAAGGTCTTGCCGTTAGCCCCGCAGACGGCAAGGTTATCCGCATTGAAGAACGCCCCGATCCCTTCACCGACGAGCCCAGACTGTGCGTGAGCATTTTTATGAATGTGTTCAGCGTGCATGTGAACCGCGCCCCCGTGGCGGGAACGGTTGAGGGCATCAAATATTTCCCCGGCGCGTTTGTAAATGCCGCCTTTGACAAGGCCTCTACCCACAACGAGCGTTGTGCCTACAGCATGCGCGACGAGCAGGGCAACCCTTGGACCATGGTGCAAATTGCCGGGCTTATTGCCCGCCGCATTGTTTGCCGTGTTGACGAGGGCGATGCCCTTGCCCGTGGGCAGCGCTATGGCATGATTCGTTTTGGCTCGCGAGTTGACCTTTACCTTCCGCAGGGATATGTTGCGGCCACAAGCATAGGCGAACAGGTGTTTGCCGGGCAATCCGTGGTGGCAAGGGCAAAGTAGCCCTGCCCAAAAAGCCGCGCTGGCGGCAGTTATTTTAAAGATGGTGAATGATGGCCCCCGAAGTTAAAAAGCCGCGCAAGGGAGTATACCTCCTGCCGAACATGATCACGACGTTGAGCATGTTTCTTGGCTTTTTGTCTATGGTTTGGGCTGTGCAGGGCCGTTTTGAATCGGCCTGTTTTGCCATATTGCTTTCTGCCGTCATGGACGGGCTGGACGGCAAGGTGGCCCGCCTTACCAATACCGCCAGCGAGTTTGGCGTTCAGTACGATTCGCTTTCTGACCTTGTGGCCTTTGGCATTGCCCCCGGCATGCTCATGTGGCAGTGGCAGCTCTCGGCTCTTGGCCGCATGGGTATTGCTGCCGCCTTTATTTACGCCGCCTGCGGTGCGTTGCGCCTTGCCCGGTTCAACGTTAGCACTGCTGCTGTGGGCAAGCGCTTTTTTATTGGTCTGCCCATTCCTGCGGCTGGCTGCACGGTGGTAACCTTTGTGTTTTGCGCCGCGCATTTTCCCGCTGGCATGTTTGGGGCCCTGCCCTGCATGACCCTTGTGCTTGCCATTGGCTGCGGGGTTTTGATGGTCAGCAAGGTTCGCTATTTTTCCTTTAAGGAATACGACTTTTTGCGCGCCCACCCCATCCGCGCCATGCTTTTCTTTTTGCTTGTGCTCGGAACGGTCATCTCCTTTCCGCGCGTCATGGGTTTTGTGCTTTGCGCCGTCTACATCGTGGGCGGCATGGTCTACACCTTCATTATCCTTCCCCGTCGCAATCGTCAGCTACTACGCGCCCTATCGCCCCAGAGCGATTGAGGTTGCGTAACGGTTCGCCGCCCCATTAGGGCGGAAGACGCTCCCCTGGACAGCCGCCCTTTACGGTGGCCGTTATGCAAGATATAGCCATCTTTGTCAGCACCAGAGGAGTCAGCCATGAACAACCGCGTCTATTTTTTCGACACCACCTTGCGCGATGGCGAGCAATCGCCCGGCGCCACCATGAACTTGCAGGAAAAACTGCGTATCGCGCACCAGCTTGAAGTGCTGGGCGTGGACATTATGGAAGCGGGCTTTCCCGCATCCAGCCCCGGCGATTTTGAATCTGTGCAGCGCATAGCCGCTCAGGCCGCAGATATTCAGGTGGCGGGTCTTGCCCGTTGCGTGCCCAACGATATCGACCGTTGCTGGGAAGCCGTTAAAGTGGCAAAAAATCCCCGCATCCACGTCTTTTTGTCCACTTCTCCCCTGCATATGAAGCACAAGCTGCGCAAAGACCCCGAAGACGTCCTTAAAATGATCGTCGAGGGCGTAAAGCGCTGTGCCACCTACACGAGCAACGTGGAATTTTCCCTTGAGGATTTTTCGCGCACAGAGGGCGACTTTGCCTGCCGTGTGGTTGAGGCCGCCATCAATGCCGGCGCAACCACCATCAACCTGCCCGACACCGTGGGCTATGCTGTTCCTGAAGAATACGCAGCCCTCATTGATCATGTGATCCGCAATACGCCCAACAGCGACAAGGCCATCTTTAGCGTGCATTGCCACAATGACCTTGGGCTTGCCGTGGCCAACACATTGGCCGCCTTCCGCGTGGGCGTGCGGCAGGCAGAGGTTACGCTGTGCGGCATAGGCGAGCGCGCCGGTAATGCAGCCCTTGAAGAAGTGGTTATGAACCTGCGTGTGCGCCACGACTATTTCAAGCTTGAGCACAACATCGTCACCGAGCAGCTCTACCCCTCGTCGCGCCTGCTTTCCATGACCATTGGCCAGCCCATTGCCAACAACAAGGCCATTGTGGGTGCCAATGCCTTTGCGCACGAGTCGGGCATCCATCAGGACGGCATGCTCAAAAACCGCGAAACGTATGAAATCATGACCCCGCAGTCTGTGGGCCGCACAGAGAGCAACCTTGTCATTGGCAAGCACTCTGGCCGCAACGCGGTGCGCAACAAGTTTGAAAGCATGGGCTACAAGCTCGACGACGATCAGCTCAACCTTGTGTTTGAAGCCGTCAAGCAGCTGGCCGACCGCAAAAAGACCCTGCACGACGACGACCTCATGGCCCTTGTGCAGGAAGAAGTGTACCGCATGCCCGATCTCTTCCGTCTGCGGCATGTGAGTGTGCAGAGTTCTGACGCGGGCGGCGTGCCGCCTACGGCTGCCGTCATCATGGACATCAAGGGCATTGAACGCAGCGGGGCCGGTTTTGGTGTGGGCCCAGTGGATGCCCTGTTCAACGTCATTGCCGACATGGTGGGCCGTCAGCCAGAGCTTGAGCAGTACGCCATCAACGCCATCACTGGCGGCACCGATGCTCAGGGTGAAGTGACCGTGCGCCTGCGTGAGGGCGAGGTCAGCGCTGTGGGCCGTGGCACACATCCCGATATTTTTGTGGCCAGCGCCCGTGCCTATGTCAACGCGCTGAACCATCTGTTCAAAAAGGAGCAGGAAGGCCCGCGCCTTCATTGCCAGCACTGCTAGCGGCTGTTTACTCTGGTGTGTAACGGGTCTGGCCGCCTCCTTGGTGGGGGCGGCTGGCCTGTAAAATCAGGGCATAGCCTGTCCCTGCGGGAAAAACTGCCGCAGTTTTTGCAACAAACACCGGGCGCTCCATTTTGTGCGCTACAGTGAAACCGTATTCGCCGCGCCCCCCTCGGTGAAGTTTAGGATGAAAGGAGTAGACCATGCCACAGACGCTTGCGCAAAAAATTTTGCAAGCCCACACAGACGAAGTTGTGGAACAGGACGGCCAGATTGTTCAGTGCCGCGTGTCGTTGGTGCTTGCCAACGACATTACCGGCCCCCTTGCCATCAAGTCTTTTAAGGGAATGGGCGCGGATAAGGTTTTTGATAAAGACAAGATCGCACTGGTCATGGACCACTTTACGCCGCAAAAAGATATTGATTCTGCCAATCAGGTTATGGTGACCCGCAAGTTTGCGCAGGAACAAAACATCACCCACTACTATGAGGGCGGCGACTGCGGCGTGGAGCACACCCTGTTGCCCGAACAGGGCCTTGTGGGCCCCGGCGATGTGGTTATCGGCGCAGACAGCCACACCTGCACCTACGGCGGCATTGGCGCCTTTGCCACGGGCATGGGCTCTACCGACATCGCCGCCGCCATGGCACTGGGCGAAACTTGGTTCAAGGTTCCCTCCACAATCCGCGTGAACATTGACGGCCAGATGCCTAAGTGGCTGCGCGGCAAAGACCTTATGCTCATGCTCATCGGCGCCATTGGCGTAGACGGTGCATTGTACAAGGCGCTTGAATTTGGCGGCTCTGTGGTGGACGACCTTTCTGTCGAAGGCCGTCTGTGCATGGCCAATATGGCCATCGAGGCTGGCGGCAAGGTGGGCCTGTTTGCGGTGGATGCCAAAACCCGCGCTCAGGACTGGTTGAAGGACCTCAAGCCGGGCGATAAACTGACCCTCAAAGTGCTGCACGGCGATGACCTGCGCAGCGTCG
>CAYPRZ010000166.1:2943-5996 GCA_964413315.1 uncultured Desulfovibrio sp. | reverse complement strand
CCTTGCCTTTTCATTCAACTTTGAGGGTGTTGCACTTGCAAGTTGAATCCGCCATGTTAAAAAGTATATAATTTAAAAAAGCCATTGGGAGGCCCCATGGAAGTTGTGCTCAGAGGCGTGCGAGGCAGTATCGCTGTGCCGGCTCCGGCCATGTCTTTTTATGGTGGCAACACCTCTTGCGTTGAACTGTGCACCGATAACGGGGCGCTTGTTTTTTTTGATGCAGGAACCGGCCTGCGCGAGGCTGGCGAAAACCTGCCGGAAAGCGGAACCTGCCATCTGTTTATTTCACACGGGCATACCGACCACATTCAGGGGCTGGGTTTCTTTCGCCCCCTGCATTCTCCCCACTGGACAACCCATATCTACATTCCCGCTTGGCTAGAAAACGTGCTGGACGATCACTTTGCCCACGGTATGTTTCCTATCCCCTTTACCGATTTTAGCGGAAACGTAATACGTCACTGCCTTGTGGCGGGCGATGAGGTCAGCCCTGCGGCAGATGTTTTTGTGTCGGCCATTGCCGCCAACCATCCCGGTGGGGCTCTTTCGTACAAGGTGCGCGCCGATAATGCCGTTTTTTTGTACACGGGCGATTACGAGATTACTCAGGCCCCAGAGGTGCACCGTGCAGCGCTCGAAATGCTGAAAGGTGTAGACTTGGCTGTTGTGGACAGCATGTACAGCCAGTCGAGCTATATTGAAGGGTGGGGGCATTCGCGCTGGGAAGACTGGCGCGATCTTGCGCTTGAGGCGGGGCCGGGCTGTATTGTGCTTTCTCACCATTCGCCCGAAATGACTGACAGGCAGATTGACACCCTGCAACACGAGGCCCTGCAAAGCTGCCACCTCAAAGGCCTGCATTTGTGCTTTGCGCGAGAGGGCATGCGGTTTGGGCTGCCCATGGATACAAAGCGCTCATGCTCAGACTGTGGGCTCGTGCAGTACAGCGACTGGCTCGACAGGTTTCTTGACGACCTTTCACAGTATCAGGACGAAAATACGCTGCTTGACCGCATACTTGCCAAGGCGCGTGAAATTACACGGGCTGATGCAGGAACAATCTTTTTGGTGGATGGCGAAGATTTGCTGTTTGCCTATACCCACAATGACAGCCTGTTTTCAGTAAATACCGCATCCAAATTTGCCTATTCGTCTGCGCGGCTGCCCATTAATCCCCATTCCATTGCCGGTTATGCCGCCTTTACCGGCGAAATGCTCAATCTTGCCAATGTGCGCGCGCTGCCGCCGGGGCTGCCCTTTGCATTTCGCGATGATTTTGACAAAACCACTGGCTACCACACAGAATCCATGCTGGTTGTGCCCTTTCACGACCATGCGGGCCGTATTTTGGGCGTGATGCAGCTTATCAACAGCTTAGATCCGCGCACATGCAAGCCCCGCAAGTTTTCGCACGATATGGAAAGGCACATTCGTGTGCTGGCGCGGGAAATTGCCAATATTCTTGAGCGCAGCCATCTGGTGCGGGCAAGTATCAACAGGCTTGTGCGGCTTGCCTCGGTGCACGACCCTCTGGAAACCGGCCCACATGCCGAGCGCGTGGGTGCCATTGCCGCCGAAATGTATCAGGTAAGGGCCAATCAGCTTAACCTTGACCCCGACGTAACCCTGCACGTCAAAAGCCAGATTCGCCTTGCCGCCATGCTGCACGACATTGGCAAGGTGGGTGTGAGCGATCTGCTGCTGAAAAAACCGGGTAAACTTTCTGACGAAGAAATGGCGGTCATGCGCTCGCACACCACCATTGGCGCGGGAATTCTGGAGGCAGAGGCGCAGACAGGCGGCTTTATGACCTTTGCCCGCGATATTGCCCATCACCACCATCAAAAGTGGAATGGTCAGGGCTACGCTGGCCCCACCAGCGCGGGCAGGATGGCGGGCGATGAAATACCCATTGCCGCGCGTATCACAGCCATCGCGGACGTTTTTGATGCTCTGGTGTCGCCCCGCTCGTACAAGGCCCCTTGGCCTCATGAGCGGGCGCTGACCCTGTTGCGCGAAGAAGCAGGCAGCCATTTTGACCCCAATCTGGTGGCCTGCCTTGAAGAAATAATGGATGTTGTTGCCAAGATTTACGAACGCTTTCCCGATGCGGAGCCGGAACAGCCTAGCCGCGAGATGTCATGAGCCTGAAGGCTGCGCTGCGCTCTCTGCTGCGCCAGCCATGGCTGTTTACAGTCATGGTGGGCTTGTGCAGCGGTGTTGCCATGCTGGCGCTGTATGTGGTGCAGCCCATTGCCTTGCAGCGCCTTGATCTCAGAATTTACGATGCACTGCTGCCCCTGCGGCGTTTAAGCCAGCCCTCGGCTGTGCCTGTCATTATTGATATTGACGAGGAGTCGCTGGCTCGCTTTGGCCAGTGGCCTTGGCCGCGCTATCTTGTGGCCGATCTGGTGGACAGGTTGGCCAGCAAGGGTGTTGCCTCCATCGGGCTGGATATAATGTTTGCAGAGCCCGACAGAACCTCGCCAGCCCGTATGCGCCAAGACTTGTTGCGCGACAGGGGCATCTCGCTTGAAATCGCGGGCTTGCCCTCCTTTATGGCCGATTTTGATGGGCTTTTTGCAGCATCTTTGCGTGCAGCGCCGGTGGTGCTGGGCTCGTTTGCGCGGTATGCGGGCGAGCCCTATCGGGGGCCCGTGCCCCAGCCCCCGGCCATGATAGCGCGTGGCGGCAAGGATGCACCCCCCTACGACAGGTATTTGCCCATTGCCCCCGGCGCGGTTTTGCCGCTGCCGCAGTTTTTTGAAGAAACCCCAGTGGGTTTTGTGAACGTTTCGCCCGATGCCGATGGCTTGGTGCGGCAGATTCCGCTGCTGATCAGGTTTAGTGATGCGGTGTACCCCTCGCTGGCCTTGCAGGCGCTTATGCGGGCCTTGGGAACAGATGCCCTGCGGCTTTATACCGGCCCCGATGGCCTGTTTAGCGTGGCGGCTGGCGAATTCAAGATTCCGGTTACGCGTGAGGGCTACATGCTGGTTCCCTTTCAGGGAGCGCGGCGCACCTACAGGTATATCAGCGCAGCCAAGGTG
>CAYPRZ010000166.1:0-2933 GCA_964413315.1 uncultured Desulfovibrio sp. | reverse complement strand
CGGCACGGCCACACATGCTGATCTGGAGGGCTGCATTGCCTTTGTGGGCACATCGGCCCCCGGTTTGGCCGATATACGTGCCACGCCCTTTGACCGGGTAATGCCGGGGGTGGAGGTGCACGCGGCGGCCATTGACGCCATGGTCAACGGCAATTTTGTGCAGACCCCCTCGTGGGCCCCCGGTGCACAGGCGCTTATCATTGCCTTTGTGACATGCGTTGCCACACTTGCCTTTGGTTTTGCCGGGCCGCGCGTGTATGTGCCGTCTTCCGTGGTTCTTATGGGCGCAACAGTGTTGGCGTCGCGCCAGTTGTTCATGGGCGGCATGTTTCTTTCGCCTCTGTACGGTTTGCTCACCTCGCTGGTGTGCGGCGGTTTGTTGCTGAGTGTGCGTTTTTGGCACGAAGAAAAACAGAAGATTGTTTTGCGGCGGGCATTTTCGCGCTATGTGTCGCCAGAGGTGGTGAGGCAAATCAGCAAGCGGCAGGGCGATTTGCTGGCAGGTGAAAACCGCGAACTTTCCATTTTGTTTACGGACATTCGTGGCTTTACCAGCCTTTCAGAATCACTATCGCCACAGGATGTTGTGCAGCTGCTGAACCGCTATTTTACGCCCATGACAGCAATTGTGCGCAACAGAAAGGGCACACTGGACAAGTTTATTGGTGATGCGCTTATGGCCTTTTGGAATGCTCCCCTTGATGTGCCCGGCCATCCCGCCTTGGCGGTGGATGCCGCCCTGTGCATGCAGGAGCAGCTAGAGGCCCTGAATGTGGAAATTGAGGCCAGTTTTGGTATCCGTCTGGCCATGGGGGCGGGAATCCACACCGGGCAGGCATATGTTGGCAACATGGGCTCTGACGACCTGATCAACTACACGCTCATTGGCGACAACGTGAACCTTGCCTCGCGCCTTGAGGGGCTGTGCAAGCGTTACGGCGTGCCTGTGGTGGTCAGCGAGCATACGATGCAGGGCTGTGGCGATGCCTTTGCCTTTGTTCACCTTGATGTGCTGCGGGTCAAGGGCAAGACAAAACCTGTAAGCATCTATTGGCCCATGCGGCATGGTAAGGATGAAGTTTTTCAGCAGGTCATGCCGCAATGGATCGCCGCCCGTTTGCAATATGAACAGGGCGACTTTGCCGGGGCTGTTGCCGATTTTGCCGCTCTTGCGGCAGCGTACCCTGCTGTGCGCCTGTTTGGCCTGTACCATGAGCGGTCGCTTGCCTTGGCGCAGTCGCCCCCCCAAGACTGGGAGGGCATATGGACTATGGAAGGCAAGTAAACACGAACATACAGCTTTATGGGGGGGAAACCATGATTCGTTATGCGCTGAGGCGCGGGCTACTGGCCCTGTGCCTGATTCTGCTGGTGGCAAGCACGTGCGCGGCCAAGGATGTGGGGCAGGTTATTTCCTTTAAAGCTGGAGTTACCGCGCAGCGTGGCGGGCAGCCTGTTGAGCTGGGCATGAAAAGCCCGGTGGGCGACAGGGATATGCTGACCACCGATGCCACTGGGCGTGCGCAGATTTTGTTTGATGACGACACTACTGTTGCTCTTGGCTCCAACACCAGCCTGAGCCTTGAAACTGTGGTGGCAGAAGGCGCTAATCCTGCTTTTCGGGCCAGAATGGGGCAGGGGGTTGCCCGCTTTATTACCGGCAAGATTGTTGAAAAAAATCCCGAGGGCTTTTCGGTGGTAACGCCCGATGCCACGGTGGGCATACGCGGTACCATATTTGCTGTTCGGGTGGGCAACGGCACGACCACTGTTTATGTTACCAACACGACCAAGCAGGTCTATGTCAACGGTGTGCTGGTTCCTTCTGGATTCAAGATTACATTGCCACAGGGCACAATTTCTCCCCTCACACCGGCAGACATCAACTTTGTGTCGGGCAGCGTAGCGGCCCGCGATTCTGCCCCCGCCAGTACGGCCCAGATTGCGCCTGTTTCGACTACCGCAGGCGGTGGGGTTGTAACACCTACAACCTTGGCGCAAACCCAGTTTGCTTCGCAAGCCTTGGGCGAGAGTTTCAATAAGCTGGGTACTGCCAATGTGTCTGGATCGCTGGTGAGCGACGATATCGGGTCATTCAGCTTTCAGGTCAATCTTGGCAGTGGTGCTGTGAGCAATGGCACTATGACATCCGGCTACTCTGACTGGGCTCCTGCGCCTCTTACTGGTGGTTCTGGTCGCATAAGCGGCTCTAATCTGAATGTGTCGGGTTTTTCGACCCCAGAAATGGGCGGGCTTTCAGGAAGCATGAGCGGCACTGCCTCAATGACATCATCGGGACTGTCAGTATCTGGCAACTACCGGATAACTGACTCTGATCCTATACCCAGAGTTGAAACAGGCACATTTTCTGGGGCAAGCAGGTAACCCCATATGAAATATTCAATAAATACTGTTGCTGACTTGCTTAAAGTATGCCGCCGCTTCGCCCTTACGCCGCTGTTGCTTCTCTTGTTGGCAATCCCCAGCATGGCCGCAGAGGATTCCCCCGGTCTGCGCACGGCTGTGGGCTCTGCCAAGGCAGATGCGGCGGCGCTTATGCAGCAGGGCAAGTATGCCTCTGCCTACGAAATGTATATGCGCCTGCTGCGCGAAGCACCCGATGACGACGAGATTAACCTTAATCTTGCCCGTAGCTCTATGCACAGTGGCCGTTATAATCAGGCTGTAATGGCCTATGAGCGGCTTACGGAAAAATACCCCAACGAGCCCGTGCTGTTCAGCGAACTGGCGCAGGCCTACATGGCGCTGCAAGACCGCCAAAGTGCGGAACAAGCCATGGCCACCGCACGAAAGCTGAACCCCAACATCAACAAGGCAGACAACGACAAGCTGCTTGATTCACTGGAAAAACGCTATGACCAGTGGCAGGTGCACGGTAAGGTGCGCAGCGGTCTGCTGTATGACTCCAATAC
>CAYPRZ010000165.1:0-6137 GCA_964413315.1 uncultured Desulfovibrio sp. | reverse complement strand
CTTGAGCATGTGGCGGTCACAAAATTGGGCTACGTTTGGCTGCGCTGCATACTTGATAAACGCGGCATGTTTGCAATGCAGACAAAACAGATACAGATTTAAGCTTGCAGGATTACTTGGCAGTGTTTTTGCCATAAGGAAAATGCCGTGCGCATGCAGCCTAAGCTGTTGGTATGGTGGTGCTGTAGGTGCTGCCAAGGTGTGCGTTGATAACAGCATGTTTGGCTTGCGCCGCAGATTACTTTTACCGTGGGCAAAGGTGGTAACAAGGAACGCATCTTGCAATTGAAATGCGTCCTCAATTGGGGGAGCACTTCATTCAGGAGACGTTTAATGACTTCACGGCGCTATACCATCAGTGAAATGAGTGAAACATCAAACATTTCTAAAAAAGCCCTGCGTTTTTACGACAAGCTGGGGCTTATTTCTCCTCGCTTGCGTGGCTCCAACAATTATCGCTATTACACGCACGAAGACGTACTTTCGGTGCCACCGCTCAAATATTACAAGCAGATGGGTTTTCGGCTTGAGGAAATTCGCGCGGCCTTTGATGCAGACAGTGCCGCATCGCTCAATGCCCTGTGCAGTATGTTTGTTTCCAAGATGCAAGACCTGCGGCAGGAAGAAGAAGTTTTGCGGCTGCGCGCAGAATCTATCCACGACTGGCTTGAACTGCTGCACGAGGCCGAAATGCTGCTGGACAACGACACCCGGCAGGTTTCGGTGAAGTATATTTCTCCCCAGCATCTACTATGTCATAACGAGGTGTTCTTGCTGGACATCAAGTCTACCATCATCAATATGGAATTTACTAATTTTGTTGAATCATTGGGCAATAACATTGCAGGCCCGGTGATTGTACATTATTCGTCTGTTGCAGACCGTCTGGCAAACGTGCAGCAGCCCATACAGGTTTTGCAGCGCCCCATGCGCCCCTGCAAGCCAGAGCATTTGCAGGTATTTGGCGGCACGTTGATGGCAAGTTGCTATCACATTGGTCCGCACGAAACCATCAGCGAGACCTACCGCAATCTGCAAACATGGTGTACTGAAAACAATTTTGTACATGCCCCAGATTCCTTTGAACGGTATGTTACCGATTATTGGACAACCAACAACAAGTCCCTCTTTGTGACCGAGGTGCTTGTTCAAGTTAACCCCGTACCATAACTGCCGAGCCTGCCCATATGCCGGGCAGTACCATAAGGGCCGCCTCTCCTGCATTGTTTGGAGCGGCGGCCCTTTTTTACGGCGCACATGCTGCCGTGCTGCCCACTAAAGCAGGGCTGGGGCCGCACAAAAAAGCACCTGCCGGCAACCAGTATGCGGGTTGCCGGCAGGCATGAAATCGGAGGAAGGAACCGCCGGATGTTTAGAACTTGTACTGGAAGACTACCTGACCCTTCCAAGCATCCTGCTTGGAGTAGGAGCCGAAGTTCTGGTAGCTCTTGTTCCAGGTGCTGCTGTCCATGTAGTTGGCCACGTAGCCCAGTTCAACGTTCATCTCAAGATTGTCGTAAATCTTGTAGGAAGAAATCACGTTGAATTCGAGCAGGCCGTCGTTGGTGGTCATGTAAGGGCCATCAAACATGTTGGAAGTGGAATCCCAAGCGTTGGAATGGTCCATGTACTTGACCATGGAAGGGCTGTTGGTGCCGCCCCAGTAGGCAACACGGAAGGTGTGGTTCAGCTTTTCAATAAAGCTGACGTCGCGAATCTGGGCGCCAATGCCCCATGTTCCGGCGTAGGACAGGGACTTGTCCATGAAGTTGACGTTGGGGCTCCAGCCGAGGTTGCCGTCGCCCATAAAGGAGGTGAAGTTGCCGTAGGCACAGACAGAAGGCAGACGTTCAGAGCCGTTCTTGACGTTGCCGTCGTCGCCAGAGGCGTACCAGCCAAAGATGCCGGGCACGCCCCAGTCAAGCTTGTATTCCACAAGGGCCTTGGCCAGCCAGCCTTCGCGCTTGGTGCTGCCGTGAACCACGTCGTTGGGGTTGTTGCGGCGCATAACGTTGAAGCTGCCCATCTGTTCGACATAGCCGTAATTGGTGTCGAATTCGATGTTCCAAGGTTCAAGGGCGGTAACCTTAACGGGCAGACCGGCCCAGAACACCGTGCCGTATTCCTTGGAGGCGTTGGACACGCCGGTCACGTTAAGGCCGTGGCCGCCGCCAAGCTTGTTGAGATAAGGGTGCAGGGTGGTTGCTGGCGAACCATCGTTGAGGCCGTAGTTGCTGTAAGCCGCAAACTTGCCGGTGTTACGGCCCATCATGCCGGGCATGACCCAAGGGGTAACCGTAAGTCCGTCAAAGGTCAGGGGCAGGGTGAGGGCAAACAGGTCCATGTTATCAAGATAACCGGCCTTGTCGTTGCTGAGCACGTTCTGGTAGTTGCCGCCCTGATAGTTATCGTTAAAGGGGCGCATCCACAGGGCGGTGAGGCCAACGTTTTTGTTAAAGGCATAGCTGCCCACCACTGCGGCTGCCTGCGTGTCAAACACGGCAGAGCCACCGGCGGCATTGGGCAGAGCCAGATACTGCAGGCCCATTTTGAACTTCAGGTCAGTCTGCGGAACCATCCACTGCATGTTGGCCTGAGTAACGCGAACCATGGTGCCGTCAGCGCCAAGGGCAGAGCCCTGACCAGCGCGGCCCCAATCCTGCGGGCCAAGCTTGAACTGCACGCTGCCCATCAGGTTTTCAGAGGCAACAGCATCAAGGAACAGCAGCACGCGCTGACGCGCCACAAACTGATCGTTGGTGTTGGCCTTTTGCTTTGCACCGTTGGTTGTCACGTCCTTGGTCAGGCTGGAATCGCCCACACCAAAACCCATCGACCAGATGCCACGAGCCTTGAATTCCACTGCTTCAGCAGACTGCCCAAACGCCAACCCCAATGTAAGCGCAAGAGCTGCTGCGGAAAGAATGGTTTTCCGTTTCAAAGACATAAAACCTCCCAAGTTAAACGTTATCCATTTGCTACAGCCTGAACCATAAGCCAGAGCACGGGCAAAAAATCGTCCGTGCTGCGGTAAGCGTATCCTGTGCCGCTGCATGGGGTTGGGCGCAGCGGTTGCGGTGCGTAATGAATGGTGGAAGGGGCAATGAAGGCGCGCCATTTTCCCTGCACGGCACTAAGGCTTTGCAGCGGTTTTTCTGCAAGCGGGGTGGTGCTGGGTGCAGCAGCAGACAGGGGTGCAGTCATGGCGCCTCACGGTTTGTTTGATCCACAAAGTGATGAGCGGCCCAACTGCATCCTGTGTGCCAAATTTCACCATGCTGAAATTATTGAATTTATTTTGAATGTGGAGCTGGGTAGGCGGAATGCGCGGCATTGTTGTCGCGTGTTGCGACAAATAAATTTTTGATGAAACTATCTAAAATTCAGTATGTTAACAGTTTTATTCAAAAAACACGACATATCTGTCGCTAAAAATGTCATTCGTGCATGTTCGCCACGGCACGTATGAGGCAATCGCCTTGCCGGACAAGGAAATACCGTGGTTAGGGAAGTTGTGAATCATTTGGCATGCAAATTGAAAGAAGGGGGCCGTTAAATCACAACAGTGCCCGTCGGTACTATCAAGGAGTTTTAATCATGGCTGCAAAAGCAAAGCGCGCCGCCCTTATAGGTTACGACTGCCTTATTCCTAAAAGGCTTGAAGTAATGCTTGCTCAGGGGGGGCTCGATAACTTCAGAAAGTTCATGCAGGAGGGCAGCTACATCCCCGAAGGTTTCAATCTGCCTACGGTCACTCCGCCGTCATGGGCCACTATCTGCACGGGCGCATGGCCCCGCACCCACGGCGTGGAAGACTATTATTACTACCACGAAGGCCACAGCCTTGATTACAAAGAAACTTCGCAGGCTTTCGGCTCCAGCATTCTGACCGCAGAGACCATCTGGGACGCGTGGGACAAGGCTGGCAAGAAGTGCATTGTCGTCAACTACCCCATGTCATGGCCTTCCAAACTGCAGCACGGCGTGATGATCATGGGCGAGGGCCTTAGCCCGGCCGAAACCCGCTGGCCTCTGCACGGCAACGAGCACAAGGAATTTTTGTGCTCTGAAAGCGTTATCTCTACAGATTTCTACCCCATGGGGGCTCAGGGCACGTTTGACGATGCCGAGGGCTGGGCCAACCTGCCCGAAGGCGACGAACCCCTTGAAATGAACGTGCGCATGCACTTTAAGGAAGCCATTGAGCCCCTTGAAGACCAGACATGGCATTGCCTTGTGTGGCAGAGCGGCGACGACGGCTATGACCGCATGGCCCTGTGCCCCGAAAAGGATTATGCCAAGGCCTTCTTTACCATCCAGCTTGGCCAGTGGAGCGAACCCGCCCAGCACGACTTTACCGTAAAGGGCGATGGCCGCACCGAAAAGGGCGTGTTCCGCGCCAAGCTCATGCAGCTTTCTGACGATGCGGAAGAATTCAAGCTGTACATTTCGGGCATTGCTGGCCGTTGTGGCTTTATTGCCCCGGCCGAAGCCGCCGCGCAGATTGATTTTACCAAGCACATTACGGCCAACGACATCGGTCTGGTTGCCTACCTGCACGGCATTATCGACACCGATACCGTGTGCGAGCTGGTGGACTTTCACAGTGCATGGCTCTGGAACACCATTGAATCACTTATCAAAGCCAATGCGGATTGGGATTTGTTCTACATGCATTCCCACCCCATCGACTGGTTCTACCACGGCTGGCTCAGCGAACTGGACAGCACGGATGATGCCGTTCGCACCAAGGCCGAAAAGATGGAACGCTACATCTACGAAGTGGAAGACCGTCTTCTTGGCCGCCTCATGGACATCATGGGTGACGAAACCGTCATGTGCGTGTGTTCCGACCACGGCGCCACGCCCCTTGGCCCCATTCTCAACACCGCCCACGCCCTTAAGGAAGCGGGCCTGTGTTCTTACGAGCCTAAGAAATCTGAAAACTACTGGGATATTTACGAAGAAACCGAAGGTTTCAACTACGTACTTGACGTGAGTAAGTCGCTTGCCGTGCCGCAGCGCTACATGTTTGTGTACGTGAACCTCAAGGGCCGTTACCCCGGCGGTATTGTTGAGCAGGAAGACTACGAAAGCGTGCGTGACCGCATTATCAACGCCCTGCTTGACTATAAGCATCCCGACACTGGCGACCGCCCCGTGCTGCTGGCCGTGCGCAAGGAAGACGCGCATGTCTTTGGCATGGGTGGTGCGCAGGCTGGCGATGTGGTGTACGTGCTCAAGCCCGAATACATGGCCGAACACGGCTACGGTCTGCCCACTGGTGAATCTGGCTGCGGCAGTCTCAAAAACCTGCTTATGTTCCGTGGCCCCAATATCCGCAAGGGTTACCGCTATACCCGCCCGCGCTGGCTGGCCGACATCGTGCCCACCTTCTGCTACATCACCGGCAATCCTGTGCCCGCTGATGCCGAAGGCGCGCCCATTTACCAGATTATGGAAAACCCCAATCTGGTTGATTAATTCATTATGCCGGGGCAGGGGGGCCGCACCAATGGCCTGAATGTCCCGGCACGATAAAACGCAAAGCCCCGCCTAGGCGGGGCAGATGACAAGGAAAAAATCATGGCTGAAAAGAAAGCAATTCTCGTGGTGCTGCCTTCTGTTGCGCTCAGCGGCTCTTCTGAAGCGCTGGACAAGCTGAAGAAAAAGGCGGCCCTGCTGGCCAATGCCGACTGCACCGGTCTGGAAGCTCTGGCTCTGGCTCTGGGCGGCAATAAGGTTGAAGCCGCCGCTCTTGAAGGCGCGGAAGATGCCCTGCTGGTTGTGCAGGGTGACGAGGCCGCACTGGCCGCTGCCCTTGAAGCCGCCGACCGCCGCACCTTGGTGGTGGTTGCCGCCGCTGACGGGCTTGCTTTCTACGGTCTGGCCGTGGACAGCAAGGCTGGCAGCGTTGCCCGCGCCGTCAACGCGCAGGATATTGCCGTTACCATTGCCACCATCGTTGATCTGCCTGTCAGCGCAGACTGCACCGGCGGCATCATCTATCAGGCCATGAAGAACCCCAACCTCAAGCTCGATGAGATTAAAAAGCTCAAGGAAGCTCTTGTGCGCATGGAATCGGTTATCCAGCGTGATAACCGCGAACCTTGGGACAAGCACGACTGCGCCTAATA
>CAYPRZ010000164.1:0-6146 GCA_964413315.1 uncultured Desulfovibrio sp. | reverse complement strand
TTGTTAAGGTGGGCGTGTTTTGCACTACGCGGGTCATGCTGTTTGTGTTTGGCACTGACCTTATGAAAACCCTGAATCTGGGCATTCCCACGGCCTACTTTGTGTCCTTTACCATCTTGGCGGCATCCATCATTGCCCTGACCAAGGACAATCTCAAGGCGCGGCTGGCCTATTCCACCGTAAGCCAGCTTTCGTACATCATTCTGGGCGTGGCCCTGCTGACTGTTGACGGCATACAGGGCGGTATTGTGCACATTGCCAACCACGCTTTTTCAAAGATCACGCTGTTCTTCTGCGCGGGCGCAATCTATGTGGCCACGCACAAAAAGTGCATCTCTGAAATGAGCGGCCTTGGACGCAGCATGCCCTTTACCTTTGCGGCCTTTGCCGTGGCCTCGCTTTCCATGATCGGCGCGCCGCCTGTGGCCGGGTTTGTGACCAAGTGGAAGCTGCTGGTGGGCGCTATGGAAATGCCCGCACACTCCATGGGTATCTTGCTGGTGCTGCTGGCAAGCACCCTGCTCAACGTGGCCTACTTTGCGCCTGTGACCTACAAGGCCTTTTTTGGCAAACGGCCAGCAAGCGAAGAAACCGGCATTCGTGAAGCCCCGCTGAGCATGGTCATACCCATTCTGGTGGCGGCTGGTGTTTCTGTGTTCATTGGCATTTACCCCGATGCCATCATGTCCTTCGTGAAGGTGGTGACAGGATGATAGTGAACATTATCGAATTCTTCCGCGCCCGCCTCAAGGCTACCATCCGCGTGTGTCTGGCGGTGCTGGCCGCGCTAGTGGTGTGGGATGCCCTGTTTGTCTCCAAGGAGCACGTGCACACCTTTGTGGAACGCATACCGGGATTCTGGGCCGTGTTCGGCTTTGTGGCCTGCGTTGTGATTATCATCGTTTCCAAGTGGTTCGGCCATTTGGGCATTATGACCCGCGAGGATTATTACGATGACTGAACAATGGATTCACCCCTCTGCCATCCTGTTGCTTGGCGCGGTAATTTTGCCGCTGCTGCCACGGGCCGTGCGCCGTATGTTTATTGTGCTTGTGCCGGTGCTGGCCTTTTGCGCGGTGTTGCTCATGCAGGGACACAACGGTGTGTATGGCGTAGTGCCCTTTATGAAATGGCAGCTCGTATTCGGCAAGGTTGACGCGCTGAGCATGGTGTTTGCCTACATCATGACCCTCATGTGCGTGATCGGCTCCATTTATGGCCTACATGTGGAAGAAGCCGCACAGCATTCTGTGGCATGGACATACGTTGCGGGCTCGCTGGGCGTTATCTTTTGCGGCGACTACCTCACGCTGTTCCTGTTTTGGGAGCTGATGGCCTTTTCGTCCGTGTTTTTGGTGTGGTTTCGTCGGCGCAAAGAGTCGCTGGGCTCAGGCTATCGGTACTTGTTGGTGCACACCGCTGGCGGCTTGCTGCTGCTGGCGGGCCTTGTGCTGCGCTACCGCGCCACGGGAGACCTGAGCTTTGGCCCCATTGGCGTGGCCGACCCGCAGCTCTACACCTACCTGATCATGGCCGGGTTTATTCTTAATGCGGCTGTGCCGCCCCTGCACGCATGGCTGCCCGATGCCTATGGCGAGGCCACGGTAACCGGCGCGGTATTCATGTGCGCCTTTACCACCAAAACAGCCGTGTATGTGCTTGCACGCAGCTTTGCGGGCATGGAGATTCTTGTGCCGCTGGGCGTGTGCATGGCCCTGTACGGCGTTGTGTATGCCGTGCTTGAAAACGACGCCCGCCGTTTGCTGGCCTACCACATTATCAGTCAGGTGGGCTACATGGTGGCCGCTGTTGGCATAGGCACGCCGCTGGCCATCAACGGGGCCTGCGCCCATGCCTTTGCCCACATTCTCTACAAGGGCCTGCTGTTCATGGGTTGCGGCTCGGTGCTGCACATGACGGGCGTTAGCAAGTTTACCCAACTTGGCGGCCTGTACAAAAAGATGCCCAAAACCTTTGTGTTTACGCTGGTAGGTGGGCTTTCCATTTCGGCCTTCCCGCTGTTCAGCGGTTTTGTGTCCAAGGCCATGATTGTGGCAGCAGGATTTGAGGCCCACAACTACTGGGCGGGATTTTTGCTCACGCTGGCCTCTGCCGGTACGTTTTTGCACACGGGTCTGAAGGTTCCGTACTTTATCTGGTTTGGCAAAAACAACTGTTCGCAAGAAACATGGGAACGCGCTGGCGATCCCCCGCGCAACATGCAGGTGGCCATGGCCATGGCGGCATTTTTGTGCATCTTTATTGGCTGTTACACACCCTATCTGTACGACATGCTGCCCTTCCCCAGCGTTGCCGCCCAATACGATCCGTACACGGCAACCCACATCTCTGAAACACTGCAAATTCTGCTGTTTACGGCTGTTGGCTTCTTTTTGCTGCTCAAAAAGCTTACGCCAGAGCCCTGCATCAGCCTTGACCTTGACTGGTTTTACCGCATGGGTGGCAGGCTGTTTTACTGGATTGCCCGCAAGCCTGTGCAATCGGCGGACAATGCCGTGGGTGAGGCTTGGAACCGACAAGGCATTGTGCCGCTCATGCGCACGGCGCGGTTTTGGTCGTGGTTTGACTGGCACGGCATAGATACGGTTGTTGACGGCACGGCCCGCAGCGTGCGCGCCCTTGGCGGCATGCTGCGTGTGGTGCAAAGCGGCAGCCTGCAAATCAATATCATTTCCATGGCCGCTGTGGTGGCCTTGGTGCTCACGCTGCTGGCTTTTGTGTAAGCCGCGCAGAAAGGAGATCGCCGCGATGGATTTTCTGAGCATGAACACCTTGGGCTACCCCATACTCAGCATACTTGTTTTTCTGCCGTTGGCAGGGGCTGTTATTGTGCCCCTGCTGCCGGGTGAAAACACCGTGCGGGTATGGACGCTCTTTGTCACACTGGCCAATGCTGTTGTTTCGCTGCCGCTGTTTACGCAATTTAACCCCACATACGCCCTGTACCAGTTTGCAGAGCACAAGCCGTGGATCGAAAGCCTGAACGTCAACTACACCCTTGGCGTGGACGGCATATCGCTGCTGCTGGTAATGATGACAACCTTCATCATGCCGCTGTGCGTGCTGGGATCGTGGAAGTACATACAAAGCCGTGTCAAAGAATTTATGATTTGCCTGCTGGTTATGGAAACATCCATGCTTGGCGTATTCATGGCGCTGGATTTGGTGCTGTTTTATGTACTGTGGGAAGCAATGCTCATTCCCATGTATCTGCTCATTGCTGTATGGGGCGGGCCGCGCAAGGGCTATGCTTCCATCAAGTTCTTTTTGTATACGCTGGCGGGCTCGGTTTTTCTGCTGGTTGCCATTGTGGCCCTGTACATCAACCAGGGTACTTTCAGCATTCCTGCACTCATGGGGCAGCAGTATTCAGAGCGCTTCCAACTGCTGGTATTTCTGGCCTTTTTCATCGCCTTTGCCATCAAGGTGCCCATGTTTCCCTTCCACACATGGCTGCCTGCGGCCCATGTGGAGGCCCCAACCGCTGGCTCGGTGATACTGGCCTCTGTGCTGCTTAAAATGGGCACTTACGGTTTTTTACGCTTTTGCCTACCCATTACGCCCGGCGCGGCCATTGGCCTGTTACCGGCCTTACAGTGGCTTTCGGTGGCGGGAATCCTCTACGGCGGGCTGACGGCCCTTGCCCAGCAAGACATGAAAAAGCTCATTGCCTATTCGAGCGTTGGCCACATGGGCTTTGTGACCTTAGGCATATTTGCCCTCAACCAACGCGGGCTGGAAGGCGCAATGCTGCAAATGATCAACCACGGTGTAACCACCGGGGCGCTGTTTCTCTGCGTGGGCATGGTGTACGAGCGCTCGCACAGCCGTGAGCTTTCTGACGCCGCAGGGCTTGGCAAATTCATGCCCATCTATGTAACGTATCTGACGTTTTTTTCGCTGTCGTCGCTGGCCTTTCCCGGTACCAACAGCTTTGTGGGCGAGTTTTTGATTTTGGCTGGGGCTTTTTTCAACAACAAGATCGTGGCCGTATGCGCCGTGCCGGGTGCCATACTGGCGGCGGCCTACATGCTGCGCATGCTGCAACGGGTGATCTGGGGCGGCACTAACAACCCCGACCAGTCGCGTATGTACGATCTTGGCTGGCGCGAGGCCGTAACTCTGGCCCCGCTGCTGGTGTTTGTTTTCTGGATTGGGCTTGCGCCAGAACCGTTTTTGCGGGTTATGAGGCCAAGCCTTGACCATCTGCTGGCGCAGACAGGCTACCATGCCCAAAGCGCTCTGGCCCTTGCGGAACTTGTTGCGCGCTGACCGAACCCCAAGCAAGGACAAAAGGCCTAAGCATGAATGCATATCTTTTTGCACCGGAACTGGTTCTTTTTGCGGGCTGCCTGCTGGCATTCTGCATGACTCTCACAGAAGCGCGCACGCAAACTCTGCGTCTGCTGGTTCTGTGCGTGGGGGCTGCCTTTGCGGCCACCTCTGTGAGTTGCCTGTTTGCCAAGGGAACCCTGTTTTACGGAGCCTACAGGGTAGACCTGTTTTCGCAGATGGTAAAAAGCGTGATGTCGGTTGGCTTTACACTCATGCTGCTTTTTGGTGCGGATACCAAGGGCATTTCTGTGCGTATGCGACCAGAATATTACTTCTTTTTACTTACAAGTCTGCTAGGGCTTACCTTGCTTTCCAGCAGTGTTGAGCTGGTTACCCTGTTTATCGCCCTTGAATTGTCATCGTATTCTCTCTACTTGCTCGTGCCCATGCGTACGCCTTCAGACAGCATGCGAGCCCCCATGGAGGCGGCCATCAAGTATATGCTTTTTGGCGTAACGGCTTCGGGCATCATGCTGTTTGGTATGAGCTGGATTTTTGGCATAGCGGGCAGCACCTATCTTGAGCAGATACTGCCCGCCATGCGCACCGCCCTTGCGCAGCCTACGGGGCTGAATGCGGCGGCCTTGGTGGGGCTGATGATGCTGCTCTGCGGCATGCTGTTTAAGCTGGCGGTGTTTCCCTTCCATTTTTGGGCGCCAGATGTGTATCAAGGCGCATCAAACGACACCACGGCCTTTATCGCCTCCATGCCCAAAATTGTGGCTGTGGCCGTGCTGGCGCGGTTTTGCGCGCTGGCCTTTCCCGGCGAGGGGCATATGGCCCTGCTGCTTACGGGGCTTTCCATTGCCTCCATGTGTTACGGCAACCTTACCGCTCTGGTGCAAACAGATGTAAAGCGCATGCTGGGTTTTTCGGGCATTGCGCATGCCGGGTACATTCTTATGGGTATGGCCACCCTTCAGGGCTGGGGCATTGCCACATCACTGTATTATGCCACGGGCTATCTGTTTATGATGCTGGCGGCATTTCTTGTGCTCTGCGTTGTTTCTACTGAAGGAGAAAACCTGAGCATCAAGGATTTGAACGGCCTTTCGCGCCGCTCGCCCCTGCTAGCCTTTGTGCTTGGCGTAAGCATGTTTGCCCTAGCGGGCATTCCTCCCTTTGTGGGCTTTATGGGCAAGTTTATGCTGCTCACAGGCGCATGGCGGGCAGGGCACACGGCCCTTGTGATCATAGCGGCCATCAATACCGCCATCGGCATCTACTATTACTTGCAGGTGGTGCGGGCCGTGTACACGGAACCTGCCGCAGAAAACGCGCAGGTCATCGTGCCGCATGCTGGCGCACGCATGGCAGGCGTATGCCTTGTAGCTCTGGTGCTGGCCCTTGGTATGGCACCAGAGACCATGATCCGCATGGCTACCGAGGCTGTTATGGCCGCGTGGTAGACAGACTGGCAAATTCTTTGCCTCAAATATTCAAGCCCCAGACGCGACATGCATCTGGGGCTTATTTTTTGGCTGATTGGCTGATTGCAAGAAGTGCTGCTTTACGGGCAGCCACAGTACGGCCAAGGTTGACTATGGAGCAGATTTATATGCGCTTAGGCAGCAACAATAACCGCGTTGCGGCCAGACTCCTTTGCAGCATAAAGAGCTTTGTCAGCCCTGATCATTAACTGTAAAAGCGCATCATCGGCAGAAACTGGTTGCCCGGCAACATTTAGCGAATCGCTTACCGCAACGCCTAAGCTCACAGTTACATTCACCGTATGCCCCTCAAGCACAAAAGACTGTGCACAGATGGCTAGCCGTATGCGTTGTGCAAGG
>CAYPRZ010000163.1:4792-6154 GCA_964413315.1 uncultured Desulfovibrio sp. | reverse complement strand
GAAGACGCCAATACCCAAGGACTGGGTGTTGCACTTTGAACTTGAAACCGCGATTTAAAAAATCGCGCGAACGGCGGTTTAGTATTGCCGATGTGCGCCTAGTGCTGCGCGAATGTCTCTATGATGTACCCACGCTCAATGCCCGTAGCGCAGAGGCCGGTCAAACTCTGGTCAAGGAAGTGGACGGTGTGCTTGTGGGCACTGTTGCCGAAACGCCCCTCTTACCGATTTTTGGGCGGCGTATTCAACGCCACGAGCGGTGCGAGGTCTTTATTAAAACATTCAGGCAGGCGGCAGAAAGCGCCAGCAAGATTGATCCGTTAAACCCCACTGAATACTACGATATAGTGTGCAACAGCATGTCAGATGCAGAAGAAGCCTTGCTGTTTATGTGCGCTGTGGCGCGTAGCGGCGTGCAGACTTTAAGTGATCCACAGATTGCCAAGCTGCGCGAAAGTTACGATGAAATACGCAGCAAACTTTAGGCCCATGGCTGGCGGCATAACCGCAGCCACTAGGTCTGGCAGATAGGGTCTGCAAACATAAAAACCCCTGAATCGCTTCAGGGGTTTTTCCGTCGCTCCGTGCCGCCGTGCCTGAGTGCCAGTGGCAAACATTGGCGGCAGCGGCGCGTGGCTTCCCTCATGGAATGATTTTCCGGCCACCGACACCTGCCAGGGGCCGGAAAATCATGTGGGGAGGGGAGTATGTACAGGCTACAGTCTGGCCAAGCCAAACCTAGGCAGCCATGGTGTCAAAAAGTTCTTTGGCATTGATGTTGGTGGGGTTGGCACCAAGCACCATTTCAAGATGCTGACGGGCTTCTTCGGCGCGGCCCAGATAAATCAGGCAGCCAGCAAGGGTTACGCGCACGGCTTCGGCTTCAACGCCAGCCTTCAGGGTGTCTTCCAGATAGGGCAGCGCGTTTTCAACGCAGCCAAGCTGGTAAGCTTCGCGAACAAGGCAGTTCAGAGCCACAATGTTTTCCCTGGATTTCTTCAGGGCAAGGGCAAAGTGGTCAAAGGCCATCTGATGTTCGCCCTGTTCCATGTACACAAGGCCTATGCCGCACAGGGCCTTGTCGGTTTCTTCCACGGCGGCGGCCTTCTGGTACAGCACCAGCGCCTTGTCCAGCTGGGAGCGCTGCACGGCCACGGTGGCCAAGCCCAAGAAGGGCGCTGCGCTCTGCGAGTTGCTGCTGGCGGCCTTGCGGTAGTATTCTTCGGCCTTGTCAAAGTCACCCATGAAAAGGTAGCACTCGCCCAATTCCTTATTGATTTCGTAATCCAATTGATTGCTCATTGTATCCTCCCCAACTGAGGCTGGTTTGTGGTCGAGCGCTGTATGCGCCACTGACTTGCC
>CAYPRZ010000163.1:0-4692 GCA_964413315.1 uncultured Desulfovibrio sp. | reverse complement strand
TTGTTAGGCGCTGCGCAGACTCTGCGTGCCACCGTGCACGTTGATGTGGTGCAGCATTACGCCCAGCACCCCTTCAATATCCAGATGCGAGGTGTCAATAATCAGCGAATCCTGCGCGGGGCGCAGCGGGGCCACGGCACGGTTGCGGTCAAGGGCATCGCGCTGGCGTATCTGCTCGGTAAGTGATGCAAGGTCAGCGCTTTGCCCGCGTGTTTCAAGGTCGTGCAGGCGGCGCATGGCACGAACCTCTGGCGCTGCATCGAGAAAGAACTTGAAGCGTGCTTCGGGAAACACCACGGTTCCCATGTCGCGCCCTTCGGCAACCAGCGGCGAGTGTTCGCCAATGGCCCGCTGGGTGGTGCGCAGAATCTCGCGTACCACAGGCACAGTGGCTATGCGGGCCGCCAGCATGCCCACAGCTTCGGTGCGCACCTCGCCACGCACGGCTTCGCCGTTGCAGAACAGCGTAGACTGCTGGCCAAGGCCCGTAAGGGTGAACTTCCACTGTGCACAGCGGGTGCGCAGTTCTTCTTCGGGCAGGGTTTCTGCCCCCGCTCCCAGTTTAAGCGCCATGCAGCGAAACATGGCCCCGGTATCGAGGTAAGAAAGTCCCAGCCCTTCGGCCACGCGTCGCGCAAGGGTTGTTTTGCCAACGCCTGCGGGGCCGTCAAGGGTTACTACGGGCAGTCTGGCGCTCATGCTTTTACTCCGGCTTGGGCGGCCTTTGCCCCCAGTAAATCTGCCATGGCAGTAAGAAAAGTCTTATTTTCCTGTTGGTTGCCAATACTTACGCGCAACAGGTCGGGCAGGCTGTAGCTTTTGAGGGGCCGAATGATGATGCCGCGCGCAAGCAGGGTTTCAAAACACTGCGCCGCACTGGGCGCACCCTCTGGCATGCCGAACATCAAAAAGTTTGCCTGACTTGGCCAAACCGTGCAGCCCAGAGCCGCAAGACCGTCGGAAAGCTCTTTGCGGCCAGTGCGCACGGTCTGTTGCGTGGCATCGTAAAAAGTGTGGTCGTCCAAAGCGGCCAGAGCCGCTTCTTCTGCCAGAATATTGACAGAAAAAGGCAGCCGTGCCCGCCAGAGATAGTCTGCCAGATGGTCGGGCAAAATGCCGTAGCCCACGCGCATGCCAGCCAGCCCAAAGCTTTTGGAAAACGTGCGCATAAACGCCGTGTTGGTGGGCAGTATGCCGCCCGCCAGCATGGATGCGGCCTTTTCGTCATCGGCAAAATCCACATAGGCTTCGTCCACAACAAGCAGACAATCGGGGGCTTTTTGCGCCAGCTCGCTGGCCAAGGCCTCAACTGCCGCACGGGGCGGGCAGTAGCCAGAGGGATTGTCGGGCGTGGTTACAAACACAATACGCGTGTTGTTGTCCACCAGATTCAGCAGGGCGGCAAAATCAAACGAAAAGTCTTTTTCAACAGGCTGCCGCCGAATTTCTATGCCGCAAATACGCCCCTGAATTGGGTAGATGCTGAAACAGGGGTTGAAGCACACAATGTTGTGCGTGCCGGGAACTGCCAGAATGCGAATAAGCAGATCAATGATTTCGTCCGAGCCATTGCCTATAACCACGCGGCGCTCGTCCACACCGTGACGAGCGGCCAGTGCTTTTGCCAGCCTAGGGTTGCTCCCCTGTGGGTACCGAAATGCCCCGGCAGCATGGCGCACCACGGCCTCACGGGCCAAGGGCGGCATGCCCAGCGGATTTTCGTTGCTGGCCATTTTGATAACCTGAGGCAGGTTGTATTTATCCTGAATCTCGGCAATGGAAAGGCCGGGAACATAGGCCTTGAGGGCCATTATTTCCTGGCGCACACTGATCTCGGACATGGTTTCTCCACCAGTATCGCCCTAGGGCGAAGCTTCAGGGCAGCGCTAAAGCGCACTATGGCTTGGTTGTTTACACTAATATGTTTCAGCCAACAAGCCGCTGCACTGCAGCTGCTTGTTGGCTGAAAAAAGATAAAAAACAGGGTGTTGAGCGGGCGCGCGCGGCTGGGCGAGCTATTCGGCAGGCTCGGAGGGGCGCACCGTCAGCACGGGCATGTCGGCGTTCTTGACGATCTTTTCTGCCACAGAGCCAAACAGAATGCGGTCGATGCCCTTGCGGCCATGCGTACCCATAACGATAAGGTCGGCCTTTTCTTCGCGGGCGCGGTTAAGAATTTCTTCTGCCGCGTAGCCAATAAGCACTTGACCCTTGGCTTCGACACCCACAAAGTTTTCGGCCACAAACGATTCCATGGACTTTTCGGCGCCGGTGACAATTTCGCCCACAAAGTTTTCAATGGTATTGGGCGGCACATGGAAGCCCACATACTGGCTCAGGGAAGGGGCGGTGTACACAACAAGCACACTGGCCTTGAGGCCCTTGGCAAGAAGCACCGCATAATCGGCCACTTCCTTGCTGTGTTCGGAAAGGTCTACCGCGCAAAGAATCTTCTTGATTTCCTTCATGGCAAACTCCTGTTCCCCTCAATGGCAGATTTATAAACGGACTGGCTGAATAGGGGGGCTGACAGAGGGGGGGGTAATTATGGTGTTGCAGCCTTATCCTTTGCCTTCACCTAGATTAAATGGTAGTTTTTTTCGTCACAATAGACAAGACTTTTTGCCTAACGCCGCAAAGGGGCAGGGAAAATTTTTCCCATTGCTTGGGTCTGGGCTGTGAAATATCAGCCTGTTACGGCTCAGTGCTGTTGTGGCAGGTTTTTTGCACATTTTCTGCAACGGCAGTACGCCAACCCTGGAGGCGACATGAAAGTTACCAACGACCAACTTGAGGCGCTGTTACGTCAGCAGAGCCAATCCTCAAGTACATCCCGCACGCAGACAGCGCAGGGGGGTGGTTTTGAGGCGGCTTTGACCGAACAGTTGGGCCTTGAAAATGCCGTCGCAACTTCTGCGTTTCCCACTGCTGCTTCGGGTCAGGCCACGCAGGCATCCATGATCAGCCAAATGCTGCTGGGTACCACCCAGACAGAATCAACTGATATTGACGAAGACGTTATTCAAAGCGCCTTCTCTCAGGCCTCTGGCACACTGGATATGTGGGATTCATACGTTAATGCCCTGGGCTCGTCGGGGCAGGGCGGATCACTGCGCGAAGCCTATTCCCTTTTGCAGGGAATAGACGGGCAGGTTGCCGCTCTCAAGACCAACACCGCCGCCGTGCGCGGCCAGAATACAGGTCTTGATTCACTGGTCAACGAGCTTGACGTAATGACCGCGACGGAAAAATTCAAGTTTAACAGGGGCGACTACAACAGCTAGCCGCCCAGAAAAAACCGCCGCGAGATCAGGGTTTCGCGGCGGTTTTGTTTTGTAGGCAAGGCCGTCTGCTTTTCAGAAGCTGGCGGCTTTTTTTTATGGCATGCCTAGGCGCTACCCAGAGCCTCCACGCAGCAACGCCCCCGTATCCAGATGGCTGCGGGGGCGTTGTGGCGCGGCTGGCAGTTGCCGCGCCGTAAACCGTAGTGCCTATTTGTTGCCTGTGGCAGCGGGCTGGGCAGTGGTGTTGGTCATGTTGGCCATGCCGGGGCAGCCGCCATTACCCATCATGCCATTACCCATCATGCCGTGACCCATGCCGTGACCCATGCCCCGGCCCATACCCATTCGGTGCCCCATGCCGTGGCCAGCCATAAAGGGAATACCCTTGTCAGACATCTGCTTGAGCATTTCGGCGCGGGCAGAATACAGCTTGGCGTCGATGTCGCGCAGATCCTTCTGGGCAGCCTTTACGCGGGCATCGTCAGGCTTTACGCCAGCAGCGGCAAGATTATTCAGTTCGGCCATCTTGAGGTGGTGCTGCTGCAAGGTGGGTTGCATCTTTTCTGCAAATTCCTGATGCAGTTGCTGCATGGCAGTGGCCTGTTCGTTGGTCATTCCCATGCCGGGGCCCATACCGGCACCCATACCCATACCCATACCCATGCCCATGCCCATGCCTGTGCCGGGGCCCATGCCAGCGGGGCCTTGCCCATCACCGTTCCGGGCAGAGGCAACGCCCGCAAGGCCAAGAAAGATAGCAAGGGTAAGGGCCGCGCCAGAGGTGACGATTTTGGAAGTCTTCATGATGTGTGTCCTTTATATTTTGAATGTAATTGATGTGGTTTGGGTCAGGCTCTGCGGTCAGCCGCTAGCGGGTGGAGCCGTATCCGTGGGGGCCGTGGGTTCTCGATTGATGTCCGCCGCACCATGAGGAGCCCGTTTGTATCTCAGCCGCATTGGCGGCGGGGGTTGTTACAGCCCAAGCAAGAACCAGAGCCAGTGAAGCAATAATCAGGGCAAGTTTCGATGTGCTCATTTATTCTCCTCCTCGCATGCCATCTGGGGATTGGTCGATCAGATGGACTTTTTCAGCTTTTCGTATTCTTCAAGCGAAATTTCACCCGAAGCAAGCCGTCTTTTAAGAATGGACAGAGAGTCAGTACTGTCCATATTCTTTTTCTGTTGCGGAAACATTCTGCTGATAAAAACAGCAGCCAGAGAAATGACCAGAATCATAAATATAAGTTGTGTCATGCCGCTTCCCCAGCCCATTGTGCTTCCTATACCGCAGCCATACATATCAGTATCCTTTACGTGACGTTGCGCCGTCATTTGTTGTTTTAGTTTGCTGATGGTTGCTGCGTTTATTCAGCGCCATTTGCATCTGTATAGGCAAAGGGTGTGCCAA
>CAYPRZ010000162.1:0-6173 GCA_964413315.1 uncultured Desulfovibrio sp. | reverse complement strand
TGAGCGAGCGTAGCGAGGGAAGGAAGCTCCCGCAGCACAAGACGCGTGCCCTCGCACGGCTAAGGACATTGAAAACCCCTCTTAGGGGGTGCTTCGGGGGGGATGCAAGGGGGGCCGAGAAGGGGGCGCAGCCCCATAACCGGTCCCACCTTGCCGCACGCCGCGCAGGCGTCCCAACTTTCGTCGAAGGGCGAAGTAGTGTGCCCGCAGGGCAGAAGAAGCAAATCATCACCCTCTGGAGAGGCGAGCCGCACGCCGCGCAGGCGTCCCAACTTTCGCCGAAGGGCGAAATAGTGTGCCCGCAGGGCAGCAAATCAAAGGGGCACACCCCCGCCGGACGGTTAAACTCAGCGCCGCAGGCAATCCCTACAACTCATCCAACGCACACAGCGCAGGCGTCAATTCACCAAGGCTGTTAATAAGCGCCATATTCTCGCTGTAGTCCACGGGGCAGGCCACCAGCGACACACCGGGCTCGTTCAGGGCCTTTTGCAGCGTGGGCAAAAGCTCGGCGGCATTTTCAATGCGGTAGCCCTTGGCCCCAAAACTTTCGGCATAGGCCACAAAGTCGGGGTTGCCAAAATCCACGCAGTCGTGTGAGCCAGATTCCATGTCCATCTTCCACTTGATCAGTCCGTAGCTGTCGTCCACCCACACCAAAATTTTGAGCGGGATATTCTCGCGTACAGCGGTTTCCATTTCCTGCGAATTCATAAGGAAGCTGCCGTCACCCATGACAGCCAGTACCTTGCGGTCGGGGTGCGCCAAGTGTGCGCCAATGGCACCCGGCAGGGAGAAAGCCATGGTGGAAAGGCCGTTGGAAACAATGCATGTCAGGGGTGCGTAGGTGGGGTACAGGCGCGCCATCCACATTTTAATGGCCCCTGTGTCGGCCAGCACAATATCTTCGTCGCCCATGGCGGCGCGAATGTCGTTCACGATGCGTTGCGGCTTGAGGGGGAATGCGTCACTCGCGCGGCCCTTGGCAAGTTCTGCCTCCACAAGCTCGCGAATTCTTGCCCCGCGCCCTGCAGAGAGCAGCGGCTCCGCCCCAAGGGCCTTGGCCAGCGCCGCCAGCGCAAGGCCCACATCGGCCATGATGCTCACTTCGGGGTTATAGTGGGCGTCCACATCGGGCATAAAGGTATTGATGTGGATGATACGCTTGTCCGAGCGGGGGTTGATGCGCATGGGCGTGAATTCTTGCAATTCGTAGCCGATGGAAAGAATAACGTCGGCCTGATCAAAGGCGCAGTTTTCGTAGTCGTGCCGCATAAAGCCGATGACGCCCAGCGATTGGGGGCTGCGGTCGCTGATAACACCCTTGCCCATAAATGTGGTGGCCACGGGAATATTGTAGCGCTCGGCAAAGGCGGCCAGCACAGCGGCATTGCCCGTGCGGGCCACGCCATGCCCGGCCATGATCACCGGTTTGCGCGCGCAACGCAGCAGGGCCGCGGCCTCTGTTACGGCGGCGGGCGAGGGAATGGCCTTGGCACAGGGGCTTGCCTTGAGGGGCGTTGCTGCGGGCATGGGGGCTGCTTCCACGTCTTCGGGAATGGCAAGATAGGTCGCGCCGGGGCGTTCCTCCTGCGCTACCTGAAAGGCATTGCGCACCATTTCGGGCACGGCCTGCGGGGTAAGCACGGTGTCGGCCCACTTGGTCACGGGTTTAAACATGCCCACAAGGTCAACAATCTGGTGCGATTCCTTGTAAATACGCTTAAGCCCCACTTGGGCGGATATGGCCACCAGCGGGCTTGAGTTGGTTTGCGCGTCGGCCGCGCCCAACAGCAGGTTGATGGCCCCCGGCCCAAGGGTGGCGGTGCACACGCCCGCCTTGCCCGTCAGGCGGCCATAAATGTCGGCCATAAACGAAGCGCCCTGCTCGTGACGGGCCAGAATAAAGCGAATGTCGCCCGAAGCGGCCACAGCGCGCACAAACTTGATGTTTTCTTCGCCGGGAATGCCAAAGACGTATTTAACGCCCTCGGTCCGTAGGCATGAAACAAGAAACTGGGCGACGTTCTGCTGATCCATGGCAAACCTCGTTGCGGGCTTTTATTCAGGGCGCAGCCCTGCGGTTACTGCCAAAAGGTCACTGCAAGCCAGCCGCGCGGCATGGGCGGCTGGTGTTATTTTTGCGCCACGGCGCGTTCAAGCACATCTGCCCAGTGGTGCAGAATGAAGATGTGGGCTTCCTGAATGCGGGCAGTCACCTGATGGGGAACCACCACGGCCATGTCGGCCAGCGATTCAAGCCTGCCGCCGTCGCGCCCCAGCAGGGCAATGGAGGCTATGCCCTGAGTGCGGGCCTCGTTGACTGCGGCAATAATGTTGGCCGAGTTGCCAGAGGTGGAGATGCCCACAAACACATCGCCGGGGCGGGCCAAGGCCTCTACCTGACGGGAAAATACCGCGTCAAAGCCATAGTCGTTGCCAATGGCCGTGAGGTTTGAGGTGTCTGTGGTCAGGGCAATGCTGGCCAGCGCCCTGCGGTTGCACTGAAAGCGCCCCACAAGTTCTGCCGCAAAGTGCTGGGCATCTGCCGCCGAACCGCCGTTGCCGGCAATAAGCACCTTGCCGCCCGCCGCGATGGCGGCCTTCATCCGCTCTGCCGCAGCCTCCACCGCAGGCCGCACGGTCTGCAAGGTGCTGAAAAGTTCCAAATGGGCAGTGAGGGATGTGTCAAAAAGTGAATTGGTCATGGCGGGCCTTGCTGCACGGTTTGCTTCCGTCATGTTTCTGGCGGAAGGGTATGGTGAAAACGTGCCGCAAGACTAGCAAGGCCAGCAGCAAAAGAAAAGCATCTGCCGCCCCGGCTTGCGGGCGCGGCACGCATGCCGTACATGCAGTGGAGGAGGCATTATGAGCACATTCATGGAGCAGTGGGCATTGCTGCTGGCCCCCAACCGCAAAAACAGCGCAGGCGTAAAGCTTGATCCGCTGGTAGAAGGGCGCAATCCTTTTTTGGCGGATTACGACCGCATCATATTTTCCAGCTCGTTTCGTAGGCTGGCAAGAAAAACGCAGGTGCACCCGTTGGTGCGCAACGATCATATCCACAACCGCCTTACCCATTCGCTAGAGGTAAGCTGCGTTGGGCGGTCGCTGGGTCTTGGTGTGGGCGCTGCCCTGCGCCAGCGCGGCGACCTGCCGCCAGACTATACGCCCGACCACCTTGGGCAGATCATACAGGCAGCCTGCCTTGCCCATGATATTGGCAATCCACCCTTTGGGCACGCGGGCGAAGTGGCCATTCGCGACTGGTTCAAGGATTCCGGCCATAAGGAACAGTATTTCAAAAACCTGCAACCGGCGGAATGGGCTGATTTTACAGCCTTTGACGGCAACGCTCAGGGATTCAGGGTTATCAACGCTCTTGAGAACAACAAGGATCGCGGCGGTTTTCGGCTGACGTTTCCTGTTATTGCCGCCTTGGTAAAGTACCCGCGCTCGGCCTACGAGGCGCAGGGCGTGGGTAAGAGCAAGTTTAACTTTTACACGGCAGAGCGGGCTCTGTTTGCCGAAATTTTTGGCGAGATGGGCCTTGCCAGCGGAGGTGGCTGGCGCAGGCATCCGCTTTCGTACCTGCTGGAGGCGGCAGACGACATCTGCTACCGCATCATCGACATGGAAGACGCGCGCGAGCTGCGCATCATCTCCTACGCCGACTTCAAGGAGGCCATGGCGCCGCTGCTCGACGCCCAGTGCCTAGGCGACCCGCGGCTAAATTCCATGGATTCTGACCGCAGGCGTACCAGCATGCTGCGCACCACGGCCATGGGGCGCATGATTCCGTCCCTCACGCAGACTTTTATGGACAATTACGAGGCCATCATGCAGGGCAGCCTTGAGGGCAGCCTGCTGAACCACGCCCGCGACGATGTGGCAGGTTTCATGAGCGCCGCCGGGCGGGTTTTTAACAGCAAGATCATGAACAACCCGCAAAAAACTGCGCTGGAGATAGGCACATACACGCTCTACCGCCGCCTGCTGGACGTGTTTATTCCTGCCTGCTTCAACTACACTAGGGATGATCTCATGAGCTATCAGGCAACACGCGCCCTCACGCTCATGGGGGCCAACGCCCCCAGCAAGGAGGACAGCCTGTACATGGCCTATCTGCGCGTGCTGGACTTTGTGTCTGGCATGACAGACGACTACGCCACCTTTATCTCGCAGCAGTTTTCCGGCACGTCTGGGCTGTAACCTGCGTAAATAAAGGACAAAAATCTGATCTCACTGTAAATATTGGGTAAAATTCGGCCAGAGTGGGCCAGTGCCGCAAATGTAGGATGCCGCGCAACCCATGCTCAAGGGCATGTGCTGCGCGGCATCTTTCGCCGAACCTGGCTATGCAGGTTGTCAGGTGCGCCCTGTTAAAGGGCTATGGCGGCATTTGTAAACGCCCCTTGCGATACCTGCGGCAACATGCGCCGCTGCTCGTCGTGCCAGTCGCTTTGGGGCGCAAGGGCGTCGAGCGTCAGGTCGCGCAGCTGCTCGTAGCATTCCACCAGCGAATACACGTCGGTTTCAATGATGGCATGCGGGCTGCGGGGTTCGTCAAAGGCGTCAAAAACTGAATCGAGCGCGTGCAGGTCGCCGCGTTCGGCCTTGGCATACAGGCCCTTGGTATCGCGCTGCACCAAGGCTTGCAGCGAGCAGCGCACCCATACCTCGTGGTAGTTGGGCAAAAGCTCTCTGTTGGTCTGGCGCATGCCCTCGTAGGGGGTGGCGGCGGCCACCACGCACACCTTACCGCTGGCCTGCAAGTTCAGCGCATGGTCGCGTAGCGCATCGGTATTGCGCACGCGCTGCTGGGGGGTTCCCGTGCTCAGACCTTTGCTGCGACAAAAGCTGTCGGCATCAATGAATTCGGCATCAATGCCCTGTCCATCGAGATACAGGCGCAGCAGTGAGCCAAGGGTGGTTTTTCCACTACCGGAAAGTCCCATCAACCAGATGATCGGTGTCATGCTATCCTCGCTTGCTTTCGGTGCGCGTATGAGCGCGGCTAACCTGTTCAGAGGTATGCAATTTTGCGGCCATTGTTAATTTTTTTAGTAAATTTGTATTGTTAAAGATATCCGATAAGTGGGGAGTGCGGCAATTTTGACAGTGCGCCAACTCGGACCCAAAAAACGGAATAAGAATTGGCATTGGCATGAAGGTGGTGCATTAGGGCAGGCAGAAAGCCCCCGGTCAGATGCGATGACCGGGGGCTTTACTATGGGATGCGGATTATGTGGAAACAAATATTTTTATTGCCATGCATAAGGCCGTAAAGTACGAGTTTTCAAGGGATTTAGCCTGTTGCCGCTGACAATGTTTTCTGCTTTTTAAGGCAGTACAAGCGGTTTTTCTCTGGTTTCGTATTTTTGATCCTGTTGGAGAACTTCGGCAAAGTAGTGCTGGCAGTTGTGAACCACGGCGTCGTAAAACGGGGGGATGAAATTTTGGTTGAGCGCGGTGTCCCACTTATTTTTTTCTCTTTCTTGAGCGACATCGAGCCTTGCCTTGTCTATGTATTCCTTGCGGTATTTGGGGGCTTCGACCTGATATTTTTTTAAGTCTTCAGCGGATTCAGAAAATTCGCCAGAACCGGTCAGGCCAAAATTGCTGCCCTCACTGCCCACAAAGTGCATGTGGTCATAGTGTAAGTTGAAGAGCGGAACTTTCGTCCCGTACATTTTTTTTGCCTCTATCGCCAGGAAGTCTGAGTTCCCTCACCCCCATGCGATAGTAGGGAACAGCCGCATCCGGGTCGGGAGAATATTGCTGCAAGGTAGAGTGGTCGCCCTGAGCGTGCTTTTTTACTACGTCAGCAACGCTGGCCGGATACATGCGCTCCTCCAGCGGGGCATTTTGCGAAACGGGCATGGGAGTCTCAAGCGCTGTTTGTTGCCTGTGGGAGGGTATGGTTGCTGCTGTTGCAGAACCTTTAAAGGTGAATTGCCCGTTGCTCAAACGCGGTTGGTCTGAAACGTCGTGCCCCATGTTTCTGGTGCTGAAATTGTTCCCTGCCATGTTTCCTCCTTAAAAGGTTTGGAGGAGATATGGCAGATGCGGGAGTTTTTGTAAGACTGAAACGTTTCAGTCGTTTCTTGTCTTTTTTAGTTTGGCGGATTCAACTTGCAAGTGCAACACCCTCAAAGTTGAATGAAAAGGCA
>CAYPRZ010000161.1:0-6224 GCA_964413315.1 uncultured Desulfovibrio sp. | reverse complement strand
AGAACGTCGAGAAACGAGGACGTATGCTCATCGTCTTGCAGGTTGTTGCTAGCGGCATTCCAAAGGGTTTGGCTGCGGCTTGTAAATGTGGGAAGAATCTGCATTGTTCACTCCTTGCGCACAGAGCTATACAAGGAGTGTTCCAAAATTATTAAGTATGTAAATTCAGTATGTTAAAAATATCAGTTTGCGGCAACAGGGCAATACTTGCCGTGTCAGGCTGGGGTGGCAAAAAGTGGGGCAAGCGCAGCTAGGCGTTGCACTGCCACGCGCCAGCCATGATCGCTAAAACCGGTATTTTCAAGAAACATATGCAAGTAGCCTGTAAATAGGCGCATCATGCCCGGCTGGCTGCGCCAAAAGTCTACGGGCAATGAGCTGCGTTGCTTGAGGTGGTCGCCGCAAATGGAGCAAAGTCTGGCTATGCGCTCTGCCAGTTTTTGGCTTAGCTTGGGGTATGTAGAGCGTAACAATGCAAGTTTTTGCCGTAGTAGGGGCTCTTGCGTAGCGTCATACAAATACAGAAAGGCCGCCTGCCACACGTCCTCTAGCAGAGGGCGGCACGACGGCTCTGGAGTGGCCGAAACCCGGCTGAGGGTATGCAGGCCAAGGGCATTGCGCCCCGTGCGGTACAGGGCAAGCCCTTTGGCTGGGGTAATGGCGGGAGAGCTGGCGACCGCAAGGCCTTTGTGAATTTGAATAATAATTGTGCTTACAGGTGCTGGCAAAAAGGCCTGCTTGCAATACAGCCTTCCACGTGTGCACTGCCAGCAGCCAACGCAGCTCATGGCGGCGCGCAGCACCCACTGACCGGGCGCAGAGGGCCCAGTTTCGCGGGCGTGCACAGGGCCCATGGAAAGATTGAGAACCGGCACGCCAAGAAAATCGGCCAGATGCATGGGGCCGGTATCTGGGGTTACGCACAGGTCCAGCGTGTTCATGAGGGCCGCCAGCTCGCGCAGTGTCAGCTTGCCGCACAGGTTGGCCTGAGCAAGCCCCGTGCGTTGCGCCACCTCTTGCCCCAATTGTACCTCGTTTTTGCCGCCCAAAAATACGGGTGTCAGATCGGCTGCTGCCAGCCGCAGTGCAAGACGCGCCCAAAATCCGGCATCCGGGCGCTTGGCGGCCTCGCTGGCCCCAAGTACCAGCCCCACACGGCGCGTACCTGCGGGTGCAGGGCGCGAATGACCCACAGAAGAAAGGTTGGGGGTAGGCGCTAGATCAAGCAGGTGCAGGTCGGCCCAGTGAAAGGCATTGGCCCGATTGTTTTGGGTAAGGGCAGTGCGGTAGAGCTGCCAGAAGCCCTCAATATGCAGGTTTGTACCGTTAGCCACTGGCCCCAGTTTGAGGGGCGATTGCAGCTGGGCCATGGTTTGGGCTGCGGTAGGGCTGCTGCTCAGGTTTATGGCTGCGGCGTAGCTGCGCTGCGCAAGAACCCCGCAGTGTGAAGAGGGGAAAAATACGGCATCGGGGGCCAGCGGCATGAGCTGCTCAAAAAAAGCTGGCTCGGCCGCCACCCACAAAGGATTATGCGGCCAAAGCTGCCGCAGACGCATCAATAGTGGAAAGGTCAGGATCAGGTCGCCCATGCGGTGCAATTGCAGCACCAAAATCGGATCAGCCGCCATGGTCAGCCCCTGACAGGGCCACGGGCCGAAGGAGTTCCGTAAATCTCACGCATGTGTTGGAGCATGGTTTGCAGCCTGTGCTGCCAAGTGTGGCAGGAAAGCACGCGCTTACGCGCCGCCTGTACAATGCGCTGCCGCTCCTGCGGATGGTCGAGGTAATGGCGCACCATGTCTGGGGCTTGTTCCGGCTCACGATAGCAGGCCATTTCGTGCGGTTCAAAAAGCTGATCCATCTGCTCGCGCCAGTCGGTAAGCACAAAACTGCCCGTAGCCGGTACGTCAAATACCCGTTGGTTCACGGCCCCCTTCATCTGCTTGCTGGTGCAGTTGAAGTTGATGACAGACTGGGGGTAAAACAGCGGCAGGTCGTGATAATAGCTCAGGGCATCCATATAGCGTGGTTGCTGGGCCTCGTGGCGAAATTCCACCTTCCAGCCCGCGTCGCCCACAATGAGGGGGCGCAGAGGCAGCAGACGGCGCACACAGCCATTGCGGTACAGGCGGGTGGCCTGCCAAGTAACGGCTGTTTCGTAGGCTAGCTTGGCCTCGTTATCGGGCAGTTCCTGATAGTGGGCGTAGACATCTGGCCGGTAATTTTTGAGAAAATCAGCCACTGACCGCTGGTCGCTCTCCATAAATTCGCGCGAAACGGCATGAAACATGAGCAGTAGGGCACGGGGAAAACGGCCATTTTTGAGCCTGCCGCCAACCTTGTACACCATGGAATTGCCCACAAATGAAAGGTCTGCCTTCCAGGCCGCAGGGGCCGATGCCCCCTTGGAGGGAGGAAAGCGGTCGGGGTCTGTACCCAGCGGCAGGTAAAAAACATGCTCAAAACCCGCAGCCCGCAACGAAGGAATATTGTCTGAATCCCACGTAAACAGGGTTGTCCAAGGGCTTACGCAGCGCGAGTACAGGTGGATGATAAGGTGGGGGTTATCCACAAACCACGAGGCAAGGGGCAGCTGCAAGCGCGCCAGCAGATCCATCAGCACGCCTTCCACATCTACGCCCATGTGGTTGAGCGTAATGCAGCAGTCTGGCCTGAACGAAATGACCGCCTCAAGCAACTGCTGCACAAAATCGGTGCGGGCCACGGCATCATCGTGCAAAACGACAAGCTTATGTTCAATGCCCAGCTTGCGGCACGCACCCTCAAGCTCACCCATAAGAAAATACTTGCTGGTCAGCAGCAGAACGCGGGGGCTGGCCCCCACAAAGCGGGGCCCGGTGGCCTTGCTCCAAAAGTCGAATCTGGCGCTGGCCGTCAGTTCTTTTTGCAGACCGCCGTAATAGCCACGGTCAAGCCGCAGATAAAAGGGCAGGGTCAGGGGCAGCAACCGCATGCCGCCGTTGCGCATCTGCCAGTGGGTGAGCTCTATGAGCGCATCTTGCGGCTGCGGGCTGGTGATAAGCGTAATACGCTGCGCCTGATCAGCGGGCAGGTTTTGCAGCACATGGGTGATGGATTGCAGTTCGGTTTCTTTTTCCACCACGGCAACGGGGCCAGCGGTGTTTTGCAGCACTCGCGCAAGGGCATGCCCAAGGCCGCAGCCAAGCAGCACTGGCAGGCATCGGGTTTGCAGCTCCTGCATCTGACCATCCACAACAGCGGTTTCCCTCTCTGGCCCGCCGGGGTGCAACATCTGAAAAACACGGTCGCCCAGCCGCACTTCTACATCATTGGGCACAGCATGGGGAATAGCGTTGGTTGCAGGGCTAGTCGCAGCTTTTTCGTCAGATGCTCTGGCATGGGCATGGGCTGGCGTTTGGCCCGGTTGCACCTCTGTGCCGCTATGGTGGGAAAAGACCGCCGTAAAGCACGGCGCCTGAGGCAGAGTCATCGTTTCTTGCTCATCTGTGCGGGCTGCATGGGTTCCGAAATAATCTCGTTATCAACAAGGCGGAACAGCGTGCACTGGTAGATTTTGTCCACCACCATAAATGCACGCCCGATGGAAATTTCTACACCGGGGTATACGGTTCCCTGACAGAGCAGACGGCAGTTTTGCATGTAGCTTTCGTCCTGCGCCAGCCTGCTCCACAGTTCGTCGCGCCTGTTGATGAGCTGTCTGCGTTGCAGCCGCATAGCTTGCAGCTTGCGCGATGCATCGTTGGTTTCAGGTGTCAGATGACCGGCAATGGCATTGAGGTGGGTGATGGTTTGCGAGAGCTGGGCAATGATTTTGTCGATCTTTTCCAGCTGGCGAATGCTCAGAGGGTCGTAACCAAGGTACACCTTGGTAGATAGCGCCGCCTTGTTGCCCAGCTGGCCACCCACATACACGCTGCCGTAGGCATTGACAACGCCGCCGTAGAGCTTGTCGCGCACCACAAGATTACTGCCCGCGTAAATGGTGCTGTACAGGCAGGTTTTTTCTATCACCATGTTACCGCGTGCGCGGGCCTCTACGCTTTCTAAAAACGGGCTCATGAGTTTGTCGCCCGCGTCAACCTTGCTGTGCTTGCCCGCGCCGCCGCGCACGCCGCCTTCAACCAAAAGGTCGCGCCGGGCGCGTACCACGCCGCCTTCAACCATGCCCATGATGCGCACGTTGTTTGCCTGTACGGAAAACCCCGCGCGCACAGAGCCGTGCACGGCCATATCACCCACAAAAAAGATGTTGCCGGTCTGAAAGCTAACGTCCTGACGCACGTTGAGCAGGGTTTTGACGGTAATTTTGCCGTTGAGGTAAAAAACATAACCCTTGGCAGAAGCAAGCAGATAGTTGGGATAGCGCGGATCAACACGGGTGTTGCCGCCCATGGGAAAAACGGCCTTGTCGAGAACAAAGCGCGTGTCATACCCCGTTCTGGCAGATTCTAGCGGTATAATCTCCGCAAGAACCTGACCGGCGATAACATTCTGGACATAGCCCAGACTGTACACGTCGGTAGTACCGTTATCTCCACCTGGCTTAAGGTTGAGATAATCGAAATCGGGATTGAAGTAATGCCTCAGATAGTATTGCACCATGCACCATCCGTCGGGCCGAAGGGCATACCCGTGATATTGTTAGTCAGCAGTATCGGGAATATAGCCTTTCAATTCTTCTTCGCTCTCGAATGTGGGGAAAAACCCCTCAATTTCAGCCTTGCGCAACAGTTCTGCCACATGGGGCGCAGGCATCAGCAGTACTAGTCTGCGTCCGCGCCCTCTGCCCTTTGTGCTGGCGCTTACCAGCACTCCCAGCCCTGAAGTGTCCACTTTTTCTACATGGCTCAGGTCAAGAACGACTTCACGTATTCCCGGCGCAAGCAAATGGTCTTCAAGCTGTTTGCTGAACTCGGCCACGTCGCCTATCAGCAGATTGCCGGAATACCGTAGTACCGTGACATTGGTGTGTGATTCCGCCTTCAGCTCAAACATGGCTGTATTTCCTCCGTAAGGCAACAGACGCTTCAACGGGAAAACAGGTTGGCAGAGTCCAGAATAATGGTCACAGGCCCCCAGTTGCAAAGGCGCACATCCATATCGGCTCCGAAGATGCCTGACGATACGCTGACGGCGCAAGTTTCGTCAACCATTTGAACGAAATCCGTAAACATGTCTTTGGCCCAAGCGGGGTCGCCTGCATCGGTAAAGGAGGGCCTACGGCCCTTGTGGCAATCGGCGTAGAGGGTAAATTGTGGCACAAATAATATCTGACCACCGATTTCGTCTAATGAAAGGTGGAACTTATGGGCATTCTCGCCCGTGCCGGGAAATATGCGCAGCCCCACCAGTTTGCGGGCCATGCCCGTAAATGCCGGTTTAGAGCGAAATTCTGGCCCGTCCTCTTGCCCAAAGGCAACAAGGGCCATGATACCAGTGTTGATGGCCGCCACAAGACGGCCATCAACACTGACAGATGCTTCTTTTACTCTTTGCGCGACAATGCGCATTAGGCGTGGCCTACGGGTTCGTCGCCGTTTTCGGCGGCCTGCGCTGCGGCAGTTGCTGCGGCCTGAATTGCGGCAGCGTCTGCGGAAGTTTGGGCCTTATCGGTCGAGCGCCGTTTTTTGCGGTTGGCCATCTTTTGCTCTTCTTCTTCTCGCAGAGCACGGCGCAGCACCTTGCCCACAATGGTTTTGGGCAGCTCGTCGCGAAATTCAACCAGACGCGGAACCTTGTAGCCAGCCAGTTTCTGGCGGCACCAAGCAATCACGTCGGCCTTGGTGAGTTCCTCGCCGGGGCGGCGCACCACAAAGGCCTTGAGTATCTCGCCGCGCACATCGTCGGTAATGCCAACGCTAACGGCTTCAAGCACCTTGGGGTGTTCCAACAACACTTCGTCCACCTCGCGCGGGTACACGTTGTAGCCGCCAACGATAACCATGTCTTTTTTGCGGTCTACAATATAGAAGTAGCCGTCATCATCCATGGTTGCCAAGTCGCCCGTATACAACCAGCCGTTGCGCAGGGCGCTGGCGGTTTCATCTGGTCTGCGCCAGTATCCGTGCATGACCTGCGGGCCCTGCACGATCAATTCGCCCATTTTGCCGGGGGGAAGGGTAAGCGAGCCGCCCTCCATGTCCACAATGCGTGCGTCTGTGCCCGGCACGGGCATGCCGATGGAGTTGGGGCGCTGCCCCTGCGTACCCAGCGGGTTGCAG
>CAYPRZ010000160.1:0-6250 GCA_964413315.1 uncultured Desulfovibrio sp. | reverse complement strand
CTCAAAAGCAGGATTTTTCCTTGTCAGGCCAGAAAAATGCGTATTTTGCAAATTCCCTCAACACCAGCCATCGCCCTCGCTTCGCTCTGGCGAGTTTAAGGAAGGCGACTACACGACCCGCTTTTGATGGCGACCGCTGAAAGGCAAAAACATCAACGGCGGGAGTGGGTTGTGGCAAGCGGCAGTGGATTTTTGAGTAGCGGGAAGTTGTTTAGGGACAAGCGTAGAAGGCCAGAAAGACTTGGTAGCGAAGGTAAGGTCAAAGAATAATATTAAACCGAAAAATGTATTAGTGGCATTTGGCTGAAACGGAATTAATCGAAAGCGAAAGCGCACTCTGGCATTACGCGTCGCGGAGGGAGATCGCCTGAGCGAGCACAGCGAGTGAGGGAAGCTCCCGCAGCGCAAGACGCGTGCCCTCGCTACCCTGCGGAAAGTGAGAGATCCTCTTAGGGGGTGCTGGGGGGGGCGTGCTGCGGGGGCCTCGGTGGGGCGCAGCCCCTAGCAGGCCCCCTCGGCCGCGCGCCGCGCAGGCGTCCCAACTTCGCCGGACGGCGAAACGCAGTGCCCGCAGGGCCGCAACTCTTCCAAGCCCTGCGCTAGCAGAACAAAAAACTAACGCTTCACAGGCATAAACAATTCAAAGGGCATGGCTGGGTTCCAGTCTGCCGGGTACAGCTCAAAGCAGGGGGCCTGCTCGTTGAGCTTCCAGTCACCCTGTGCGGCAAGCCATGTCTGATACATATACATGTAGCCTGCACCAATGCTTTCCAGATTGGGAACCACGCACCGTGCATAATCTCCAGCAGGCAGTTCCACGGGCTCCAGCCCCGCAGGGCATGCACCCTTTGGCGCTTCTGCGGCGGCCCAGTAGTCAAAATCCTGTTCATTGAGCATGACGGATATGCCGTATCCTTCGCATTCGTTAATTTTCTGCATCATGGGGCAAAAAGAGTGCCACAGTGCAGAGCAATCTTCCTTGGCCTTGGCCATGGTGGTGTGCACCTTGATGCCCACAAGCTGCTTTGCCGCAAAATCCACAACGGTAACTTCAAATCCGCTCATATGAGCTCCTTTTTTATAATGTGTGCGTTGTGATCAGTGTACGCACTGCACAAAAACCCGCTCGACTTTTTTTGCGCTTCTGCGCACCCTGTGGTGCGCGGGTATTTGGCCGCAAAGGAGCAGCTGTGGAAACACTTACCTACCAGCAGCGTATCAACCTGGTTTTACGGCACATAGAGCAGAATTTGGATTCGCGGCCCGATCTGGACGAACTGGCCCGCATTGCCTGCTTTTCTCCCTACCATTTTCACCGAATATTTTCAGCCATGGTGGGCGAAAGTGTGGCGGCCTATGTGCGGCGGCTGCTACTAGAGCGTGCCGCCATGCAGCTTGGGTATTCTATGGAACCAGTCACCCAGATAGCCTTGTGCGCGGGCTATGAAAGTGTGGATGCCTTTAGCAGGGCCTTTCGGTCGCACATGGGTCTGTTGCCTTCCGAATACCGTCGCAGCCGTGCATATAAGGGCTTGGCGCACAGACCAGATGAAGAGCGCCCCCTGTTCTACCATGAAATGCCGCACCTGCCGCCCATGCAAATACGTTTTGAAAAAATTGCGCCGCGTCTTGTGGCAGCAGTGCGACATACGGGGCCGTATGATCAGTGTTGCTCGGCATGGGAAATTTTGTGTGGTGAATTGCCAAAATACGGGCTGATTTCTGCCACATCGCTTGTGTATGGCGTGAGTTATGACAATCCGGACGTAACCCCGCCTGAGAAATGCCGCATGGATGTATGCGTGGAGCTGGCGGCAAACTTGGATGAAGACAGCGAAGCCCTGCTAGCATTACGCAGGCATGAAAAAATTTTTTTCAGAAATATTGGCAGTCAGCAGGAATATGCAGTCTTGCGTGTTCAGGGGGCGTATTCATTGTTGCATCCTGCCTATCGCTCGTTATTTGGCGTGTGGTTCCCGCAAAGTGGGCGCGAGCCATACAATGACCCCGGTTTTGAAGTATACCTCAACTCTCCGCATACAACCCAAGAAGATGATTTACTTACAGAAATCTGCATCCCTTTGAAGGCACGCAGTGCCTAAGTAGTACTTTGGGTGTAGATGGCAGCCGGCAGAAATTTGGTTGTTTAAATAACCTAGTAATAATTGACTGTTGCCACATAAATATTTTTGATAACTTTTTGCGATAGCCTAAACGGATCACTATTTCTACCGATAATATCGCTAGTTGCAACAAGTGTGACGAATTTCCTCCCCCGGAGATAACTATGAGCCTTATAAAAAATACCCGTTTGCAGACAAAGCTGATTGTGGGCTTTGTGCTATCGTCACTGGTGACCATGGTAGTTGGCGGGTTTGCTGTTGTTGAGCTGAACAAAGTCAATACTGCCGATACTGTACTGTACGAACGGGCTACCGTGCCCATGCGGGATCTGCTGAAGCTGGCGGTTGGTTTTCAGCGTATCCGCGTCAACTTGCAGGGCATTGTGGGAGCCTCAACGGAAGAAGAAGTGAAGCAGCGCATTGCCACGGTAGAAAAGCTGCGCAAAGAAATTGACGAAAGCTCCAGGGCCGTTGAAAAAACGCTTATTTCAGACGAGGCCAAGAGAGTTATTGAAGAATACAAGGTTCACCGGGCTGCATTCAGGCAAATGACCGACAGGGTTATAAAGCTGAAGACAGCGGGTGACAGCAAGGGGGCCGAGGATATTCTGGACGGCGAAGGGGATGCGGTTGCTGCCCGGTATCAGGACGCCATTAACAGGCTGGTCAAGTCCAAGGAAGAGCAGGGGCACCTGCTGGCCGAGAGCAATAATCAGCTGGCCGATTTTTCTACAAAGACGATTTTTGTCGCCATTATGATTGGTTTTATCCTTTCGGTGGGCCAGGGCGTGATGCTTACCCGTGCGGTTATGCAGCAGTTGGGCGAAGACCCCGGCTATCTGGCCGAAGTGGCGGGCAAGATTGCAGACGGCGACCTGAATGTGGCCTTTCGCCCGCAAAAAAGGCAGGGCGGGGTGTACCATGTGCTGCAAGGCATGGTTGCAACCATGAAGGACAAAATTTTTGAGGCTGAGCAAAAAAGTCAGGAAGCTGCGGAACAGGCGCGGCAGGCAGAGCTAGCCACGCAGGAGGCTAACGCCGCCAAGGCGCAGGCAGAGCGCGCCAAGGCCGAGGGCATGTTGCAGGCGGCGCGTCAGCTTGAAGGCGTGGTGGAGGTTGTATCGACAGTTACCGAACAGCTTTCAGCCCTGATCGTGCAGTCGAGCCGTGGAGCAGAGGAACAGTCGCACAGGGTCATCACTACCTCTTCTGCCATGGAAGAAATGAACGCCACCGTGGGCGAAGTAGCCGAAAATGCCGCCAAGGCCTCTGAAACGTCAGATTCTGCCCGTATCAAGGCTCAGGAAGGCGCGCAAATGGTCAGCAACGTGGTGAACGACATCACGGCTGTGCAACGGCAGTCCATTGAGGTCAAAAATGATATGGCCGCCCTTGGCAAGCAGGCCGACGGCATTGGGCAGATCATGGGCGTCATTTCAGACATTGCTGACCAAACCAACCTGTTGGCGCTGAATGCCGCCATTGAAGCCGCCCGTGCGGGCGATGCCGGGCGCGGCTTTGCCGTGGTGGCAGACGAAGTGCGCAAGCTGGCAGAAAAAACCATGACTGCCACGCAGGAAGTGGGCGGGGTTATTCGCGGTATTCAGGATGGAACCCGCAAGAGCATTGACGGCGTGGAAAGATCGGTGGCCATTATTGAAGGTGCCACGCAAAGGGGCACCACTTCTGGTGAATCGCTTGCCCAGATTGTAAACCTTGTGGAACAGGCCAGCGATCAGGTGCGCTCCATCGCTACCGCCAGTGAACAGCAATCTGCCTCCAGCGAGGAGATAAGCCGCGCAGTGGAGCAGGTGGCCACAATTTCGGCAGAAACCGCACAGGCCATGAGCCGGGCTAGCGAGGCCATGGCAGAAATGACCCAGCAGGCCCAGATATTGCGGCGGCTTATAAATGAGATGAAGGCTGGCTAGCCAGCCGGTTATTTGAGCGGCTTGTTCTGTGGGGAGGTTCTGCCAAAGAGCCTCCCCATTTATTTTGCAGGTGCGCCAGCAATGGGCGCCGGGTTTGCTGGCTGTTGGCAGGGGGAGGCCCGCCGTGATGCTGTGTGATCGTTTTTCAGGGTTACATTATGGCGCAACTTGCCCTTGTGCTGCTGCCGTGCATTGCACCTTGCTGGCGGTTAGGGTATGATTTTGCGTATCGAAGGTTTGTTAGTGGCGCAATCCTGCCTACAACGAGCTTTTGCGGCCATGTCTCGGAGGCTTTAACGTGCGGCGTTTTTATCAGGAAAGCTGGCAAGGCATCCCCTTTACGTCTTTTTCACATATATCTTTTTATCATCTGGCAGAACCAAAGTTCTACGCTGTTTTTTACGAAGAACTGTTTCGCCGGTATAAAAACTGGGACGATTTGCCGTCTGTGTGGCGCGCTAACAAACGCACAGACGCCAAATGGCTCATAGGGCAGTTGCGCGCTAAGCTGGCTCAGGAGCCGGCGGGGCGCACCGAGCCCGTGCGCGTGCTCTCCATTGGCAGCGGCGTTGGCTACATGGAAAAAATATTGCTCGAAGAAATGCCTGAGCTTGAGTTGCATGTCAACGAACCAAGCACTGTGGGCATGAAGTGGCTGCGCGAATATATCCCCAACGAGCGTATCTACATCGGTCTGCCGCCTGCCTGTTTGCCCTCGGACGTGCAGTACGACATGATCTACCTTTCAACCGTCGATTATGGCATCCCCACCCGTGAGTTTCAGCACTTGCTGTGGGAATTGCGCGCCCAGCTAGCCCCCGGCGGTGAGCTGGTGCTGCTCTCGGCCTCGCTGCTGGAAGAAGATTCGTTTATCGGCAGCTTTGTGAATGCCATCAAGATTGGCATTCGGGCCGTGTTGCACCATGTGGGCATTCGCCGCCAGCAGTTCTGGGGGTGGCGGCGCACGCAGGATGAATACCGCGATCTTTTTAAAGAGGCGGGCTTTATCAAGGTGAAGGACGGCTGGCTCGAAGACAGCTTTGAAACCTACTGGATACGCGGCCAATAACGCTTTTGCGCAAGTGGCGCGTGTGTTGCGTAATGTGTGTCGGCCTTGAGGTGTTTGCCTCAGGGCCGATTTTTTTGTGGAATGCGCAGAGGCAGTGGTGGGCGCGGAATGGCCAAGCGGAAAAAGAGTTATGAAAAAGCCTGTACCGTGCCGTAGCGGGCCAGAACCTGACTCAGACTGTTATCGAGCAGCATGGTTTTTTCTGCCCTACGGGCGGGGCTGGTGTAGAAAAGGTTGTGCCGCACGCTGGTAGCGCTGCTTGCTGCACCATCTGCGGTATTATTGGCAGTGCTGATACCGCCGGGGTGGCACATTATTTCTACAAGTGGCGCGGACAGTTGCTGGCGAGCTATGGCTGTCAGAGAGGCCGCAGCCCTGACGGCGGTGAGGTTGCCGCCAGAAACAAGCCCGCAAAGATAGTTGTTGTGGGCAATGCCAGCCCTGTCGAGCAAGGCTTCAAGCCCTTGTGACCAGTGCGCCAGCAGGGCGCGGCGTGCGCAGCCCACCACGAGCGGCAGCAAGGGCAGGGGGGGCATGTGGGCTGGTTCCTTGGGCAAGCGCACATAGGCTGGTCTGCGTTCACGCATGAATTCGGCCATGGTCTGACCGAGCGCTGGTATGCTGTGGATGTGCAAATGCCCGTCCAGATGCAGCCCGCCGCGTGAATAGAGCTGCGGAAAGCCTGCGGCAAAGGCGTCTGTCTGGGCTTCAAGCTCTGTACGTATGGCCGAAAGCAAGTTTTTTTTGCTTGTGGCCGTGCCAGCGGCAAGCTTGGCAAGCATCTGCCCCAGACCATAGCGAAAAATACCGGCCTCACTGACCAATGCCCGTACCTGTGCGATTGGCGCAGTACAGCGGCCCTCAAGAATATTGAGGTGCAGGCATGTGCGCACGTGCGGCATGTGCGCAAGCCTTTGCAGGCTTGCCGCCGTGTGCGTGCCCCCCATGATTACAGAGACAGAGTTAAGGGGGCCGTGGGCAAGGCAGTCAAAAATATCCTCGCTTATCTCGCGGGTCAGGCCACAATCGTCTGCGTGGGCGATAAAGCGCATGGTTGCGTGACTAGCGGGGGCAGTGTGCCGGGACATGGTTCAGGAATCCGTATTATTGGTTTCCAGTGTTTCTGC
>CAYPRZ010000159.1:0-6387 GCA_964413315.1 uncultured Desulfovibrio sp. | reverse complement strand
CATCGGCAAACTGGTTGCGCTGGAAGTAGCACTCGGCCAGATAGTACTGAGCTTCGGGAGCCTGACTGTGGTCTTTGTAATTTTTCAGAAAGTCAGTAAATGAGCGCTGGGCTTCATCGTACTTTCTGGCTTGGTACGAGTTTACGCCAGCGTCAAAAAGCGCCAGCGAAATATCCTTTTTGGGTGCCTGAACCTGCGGTTCGGGCTGGGGGCTGGGCTGACCCCATGTGCTGGAGCTGGGGTTTATGACACCTTGGGGAGGGTTTGACACCGCGCCCTGATCGCCAGCAGCAGATGCCGCTGCATAGCCAACGGAACCGGCAGCCATGCCGCCAGCAGCCGCTTGCCCGTATGAAGGCTGCTGCCCATAGTTGGGCTGGCCGTAGCTGGGCTGGCCTAATGGGGACTGGCTAAACGCAGGTGCCGCCTGCGGGGCAGCCTGAGGTGCGGCCTGCGGGGTATACTGGGTTGTTGAGCCAGAGCTTCCGCCGCTGCTCATGGGATCACCAAGGTTCAGGTTCAGCGCCATGCTGCGCTCAACCTGCCGCAGGGCTTCGTCGTGCGCGCGCACACGGGCCACCAGTGCATGTGCGCCACCGGCATTCTGTATATCGTCAAGCTGGCCCTTGAGCGTGTTTACTTCTTGGCGCAAGGTCTGAAGCTGGTTCCATGCATCGGCTTGAGCCGGTTGCATCTGGCGCAGCTGCATGTCGTGCTGCTGCACCTGCTGTTCAACAGACAAGTTGCTGCTGCCGCCGCCGCTGCTGGTGCTGCCACCCACGCAGCCGCTCAGGGGCAGAGCCGCACAGGCCAGTGTCAGAATGGACAAATAACGGAGTGTGCGCATAGTACCCTCTTTCAATTTTGCACTTTTCCCAGAGCTTTTTTGCGTCCGGTGAAAATATAGATGATGCCACCCACAATCGGCAGAAAAACTACCAGCACAAGCCACAGGGCGCGCTGCTGCGGGTTTTCAAACTCGTGTCCCCAAATGTGCAGAATGCTCCACAAGGTAGGAATCATGGGGAACATTACCACAAGCACATGCCACCAATGAAAAATCATGCGGTTCCTCCCTTGCTGGGGGTTGGTTTGCCGCCTTTGTCACCGGCAGCAGCCTGCGGCTTGCGCCAGAGAATAAGGCAGGCCAGCACCGCGCCCACAAATATGGCCGAATCGGCCACGTTAAAGGCAGGCCAGTGCCAGTCGCCCCAATAAACATCCAAAAAGTCCACCACAGCGCGAAAGCGCACGCGGTCAACCAGATTTCCGAGGGCTCCGCCCATCACCAAGCCCAGTGCCGTAAACAGCCAAGGGTCTTCGTCCGAACTGCGCACCAGCATAATGATGGCCCACACCGCCACAACCGTGGCCACAAGAAACAGCCAAAACTGCCACTCGATGTCAGACCTGTTCAAAAAGCCAAATGCAGCGCCCCTGTTGCGGATGTTGACGAGGTCAAACAGCCCCGCAATAACCGTTATAGGCCTGTGCTCTGGTATGTATTGCATCACGGCCCACTTGCTGGCCTGGTCTAGAACCATGGCAACAATGGCCGCAATGCCTAGTATGCTGTAGCGCCTTGGCATTAGTGTTACGCTTCCATGGCCTTGATAACAGCAGCGCAACGCGGGCACAGTGTGGGATGCTCCGCATCAGTGCCAAGCTCTGTGCTGTAAATCCAGCAGCGTTCACACTTTTCGCCGTGGGCCTTTTCTACCCCAATGGCCAGCCCGGCGATTTCTTCATCGCGGTAGGCATCTTGCGGGGCGTTTTCAAGGGGCTGCAAGACAATCTGCGAAACAATGCAGAAGGCGCGCAGGTCGGTGTTCAGCCCTTCAATACGCTGGCGCAGTTCGTCGGCCACAAAAAGGGTCACGCGCGTGTCGAGCGAGTGGCCGATAACGCCGTCGCGGCGCATGGGCTCAATGGCCTTGGTGGCAGCACCGCGCACAGAAGTGAGCACTGTCCAGTCGTCGCGCTTGCCTTCGTCAAGCAGGAAGGGAGCAGAATCGACCGGTTGCAGGGCAAAGACCGTGGGGGCCGTGCCGCGCAGGCCTTGGGGCAGGTGGGCGTAAATTTCCTCTGCCGTAAACGAGAGCACCGGGGCCATGTCGCGCAGCAGCATGCTGAGGATGTGCCACAGGGCGGTTTGGGCCGAGCGCCGCTCGGAGCTGGTGGGGCCCGATGCGTAGAGGCGGTCTTTCAGAATATCCAGATACATGGACGAAAGATCGGTCACGCAGTAGTTGTGCAGGGTGTGGTAGACCTTGTGGAAGTCAAAATCCATATAGGCCTGCTGCACGCGGTCGTGCACACGGGCGGCGGCATCAAGGGCAAAGCAGTCGAGGGGCAGCAGGTCGCCGAGGGGCAGCAGATCGCCCTCGCCCAAGCCCTCAAGGTTGCCCAGCAGATAGCGGCAGGTGTTGCGAATGCGGCGGTAGGCATCCACCAGACGGCCCAAAATTTCGTCTGAAATGCGAATGTCCTCGCGGTATTCCACAGACGAAACCCACAGGCGCACTATTTCTGCACCAAATTTTTCAATCAGCTCTTGCGGCGCAATGACATTGCCAATGGATTTGGACATCTTGCGGCCATCGCCGTCTACCACATAGCCGTGGGTGAGCACAGACTTGTAGGGAGCCCGCTTGCGCGTGCCCTCGCTGACCAAGAGCGAGCTGTGGAACCAGCCACGGTGCTGGTCCGAGCCTTCCAGATACAGGTCGGCGGGGTAGGCCAGTTCCGGGCGCTGCTCAAGCACGGCGGCAAAGCTGGTGCCAGAGTCAAACCATACGTCAAGAATGTCGGTTTCGCGCTTCCAGTGGTTGCCGCCGCAGTGCGGGCAGGCAAGGCCCTGAGGCACAATTTCGGCCAGATCGGCCTCGTACCAGTAGTCGCAGCCTGTGGAGTGCTGGGCAAACTTGTCGCAGATGTCGCGCATCCACTTAGGGTCGTTCCAAGCTTCGCCGCAGTCTTCGCACAGCAGGGCCATGATGGGCACGCCCCACTGCCGCTGACGCGAGATGCACCAGTCGGGCCTGAATTCGATCATATTATGGATGCGCTCGCGGCCCCAAGCGGGGATCCAGCGCACCTGTTCGTCAATGGCCTTGAGGGCGCGGCCACGCAGGTCGTTCTTTTCCATGCTGATAAACCACTGGGTGGTGGCGCGGAAAATAACCGGCTGCTTGCAGCGCCAGCAGTGCGGGTACGAGTGCCTGATCTTAGACTGACGCAGCAGTGCGCCAACTTTTTCAAGCTTTTCAATAACTTTTGGGTTGGCTTCAAAAACATTCAGCCCTGCAAAAAACTCTACCGTGGGCAAAAAGCGTCCCGCATCGTCCATGGGCGAATAGATTTCGAGGCCGTACTTGAGACCCACTTCGTAGTCTTCGCGGCCATGGCCGGGGGCAGTGTGCACGCAGCCCGTGCCCGCCTCAAGGGTAACGTGCTGGCCCAGAATGATGGGCGACACGCGGTCATAGAAGGGGTGCTGGGCCTTGAGGCCTTCAAGCTTATCGCCGGTGGCGCGGCCAATAATCTGCGGGTCGCTCCAGCCAAACTGCTCGGCGCACGAGGCCAGCAGTTCTTCGGCCAGCACGTACTGGGCGTCGCCAGCCTGTACAAGCACGTAGGTAAATTCGGGATGCAGACAAACCGCCATGTTGTCTGGCAGTGTCCAAGGCGTGGTGGTCCAGATGACCACAAAGGCATGTGCAGGGTCGGCTGCGGAAAAGACGTTTTTCAGGCCTTCGTCTTTAAGCGGAAAGCGCACAAAGATGGAGGGCGAAGTGTGGTCGTAGTATTCAACCTCGGCTTCGGCAAGGGCAGTGTGGCACGAGCAGCACCAGTAAATGGGCTTTTTGGAGCGCACAACGCCGCCGGTTTCCACAAAGTTGGCAAGCTCGCGAGCGGTGGCGGCCTCGTAGGTGGGGCGCATGCTCATGTAGGGATCTTCCCAGTTGCCAAGCACGCCAAGGCGGCGAAATTCCTTGCGCTGCACGTCAATCCATTTGGAAGCATAGTCGCGGCAGAGCTTGCGCACCACATGGGCGGGCAGGGTCTTTTTCTTTTCTTTCAGCTCCTGTTCAACCTTGTGCTCAATGGGCAGACCGTGGCAGTCCCAGCCGGGAACATAGCGCGAGGCAAAGCCCGCCATGTTGCGCGACTTTACAATGATGTCCTTGAGAATCTTGTTCAGCGCCGTACCCATGTGGATGTGCCCGTTGGCGTAAGGCGGGCCATCATGGAGCACATAGGTTCCCTTGCTGCCAGAAGCCTCAACCATGGCCTCGTAGCTGTTAATGGTATCCCACTTTTTCAGGGTTTCCGGCTCACGCTGGGCCAGGTTTGCTTTCATGGGAAAGGCGGTCTGAGGCAGGTTCAATGTTTTCTTATAATCGCTCATGCTGGCTCCCGGCGCAGTTCAACTCAAGGACTTGGCTATATTCGCAAGGTGAAAAAATCGATCTAGTGTGGGCAAATAGCGGGGTAAAGTCAAGAAGAGCAGGATGCAGAGTTCCTGCTGGTGTGGGCCGACGGCGCTCGGAATATGCAAATTCGGTTAACGGGCAGCGCAGTTTCTGGCGCCGCCCGGCAACTGGAAATGTCGGCACATGCGCGGCGCACAGCAGTTTGCATGCAGCAGACTTTTCTGCCAGCGGTGGCTGTTAGCAACAGGCTATCAGCGTATGGGCTGCCAGTGTGCGCGTCATGACCGTGCGTGTGCCGGCCCTTGGCGGTCAGAAATTTGCCGGGGTGCCTTCTAAGGCTTGGGCCAGTTCGCGCAGTGCCGAAAGGCTGTCTTCTGCCTCTTGTGGGGTCATAACGTGCAGTGCAAAACCGGCGTGAACGATCACATAGTCGCCGACCTTGGGTTCTTCGGGCAGCAACATGACAGAAGCCGTAAGAAAGGTCTGGCTTTCGCCCACGCGCACGCGGGCCATGCCCTCGCCCTGTAGCTCTTCAATTCTGGCTGGTATGGCAAGACACATAATAATTTCCTCTTGAAAGGCAGATAATCACTCTCAGGGGCACGGCAAGGCCATGACTCTTCCACAGACTTTTAGCTTACCAGCGCGGCAGGCTTGACGCAAGAGCGTTTGCCGCAGCACACTTTTCATGTGCCAAGCTCACTATAGAGAGCTTCGGCATTTTGTATTGCGCGGTATGCTCCTTCGTTCAGGGGGTAGTCCCACGAGCCGCTTCTAAGTTCGATGTGTCCACCAAACCCTGCCTTAAAGCGGTGCAAACCGTTAAAGGGGTGCGCATGGTTGGGTGTTGGCGACACCGCTCCCATTTCATAGCTTAGGCAGCCGCGTTGCCGCGCCATGCGCATGCCTGTCCAGTGCATAAGGCTTGAGGCCATGTGGTTGCGCTTGATGTTGCCAGACGCACCGTACAGAAAGTTTGCACATTGCCCGGAAATGCCGATGATCGCGCCAGAAAGAATGTCGCGCCCATGGCGGGCCAGCAGAAAAATAATATTTGTTCCATCTGTGCAGCCAAACTTGCAGCGAAACATGGCCGAAAACTGGGCCATGCTGCAAGGAATAAATCCGTTTCTTTTGGCGGTTTGTACATACAGGCTGTAAAAATCGGCAAGATTTTCACTGTTTGCCGCGTGCACTGTCACGCCCTTGCGTTGGGCCAGACCGATATTGTAGCGGGTTTTAGGTTTCATTTTGGCCAAAATATCGTCTTCGCTGCCGTTAAGGTCGACAACTAGGGAGCTCGCCACAGTCATGTCTGTAGAAGATTTTTTCAGGTTCCAAAACCGTGTGCCCATGTTCATGCGCATTTCTCTCAAGCGGGCTTCGGGAAAGCTACCCCAGCCCTGCTGCTGCATTTCATCTGCATACAGAGACTTCCACGGCAGGTCATAACGTATAAAGGCAACATCGGGTTCAAGCCGGTCTGCCAGCGCGAGGGAAAGGTCTTCCAGATACTGGCCATACATGCCCTCGGCAGGGGGGTGCTCCGGCCCTTGGGGAACAAGCGCAAGCTTGTGGCCGCAATGGTTTTTTATCAGCACCAGCACATCGCCCCACGTTTCAGAAGAATGAATGTCAAAGGCCATGGGGGCCATGCCCATTTGCGATTTGACCTGCGCCCAGTAGGGCGTTTGAAAAAGTATGTCTGTAGGGTACAGCTCGTTTGTGCCCTTGGCGATCACGTCCACCATAAAGTCTCCTGTTGTCGGTGGGAAAGTAGTTGTTGGCGCAGAATTATTGGTCGTAACGGCCTGCGCGTTCTGGTTGATCTTCTACTTTTTGCACAACAAGGTGCAGGGTTCCGCCATTTGGGTTGGGCCAGTGAATGGCATCGCCCTCGCTCATCCCCAGCAGGGCACTGCCCACAGGTGCAAGACTGGAAACGGTGTCC
>CAYPRZ010000158.1:0-6522 GCA_964413315.1 uncultured Desulfovibrio sp. | reverse complement strand
GCTCAGCACCGGGTGAGCCGCTGCTGTGGCCTGTGGCGCTGGGGGATGTTTCGGTGCGGGTGGTGGACGATGCCGGACGTGCGGCGCGACGAAATATTCGTGTGCGGGCCGCGCCTTAAGGAAGGGAACAAAATTTTTCAGAGTGCAAACAGCCCCTAAAGAAGGGGAAGTTTGACCCTCAGCCGTGTTGCGGGGCAAGCAACCGCGCGCAAATGGCTACTTCTGACAGTGCGGGCAGTAGACGGTGGCGCGGCCCGCCACCTTGATCTTTTCCAGTGCCCGGCCACAGGCGCGGCAGGCCTGACCGCTGCGCCCGTAAACGGCAAAACTGTTCTGAAACGCGCCTACGTTGCCGTTGGCATCACGGTAATCGCGTATGGAGCTGCCGCACTGCGAGATGGAAAGCAGCAGCACATCCTTGAGACAGGTCAGCAGTTTGCTGCGCTGAGCGGCTGTGAGCGAGGCAGCCTTGCGGCGCGGATCAATACCAGCTGCAAACAGGCTTTCGTCCGCATATATATTACCCACCCCCGCAACAACCTTTTGATCCAGCAGCACGGCCTTGATGGCCGCATTTTTGCCTTCCAGCCGGGCAGAAAATGCTGCTTCGGTCAGCTCCAGCGGCTCCGGGCCTAGCTCGCGCCAAAAGCTCCACTTCTGCATGGTTTGCGGCGTGCCTGCCAGCAACAGCCCAAAGGCCCGCACATCATCAAAAAACAGGCGGCGTTGCTGCCCCTGCGCGTCTTTCAGGTCAAACACGCAGCGCGTGTGTGTGCCGGGTGCGGTGTCCATGGGGTAGGTCATAAGGCGGCCAGTCATGCGCAGGTGCACCGCCAACCGCAAGCCGGTTGCGCCACGCACACTGGGGCTTACGGCCTGTGCGGCATCCAGCTCAAGCAGCAGCAGTTTGCCACGTCTGCCCACATTGGTGATGGTGCAGCCCTGCAAATCCTCTGGCCGCAGGCTTAAAGGATGCAGACTCGAATCACGCAGCAGACGTGCCCCGGCAATGACCCAACCCTGCACATGGGGCCGCAGGGTGCGGGCAACGGTTTCTACTTCTGGCAATTCCGGCATGGCTGTTCCTGTGTGGCCGCGGGTACGGCCCAATGACTTCAGGGGAAGAACCTTCCGCCGAAAGCTCCTCCCCTGCAACTGTGCGGCTCATGCCGCAATCAACATGCCGCCAGAACAGCGGCAAAATTTTGTAGCGCACTGCCTGCGGCGCGGCACTAGCTGTTTTCAGCCCCGGATTCGTCCTTGCTGTCAGGCTTACTGTCGGCCTTGTTGTCAGCAAGATAAATGTCCAGCAGCCCTTCCGGCGGGTCGATGACCACCGCAGGAGCTTCCAGATCAAAACCCGCAATAAACTCTGGCCGCGCAGGAAAAAGCACTTCCTTGTCATCGTCGGTCATGATGACCCACATTTCAAGGCCCGCAGGGTACTCAAAATGGTCAAGTCTGCCTATGCGGGTTCCGTCGGGCAATACCACATCGCAGCCCAGCAGGTCTTCCAGATAGACCTCGTCGTCATCGGGTTCGGGCAGGTCTTCGCGCCGCATCAGCAGCTTACAGTCGCGCAGGGCCTCAGCCGCAGTGCGGTCGGCTACGCCTTCGAGCTGCAACAGGGGGCGTTCCTTGTGGCTGCGCACAGCTGCAATCTTGATACGGCGCGGTGCGTCCTTGCCCTTTTGCAGCCACAGCGGCGTGTTTAAAAGCAAGGGGGAGTCCGCATACCAGTCGATGCAGATCTCCCCTTTGATGCCGTGGGGCCGCGCCAGCGTACCCATGTGAATCCAGGTTTCCGTCATAGTTCCAGTTTTGCCGCATGGCGGCTTGCTGATTGTTGCCACGCCCGCAAAGGTGCGGCAGGCGGAACCGGGTTTTTCCCACTTTGCTACCGCACTGCGGCAACGGGCGGAAAAAAACGCGGCGCTACTCCATAATTTCCAGCACTGTGCGCTTTTTGCACTTGATGGATGCGGCACTCAGTATGGTGCGCATGGCTCTGGCCGTGCGCCCCTGCTTGCCGATAACCTTGCCAAGGTCCTCTTTGGCGACCTTGAGCTCAAGAACTGTAGTCTGTTCGCCTTCTACTTCGCTGACCTGCACGTCTTCGGGGTGATCCACAAGGGACCGGGCAATGTATTCGATCAGGGCTTTCATAAGTACCTCCAGTGGGGGTCAGCCTGAGGGCTTTGGCCGTGCTTTGCACGTCCAGAGCACAACCGGGGTCTGCATGCAGACCACCGCCGGTTCTCGCAAACCGGGAAAGATATTGCCTGAGCTTTCCCAAAGAGCAGCCCGCAGCAAAGTTCTCCTTCAGGCCTTGCCCAAAAGAGATTTGCCGTGGGCCATGCGCCGCCGCAAAGAAAACCCAGAAACTAGGCCATGTGCTCTTTGATAAGAGCGCGCACGGTGTCGGTGGGCTCAGCGCCGCGACCCAGCCATTCCTTGATCTTGCCAGCGTCAAGCTTCACTTCAGCCGGATTGACCATGGGGTTGTAGTAGCCCAGGAATTCCAGCGGACGGCCATCACGACGGGTTTCATCGTTAGCGGCCACCACACGGTAGAAGGGGTGCTTCTTGCTGCCAAGGCGGGTCAATTTCAACTTTACTGCCATGAGTCCAACTCCCTTTGATTGATGTTATGTTAGCGTTGCGCCCGGGAAAGGGCAAGGGCGGGAAGCCCTGGCGCAAAGAGATACACTGCCGCACATAACGGCACTCCTTGCCCCGTAAATTTGTTTACTTTTTTTTGCGCTTGGGGCGCTCTTTTTTCTTGCGCTTTTTAGGCGCAGCCTTGGTTGCGCCAGCGCGCGAACCGGGCATGCCTTCCATACCGGGCATACCAGCCATTCCACCCATACCGGGCATGCCGGGCATACCGCCCATGCCGCCCAAATTGGGCATACCACCCATGCCGCCAAGCCCCTTGGGCAGGTTCATGCCGGGGGGCATGCCGCGCATGCGGGGCATGGAGGGCATTTTGGCACCCTTGCCGCCCATCATGCCCTTCATCATCTGGCGCATCTGCTCAAACTGGCGCACAAGCTGGTTTACCTGCGCCACGCTAACGCCCGACCCCTTGGCAATACGCGCCCTGCGGCTGCCATTGAGAATGTCGGGGTTGCGGCGCTCGGCCATGGTCATGGAATTGATAATGGCCTCGGTGCGCTCCATTTCCTTTTCAGGCATGGCTCCGCTGGCTTCTGCCAGCTTATCGCGCAGACCGCCCATGCCAGGAATCATCTTAAGGATGCTGTCGAGCGAACCAAGCTTTTTGATGCGGCGCATCTGGGTGCGAAAATCTTCAAGGTCAAAGCTGGCCTTCTTCATCTTGAGGGCCAGTTCTTCGGCTTCTTCGGCGTTGATTGTGCTCTGCGCCTTTTCAACCAAGGTGAGCACGTCGCCCATGCCAAGAATGCGCCCGGCGATACGGTCGGGATGGAAGACTTCCATTTCCGACAGCTTTTCGCCCATACCCACAAACTTGACGGGGGCGCCGGTAACCGAACGGATGGAGAGAGCAGCACCACCGCGCGCATCGCCGTCCATCTTGGTGAGCACCACGCCGGTAATACCAAGGCGCTCGTTAAAGCTTTCGGCCACGGTCACAGCGTCCTGACCGGTCATGGCGTCGGCAACAAACAAAATTTCCTGAGGCTGCACCAACTGTTTGATGGCGGCCAGTTCCTGCATGAGGGTTTCGTCCACATGCAAACGGCCTGCGGTATCAAGCAGCAGCACGGTGGCCTGCTCTTCGCGGGCTTTTTCAAGCGCGGCCTTGGCAATGTCCACGGGGTTCATGTCCACCGTGGAGGGGAAGCAAGGAATGTCGAGCTGCTTGGCCAGCACGGTCAGCTGGTCAATGGCCGCAGGGCGGTACACGTCGGCAGGTACAAGGTAGGGCCGCATTTTCTGCTTGCGCAGAATATTGGCAATCTTGCCCGCCGAGGTTGTTTTACCAGAACCCTGCAAGCCCACAAGCATGATGACCGCTGGTTCGCGCCCTTGCAGGTTCAGCCCGGCGGTTTCGCCGCCAAGCAGCTGCACGAGCTCGTCGTGAACAATCTTGACCACCTGCTGGGCAGGGCTCACGCCCTTGAGCACCTCTTGCCCAAGGCACTTTTCGCGCACGCTTTCCACAAAGTCTTTAACGACCTTGAAGTTGACGTCCGCCTCAAGCAGGGCAAGGCGCACTTCGCGCAGGCCAGCCTGCACGTTTTCTTCGGTAAGCTGCCCGCGCCCGCTGAATGTGCGGAATACGCCTGAAAGTCTGTCGGAAAGGCTCTCGAACATGAAGACCCCATTGCACCGCAAACACTTGCGGTGAAAAAATCGGCGCTGTTGCGCCCGTCCGCCGCTGCCGCCACTTACAAGCAAGGGCCGCGCGTTGGTCGAAGTGCTGATTCATAGGCTGTTTGGTGCGGCACGTCAAGCCTTACACGCAGATTGCCCGCGCCCGAACGGCATTTTGCAATGACGCCCGCAAACCAGCACCGCTCAAGGCTTGCCAGCCCTCTTGCAAAAATCGGCTAAAAGCAGTAGTTCGCCAGCACCCGTGTAAACGGCCAAAGCGCACCACGCGCCCTGCCGTGCGGGCACAACAAACCGCACAAGCAACGCGCACCCCGGTGCGCAACCCGGCGTGCAACCACGCCAGGCGCAACAACAAGCCCCACAAATGGAGCTTGCGCCCCAGCGGCACAAAGCCGCCCAGGTTTATTACGCTGAAACTGCACCGGCACGCCATCCTGCGCACCCGCTTTCCCTTGTGGCCCAAGGGCTGGCGAGCGCTGCACTCATTGACATATGGGGCACAAGGGGATAGTCTTTTGGATTATAATTTTCAGAATTATCACAGCCAATTACGAGGACGTCATGTTCACCAATCGCGGTAAGGCGCTGACCTTCGACGACATTTTGCTAGTCCCCGGCTTCTCAGACATCACCCCTGACGCCGTAGACATCTCCACCTGGCTCACCCCCGAAATTCCTCTGCGCATTCCCCTGCTCTCTGCCGCCATGGATACCGTGACAGAAGCCGCCATGGCCATCTCCATGGCCCGCATGGGCGGCATTGGCATTATCCACAAAAACATGCCCGTGGCGCGCCAGCGCCTTGAGGTGGAAAAGGTCAAGAAGAGCGAAAGCGGCATGATTCTTGACCCCGTGACCATCTCGCCCAACAATACCGTGCAGGAAGCCCTCGACCTCATGTCCGACTTCCGCGTATCGGGCTTGCCTGTGGTGGACGATGGACGTCTGGTGGGTATTTTGACCAACCGCGACGTGCGTTTTGTGCAGGACGGGGCCGCTGTGCGCGTTTCTGAAGTGATGACCAGCACAAACCTTGTTACCGTGCCCATGGGTACCTCGCTTGAAGAATCCAAGCGCCACCTGCACGAGCACCGCATCGAAAAACTTCTGGTCGTGGACGAACAGGGTCACCTGCGCGGCCTCATCACCATGAAGGACATCGACAAAGTTCAAAAGTACCCCAACGCCTGCAAAGACTCTAATGGTCGCCTGCGCGTGGGTGCTGCCATCGGCATTGGCCGCGACTGCGAATCCCGCTCCGAGCAGTTGCTTGAAGCTGGCGCAGACGTGCTGGTGCTCGATTCGGCCCACGGCCACTCGCTCAACGTGCTCAACGCCATTCGCATGGTCAAAGGCGCGTTTCCCAACTGCCAGCTGGTGGCTGGCAACGTGGCCACCTATGAGGGCGCCAAGGCCATTCTTGAAGCCGGCGCAGACTCTGTCAAGGTTGGCATCGGGCCCGGCTCCATCTGCACCACGCGTATCGTGGCCGGTGTGGGCGTGCCGCAGGTTACCGCCGTTATGGAAGCTGGCCGCGCCGCGCGCGAAATGAACCGCTGCTGCATTGCAGACGGCGGCATCAAGTTCTCTGGCGACATCGTCAAGGCACTTGTTGTGGGTGCGCATTCGGTGATGATCGGCTCCCTCTTTGCAGGAACCGAAGAAAGCCCCGGCGAAACCATTCTGTATCAGGGCCGTACCTACAAGATTTATCGCGGCATGGGCTCCATCGACGCCATGAAGGATGGCAGCTCTGACCGTTACTTCCAAGAAAAGAGCAAAAAGCTTGTGCCTGAAGGTATCGTGGGCCGTGTGCCTTACCGTGGCCCTGTCATGGAAGCCGTGTACCAGCTCATGGGCGGTCTGCGTTCTGGCATGGGCTATGTGGGCGCACACAACTTGACCCATCTTTATGAAAACACCACCTTCTGCGAGATTTCACCGGCCGGCCTGCGCGAAAGCCACGTGCACGACGTTGTTATCACCAAGGAAGCACCCAACTACCGCATCGAGAACTAGAAACAACCGCAGCCAGCGGTTTGCCCCCGGCTGTGGGATTACGCCCATGTTAGGCCCGCGCCGCAAAGGCGTACCAGCACGCGGGCGGCCTGAGGCGGAGGTCAACAAACATCTCGTGGCGACATTTGCGGGAGGCGCAGCGGCGTACAAGGCTGCTGTGCCTCCCCACAAGCCCCGGCA
>CAYPRZ010000157.1:0-6699 GCA_964413315.1 uncultured Desulfovibrio sp. | reverse complement strand
CTGACCACGCTACCCGGCCATTTTGCGCAGCATATTTGCCCCGGCAGCAGCACGCGCTAGGCCCGGCAGATATGACCTAGTTACTGCCAAACCGCAGCCTCAAAAAGTGAGCATATTCGGGTGCAAAGAATGCCCCGACATGCTGTCAAAAATTCCACTTTGGCGGGGGCAAAATTTTCCCACTTCTTTTCCAATTTCATAACATACTGTTATATTTATATATTTTTTATTGGCACATGGATTGCATCTCGGCGAGTACAGCTTAGTAACCACCAGGAGGTGTCCCATGTCTTTGGTCATTAACCATAATATGATGGCCGCCAACACGGCCAGAAATTTAAATGCACACTACTCGGCTCTGGGTAAATCAACACAGCGCCTTTCGTCGGGACTTCGCGTAAACAGCGCCGCCGACGATGCAGCTGGCTTGGCGATTCGCGAATTGCAACGTGCCGACATTACCACCCTGCATCAGGGCGCGCGTAATGCCAACGACGCTATCTCAATGATCCAAACCGCCGACGGCGCGTTGGGTGTCATTGACGAAAAGCTCACCCGAATGAAGGAACTGGCGGAACAAGCGGCCACCGGCACGTATGATTCCACCCAGCGACTGATGATTGAATCCGAATATCAGGCAATGGCCTCGGAAATTACCCGAATCGCCACCGCCACCGACTTCAACGGCATCCATCTGCTCAACGGCACGCTCTCGTCCGACACGCACAATGGCAGCGGCATGACGTCGACCGGCAAGCTGAAGATTCACTTTGGCACGGGCAACGACTCTGCCGAAGACTACTATTACATCACCATTGGCTGCTCCACGGCTTCTTCACTGGGCGTGGGCAATCAGGCCCTCGACGCCTCTGGCGCATTGCGCTCAGGTGCCACGGTTTCCACCCAGGAGGCTGCGCAGAAGTCCCTTGAGGCCATCACTCAGGCCATTGTTTCCAAGGACAAAATCCGCGCTCACCTTGGTGCCATGCAAAACCGCTTGGAAAACACCATTACCAACCTGAATACTCAGGCTGAAAATCTCCAGAACGCAGAATCCCGTATTTCTGACGTGGACGTTGCTACGGAAATGACGCAGTTCACGAGAGAACAGATTTTGACACAGTCGGCAGTGGCCATGCTTTCGCAGGCCAACTCGCTGCCGCAGATGGCCATGAAGCTTATCGGCGGTTAGGCCATCATAAACTAGGCTGTGGTGGACCAAAGATGGGAGGTCCGGGGGCTGTGCCCCCGGACCGGGACATTCCCCAACATGCCCGCTCTGCGCTGGCATGTTGGGGAATGTGTCAACTATTTTGGGTTGTTCTTGCTTTCTTCAAGCATGGCAAGCGCCTGCTGGGCGGCATTTTGTTCCGCTTTTTTGCAGCTGCTGCCGGTAGCCACAAATTCTTTTCCGTTGGGCAATTTAAGCCCAATTTCAAAAACCTTTGCGTGCTCTGGCCCACGGCTGCCCAGCCGGGTATAGAGCGGGGCTTCGCCAAACTGCTGCTGCGAGGCTTCCTGTAGCCTTGTCTTGTAATCCTTGGGCATGGTTTTGGTTGCCGCAGTGGGCCACCGGTCGGCAAACAGCCGGGCCACAGCAGCCTGCGCCGCCGCAAAGCCGCCGTCTTCATACACAGCTGCCAGCATTGCCTCAAAGGCATCGCTCAGCACACCATCACGGGTACGCCCGCCCTGACTTTCTTCACCTCTGCCAAGTTTCAGCAGGGTATCAAGCCCAATTTTTCTGGCCCTCTCGGCCAGACTAACCGTGCTCACCAAGTGCGCCCGCATCTTGGTCAGCTCGCCCTCACGCGCATCAGGAAAACGCCCGTAAAGCTGGGCAGAGACACAAAGTTCAAGTACCGCGTCGCCCAAAAATTCAAGCCTTTCATTATGATGCTGCCCGGTTCCATATTCGTTGGCCCACGAGCTGTGCGTCAGTGCAAGATCAAGAAGCTCTGGTCTTGCAAAGGTATGCCCCAGCACAGGTTCCAGCAACTTAGCCACATCTTTTGGTGGCATATTTTGTATAGCGTCAAAATTTTGCATGCCCGTACTGTAGTCATTTCATGGCCGATGGCAACATAAAATACCTTGACATGCGCTGCACCAATGCCTAGGTAAAACCAACGACTACCGAGGAGTTGAGCATGGCTTATGATATCCGTTTGATGAAGCTGGTGACGGGCGAACTGATCATCGGCAAGTTTGATGCCGAAAAGGACTGCCTGAACGAGGTTGCCACCCTTCAGACCGTTCCCACCCAGCAGGGCGTGCAAATGATGCTGCTGCCCTACGGCTATCCCTTTGAACCTGACTTTACGGGCAGCATTGAGGGCAAAAATTTCCTCTACCGCTATGCCAACACCCCCAAGGAATTGCAGGACAAGTACATCGAAGCTTGCACCAATCTGACCGTGGCCGGCGGCCTTGGCAGAATGCAGTTCAGCTCCGAACCCTTCGCTGGTTCTGGCAGCGGCCTTATCAAGTAACATCTGAAAAACCAACGCAGATAACCCGCTTGCAATGCAGTGCTGTCAATGGCAGCGGCATGCGCGGGATAACAACATGTTTCGGTTTTTCTGCTACTTTCGGGGGCGGCGTTTTGCGCCGCCCTTTTTGCACCCATCGCCTTTTTTCAAACCCACACAAGGATAGACATGCGCTCACTGCTGCCCCTGCTGCCCAAACCAAGCCGTTATGCAGGCATTGAGGACAACGCCTGCCGTAAAAATCCTGAAGACGTTCGCCTGCGCGTGGCTCTGGCCTTTCCTGATACCTATGATGTGGGCATGTCCTACCTTGGGCAAAAAATTCTATACAATATTGTCAACAGCGAGCCGGGCTGGTGGGCAGAACGCGTTATGGCGCCTGAAAAAGAGGCTGCCGAAATTCTGCGCGCCCACAACACGCCCCTTGCCACGCTGGAATCAGATACCCCTCTGGCCAGCATGCACTGCCTGAGCTTTTCCATCACGCACGAGCTTTGCTACACCAATGTGCTCTACATGCTCGATCTGGCGGGCATACCCCTGCGCATGGAAGACAGGCCGCAGAGCCTTACCGAATGCCCGCTGGTCATAGCTGGCGGCGGTGCGCTGCTCAGCGCCGAGCCGCTCACCCCCTTTGTGGACATTATGGTGCTTGGCGATGGCGAAGAAAGCCTGCCCGACGTGCTGCGTATGCTTGAAAAAGCGCTGGAACAGGGCTGGACGCGCAGCGAAATGCTGCTGCAATCGCGCACTATTCCCGGTGTGTATGTTCCCTCGCTGTTCAAGCAGGAATATGACGCAGAGGGCGCGCCGGTGTTTCCTCTCAAGCCCCTGAGGGAAGACTATCAGCGCCCCACGCGGCGCATTGTGGCCGACCTGAACAATGCCGCCTACCCCACACGGCAGGTGGTTCCCGTGGGTGCTGTGCACAACAGGCTTTCGCTTGAAATTGCCCGTGGCTGCACGCGCGGCTGCCGTTTTTGCCATGCTGGCATGGTGTACCGCCCGGTGCGTGAGCGTTCCATTGATAATATCAACGAACTGCTCACCAAATGCCTCAACGAAACCGGCTTTGACGAAATTTCGTTTCTCTCACTGAGCACGGGTGACTTTTCCGCGCTCAAAACCTTGAGTTTTGGCGTGCTTGACCGCTGCGCCCGCGAGCAGATTGGCCTTTCGCTGCCTTCATTGCGCGTAGGCTCCATTGATGACGAAATTATCGAGCGCATGGCCGACCTGCGCCGCACGGGCGTTACCCTTGCGCCAGAGGCTGGCAGCCAGCGCCTGCGCGATGTCATCAACAAGGGCGTTACAGAAGAAGGCCTGTTGCTGCACGCACAAAAACTGCTTGAACACGGCTGGCGGCTGGTAAAGCTCTATTTTATGATTGGCCTGCCCACCGAAACTGACGCAGACCTTGAAGCCATTGCCGATATTTGCCGCAAGGTGCGCGATGCCGCAGGCAGGGGCGGCCCCCGCCTTCAGGTCACTGCGGCCCTTTCGCCCTTTGTTCCCAAGCCGTTTACGCCCTTCCAGTGGGTTCCACAGATCAGTCAGGAAGAAATGCAGCGCCGCGTCAATCTGGTGCGCACCCAGTTCAAGGGCCAAAAATTCCTCAAGCTGCGCTGGCACGAACCAGCCATGAGCCATCTGGAAGGCATACTGTCGCGCTCAGACCGCCGCATGGCAGACGTGTTAGAAAAGGCCTACCGCAAGGGCTCGGTATTCACGAGCTGGATGGAGCATTTTTCGCTGCCGCCGTGGACAGAAGCGCTGGACGAATGCGGTATCAGTATTGATGCATGCACAGGCCCGCGCGAACCCGGCTCTGCCCTGCCCTGGAGCCATCTGGAAGCAGGTATTTCTGAAGAATTTTTGCTGCGTGAGCACCAACGTGCGCTGGCGGAAAAAATTACCGACGACTGCCGCTACGGCGCATGCCGCCAGTGCGGTGCGTGCGATACCAAGGCAGGGCCATCGCGCATGCAGCACGCATCTGCCCCCACGGCAGGGGACGAACCCGACCAGCCCCTGCACCGCAACAGGCTTATTTTGCCCCAGCGCGACCAGATGGCCCACGCCCCCACACGGGACGAAGAAGGCCGCCTTGTGTGCCGCCCGCAAACCAGCCGCCCGCCCAAGATAACTCCAGAGCTGACCATCAAGGCAGCGCAGTACCGCATATGGCACAGCAAGGCCGGGGGCAGCGCCTACCTGAGCCAGCTTGAGCTGCAAGCAGTACTCGACCGCGCCCTGCGCCGTGCCGCCATGCCGCTGGCTTTTTCTCAGGGTTTTCACCCCATGCCGCTGCTCTCCTTTGGCCGCGCCCTGCCCGTTGGAGTAGAAAGTCAGGCCGAATGGTTTGCCCTCACCCTGCATAAAGACCTGCCCCCGCAGGAAGTTGCAGCGCGCCTCACCCCGCTGCTGCCCCCCGGAATGGACGTGCTGCGCATCGAACCCGTGGAAAAAAGCCGCCGCACAGAACAGGCCGTGGCCGAGGCCTTTACCCTGCGCATGCCCACGGCAGAAGAAACCGAAGCCGCTGCACGCTGCTTTACCGAATTTGCCGCACTGCCAGAACGCATGTTTACGCGTGAAACCAAGAAGGGCCCACGCACCGCCGACATACGGCTTATGCTGCGCAACTGGGCTGCGCAACACAATGCCGCTGGGGCCGTTGAAGCAGTGACATTTGTGGCAGACTGGGGTAACGGTTATCTGTCCCCCATGCTGTTGTGTATGGCGATTCTTGAAATCATGGGAGAGCCGGAAACGCTGCGCCAGCGCATAGGTCTGCTCAAAACAGCACAGATATTCACTGACGGGCAGTCATATCCAGAGTAGCCAATGCCGCATACCACATCCGCCTGGTTCTTTTTTGGAGACTCGCTGACTCAGGGTGTCAACGATTCGCTCATGCCGGGTGGCTGGGTAAGCCGTTTGGCGGTGATGGCCCACGAGGCGGGGCTTTGCCCCATACCGCGCGCCACGTTTTACAATCTTGGCGCACGGCGGCACAGCACTGCAAACATAGCTGCCCGCTGGCGCTCTGAGCTTGATAACAGGCTCATACCCGGCATGTTTCCACGTCTGGTATTTTGTACTGGCGTGGTAGATATGGCAGCCCCCGGTGGAGGTCAGCCCGCTGACCCAGAACTGGCGGCTGCCCAGATGGATAAGCTGCTTGCCCAAGCGGCAGGGGTTGCGCCAACCATGGTCATAAGCCCCCCGCCAGTGGCCGATGCTGCCGCAAGCTCCCGCATTGGACACCTTGGCAAATTGCAGCAACAGTTGTGTGCCAGCCGGGGCATTGCCTTTGCGCAGGTGTACGAACTTTTGGCAAACACCACTGATTATATGAATGATCTGAGCGACGGGCTGCACCCCGGTTCACAGGGCTGCGCCCGAATGGCGCAAACGCTGCTGGCGCAGGAATGTGTACGCGCCTTCATGTGTGCAGCGCAGTAGGAGAACACAATGGGTTCATGTATTCCCTTTATTGACGAACAGCCTTTTGCAGAACGTGTCAAATCTTTGGCAGATGACGAACTGCTTGAAATCTGGGAAGAAACCCAGCAGCTTGAAAGCATGCTTTGTAGTGCCCTGCATACCGATCTGGCTCTGGCACCTGATTACGAAAAGGTTATTGTTGATGAGCTGTTTTTGCGGTCGAGCCGCCGCGTGAATCAGCCCGTCATGGGTAAGTAGCAGTATATTTTTTCATGGTTGGTCTGGACGCGTAAGCACCATGCTCAGCCTGAGTTTTGGCAACGGTCATGACCATGTGCGCCTTTCTGTAAACGATGCGCCCCTGCCTGCCGCTGCGGTTCATGCCACGTTTCCAATTCATCGCTATTTGCCAACTGTGGCCCACTTGCCTTTGGCCTGTGGGCCTTTTCTTTTCTGCAGCGCAACAAAATGCCGTGTTAACGCAGACAGGCCGGGTAAAAACCCGGCCTGTCTGTAAATACCCTTCGGCATACCGTGCACCAGCGCACCAATTGCACACTAAGTCTTACGCCAAGCCACACCAAACGATCAGGCTTGTCATATGGTGAATACCAGCTTGCGGGCGACACCAGAGATTCCTAGCGCCAGCATGCAACCATCGCATGCAACCGCAGGTTTGCCAAAGCTGATGCGAACCATGGACTACACGGCCGTCAACATCTCCAGGTCGTCGCCAGAAAGCAGCTTATCAAGGTCA
>CAYPRZ010000156.1:0-6733 GCA_964413315.1 uncultured Desulfovibrio sp. | reverse complement strand
GTTATCGGCCCGCAAGGTGCCGTAGGGGGTAACCGTGATGGCCCCCGGCTGGAGCTGGGGGGCCTTGCCGTACACGGTAGAAGGCGCAGGTGACTGGCTTGTGGCCGCACAGGCTGGCGCATGCCACAGGCACAGCAGGGCTGCCAGCAACACGCCAGACAGGCATAAATGCGCTGGCATGGCTGATGGTGTGTTATTGTCCATTGCCCTGTCGAACCTCCTGCGCCTTGGCCTTGACTCTGGCGATGAGCTGGTCGGGGCTGCCGCTGTTCAGAATATCCTGAAACTGGGTGCGATAGTTTTTGACAAGGCTGATATTTTCAATCAGCACGTCATAAACAAACCACGTTCCGTCCTTGGGCAGCATGCGGTAGGCCACGGGAACTTTTTTTGAGTCCTTCATGGTGATGACCGTGCGCACCTCGGTACGGTCGCCCTTGGGCGAAGAAACCTCGCCCGTGTACACGACCTGCTCGCCGTTGTAGCCGTCAATCTTGCTCAGGTAGGTGTTCAGCAGCAATTCTGCAAAAGCATCACTGAACTGCTGTTGCTGCGCAGGGGTAAAGGTAGACCAGCGCGGCCCCACTGTGCGTGAAGAAAATTCTTTAAAATCAAAAATATGCAGAACTTCGTCTTCAATCTGCTGGCGCAGTGGGCGGCGCGTGGCGGGGTTGACGTAGTCTGGATTTTTGATGGAGCTAAGAATGCGTGTGATGGACGTTTCCAGTGCCAGTTGTGCCGGTGAGCTTGCGCGTACATTGGTGGGCTGCGCGGCAACCGCAAAGAGCACAAACAGGAAACCGAAAACTATATGGCGCATGATCGCTTTGGTGGACATTGTTATTTGACTCCTCCGAAGGCGTACTTGCTGATGAGGGAACCGAGATCAACGGCAGATTCTGTTTCAGTAATGGTGTCGCCAGCTGCGAGTAGGTGCTCAGAGCCTCCCCGCGAAAGGCTGACGAATTTGTCGCCAATGAGGCCACTTGTGCGTATGGAGGCGATGCTGTCGTCTGACAGTTTAAAATCCTTGTCGAGCCGCAGACGCACAACTGCCTGATTGCGCACAGGGTCCGGGTCTAGCCCTATGCTCACAACACGCCCCACAGGCACGCCAGCCATTTCCACATCTGCCCCAACCCTGAGGCCCGAAGCAGAATCGAAATTGGCGGACAGTTCAAAGCCCTGCTGCCCGAAAACCTCCATCTTGCCAAGCTTGATGGTCAGATAAGCAACGCACAAAAGGCCAATCAACACAAACAGGCCCACAGCGGTTTCACGAACAGTGCTCATAAGGTTTCGGTAGCTCCACAAATAATTCGGCAATAAGATTCAATGGCAGTATATGTGCGCCATGACAAAGTTTCAAGCCCTCTGATGCAGTAGGTATTTCGCCCTTGCCCAACGGCAGCGTTGGCAAAATTATGATGCCAGCCAGTGGTCAAGCGCCTGCCGCACTGCGGGATTGGGCGCTTCTTGCATGGCGGCATGGGTGTCGCCCGGTTCGCGGCGCAAAAACTGCCGCAGATAGGGGTTGTCACTTTTTTCAAGCTCGGCCAGCGAACCAGAAAATATGGCGCGTCCTTCGCCAAGCACAAGCACATGGTCGGCAATGGCGTACAGGCTCGCTAGATCGTGGCTTACCACAACTACCGACATATTGCTGTATTGCTTGCGCATGGCAAGCAGAAGTTCGTCCATACGGGCGGCGGTGATGGGGTCGAGGCCCGATGTGGGCTCGTCGCACAGCAAGATGCGCGGTTCGGCCACAATGGCCCGCGCAAGACCAGCCCGCTTGCGCATACCGCCAGATAGCTGATTGGGGTAAAAATCGGCAAAATCTTCAAGCCCCACCATGCGCAGCACCCTCAAGCCAGCCTCGCGCACCAGTTCTTTTGAAAGATTGAGGTGCTCGGTGAGGGGCAGGGTAACATTTTGCACCAGCGAGAGCGCTCCAAGCAGCGCACCATCCTGAAACAGCACGCCCATGTTGCGGCGCATGCGGCGAAATTCTTTTTGCGGCAGACCAAAAAGGTCGTTGTTGCCTATGAGCACCTGACCGGCCTGCGGGCGAGAAAGCCCGATAATGTGGCGCAAGAGCGTGGATTTGCCGCAGCCCGAGCCGCCAAGTATCACCGATACCTTGCCGCCCGGCAGCACCGCATTGACATCGCGCAGAACCACATGCTCGCCGTAGCCAACGCTGAGAGCCCTAAATTCAATGTCCCATGCCTGCATGAATACCGCCTGTGCCTCTGGTGTGATTTATCTGTTGGATGGGGTGGGCCGCGCTCTGTGAACGGGCAGCGGCTGTGTGGGGTAGATGCAGCTTAACGCAGTGAGGCAGGAGGAACAAGCGCAAGCGCGGTTGGTGCGCCGTGCGGCGGCAGTTGACCCGCCGCACGGCTATATTGGGGTTGGGCTGCGGTTTGCCGTGCTGTGCAGCGCCCATAAGGGGCTTTGCAGTATGGCGTTATGGCGCACACCCATGGCAGGCTTGGCCTGCCGCACATTATTTAGTCGGTGGGCATGTCGTCGGGGAAGTCGGCATTGGCGTAAACGTTCTGCACGTCGTCGTTGTCGTCCAGAGCGTCCATAAGGCGCAACACCTTCATGCCCAGATCAGCGCTCACAGCCACCAGATTCTGCGGAATCATGGCCAGTTCGGCGTTCTGCATGGCAATGCCCGCAGCTTCAAGGGCATCGCGCACAGCGGTGAAATCCGTCATGGCGGTGTGGATGGTCCACACGTCTTCATCGTCGATAACATCGTCTGCACCGGCTTCAAGCGCGGCTTCCATAATCTTGTCTTCGGGATAGGCGGCCTTGTCCACAGAGATCACGCCCTTGCGGTCAAACATCCAGCCCACGCTGCCGTTTTCGCCCATGGCACCGCCATGCTTGGTGAACAGGTGGCGTACTTCGGCCACGGTGCGGTTTTTGTTGTCAGTGGCAACTTCCACCATAACGGCAATGCCGCCGGGGCCGTAGCCTTCGTAGAAGGTTTCGGTCAGGTCGCCGCCAGCGTCTTCGCCCGTACCCTTGCGGATAGCCGCCTCAATCTTGTCCTTGGGCAGGTTTACAGCCTTGGCAGCGGCAATGGCCGCGCGCAGGCGCGAGTTGCCCACAGGATCACCGCCGCCCTTGGCTGCGATGATGATTTCTTTGGCGGCCTTGGTGAAAATCTTGCCGCGCTTGGCGTCCTGGCGACCCTTACGGTGCTGGATATTGGCCCATTTACTGTGACCTGACATAAAACCTCCGAAACCTAGTGTAGAGTATGTTTATATGCCCGGCGGCGCGTCGTCGGCAACTTCTTGCGAAGTTTCGCCAGCGGCTCCGCCCGGCATGTCTGCCGGTTGGGCAACGCCCGCCTGACCGCGAAAACCAAGGCCCACAAAGAATGTTTCCTTGCTTTCGGCCCGCGAGCTTTTGGGCTTGAATGATTTGACCGTGTCAAAAGCCTTGCGCATGGGCGCAAGCAACTCTTGCACATCCGGCCCCATAAAAATTTTGACCACAAAGCTGCCGCCCTTTTTAAGGTGCAGACAGGCCACGGCCAGCGCCTCGACCGTAAGGTCAAGAGAGCGGGCCTGATCGGTAAAGCGTGTGCCGGTGGTGCGCGGAGCCATGTCGCTAATGACAATGTCAAAGGGGCCCAGCTCTGCGAGCTTGGCCTCAAACTCTGCCGAGCGGTTAAACACGTCTTCCTGCATAAAGGTCACCTGCGGCGGAAAAACCGTCTCGGTGCTCTGAATGTCGCAAGCCAGCACAAGGCCGCGTGTTCCTACTTTTTCTGCCGCGCCAAGCGACCACGAGCCAGGAGCAGCCCCAAGATCGAGCACACGCTGGCCGGGGCGCAGCAGGCGGAACTTGGAGTCCAGCTCTTTGAGCTTGTAGACCGAGCGCGCGGGGTAGTTCTCGCGCTTGGCTTTAAGGAAATAATGATCACGGTATTCTTTCATGGTGAGTTCCAACAGGTAACCTTATCCTTTTTTCTGGCGTTCGCCAAGTGCGCATTGTGCCCCTCGTTTTGGCAGCAAAAAATGCCCAAAGTTGTTGACCGAATGAGCTTATTAGGATATTTTTTTAATAAGTTTTCAGAGCAGATATTTCGCACACTGTCACCTGTAAGGAGTCGTTATGAAACGGATTCTCTTGGCCGCATGCATTGCGGGCTGCGTGCTTGGGCTGGGCGCGCAGGCGGTTTTGGCAGAAAGTGTTAAAGTTCCAGTGAACAAGATCAGCGGCGAGGGCGTTGGCGAGGCCATCGGCTTTGTAACTTTTGATGATGACGGCAAGGGCGGCATGGATATTACTGTGGAGCTGGCGGGCATTGCACCCGGCGGCCACGGCATGCATGTGCACGAAAATGGATCTTGCGCTCCGGCCCCCAAGGATGGCGTAAACGTGGCCGGGCTTGCTGCTGGCGGGCATTATGACCCCACGCATGCTGGCAAGCACGAAGGCCCCGGCAAGCATGGCCACACGGGAGATTTGCCCCTTATCACCGCCGATGCGCAGCAGAATGTTAAGGCCAAGCTGCATGTGACAGACCTGACCACAAAGGACATCAAGGGCCGTTCGCTTATGATCCACGCCGGTGGCGACAACTATTCCGACCAGCCTGCGCCCTTGGGTGGCGGCGGGGCGCGCATAGCCTGCGGTGTGATCAACTAGGTTGCAACGGGCATATCATGGTTTGAGGCGTTGTCTAGATACCTCGCCAGACAGTAGATGAGTATGGTCTTGCTGTGCTTGCGATTTTTGCGAGCACAGGCCACAATGAAGCAGAAGAAATATTGACTACAGGCCCCGTCAGCTTGCCGCGGCGGGGTTTTTTTATGAGCGTTTGTGAATGCTCTGACTGCATGCGCGGTCATAAGATAGATGCGCAAAATTGAGGGATTCATGGCAGAGCAAAGTACGCGTCCCAAAAGGATATGTCTGCCCGATTTTTTTGGGCGTAGCGTAAGCCTGCCCGATGGCCCGGAAGCTTGGAGCTGCCGGGGCAAGGGGGACGCGGTGGTGCTCTTGGGCCTTGGGCCGGGACAACCAGAGCAATTGCCTTTTTGGGGCAAGGAACGTGAGGTGTACTGGCTGGAATCGTCGGTCATTGCCAGCGCCGTGCGGCAAGCAAGAGAGCTGGCTGGCCTTGAACCAAGGTCACCGCTACCCACCAACTGGCGCGAGGTTACGCCGGATGAGGCCGTGGCCCTTGCCCGTTCCTGTTGTTGCTACGTGTATACGCCGGGGTTGCGGCTTGATCCCCAGTTCTGGGGCCCGCTGCTGGGCCGGGTGGATGCCGCACAAAGTGTGAGCATGCCCCAGCCGGGGCGGGCGGAGGGGCCGGGGCGGCCTGTGCTGCTGCCGGGCAACGACGGGCAACTGCTACATCAGGAGTTGCGCCATGCCCTTGGCCGGTGCGGTCTTGGGCCGGTTGTGGAAAATCTGCCCCATCCCCACCCCCGGTCAGAGACCGCCTTGGGCGGGGCCAGCGCCGCCGGGGATGCCTTTGCCGCCAACTGGCGTGATTTTTTGCGGGGCAGCAAGCCAGAGTTTTTGCTCTCGGTAAATTTGCGCGGGTTGGATGCCGAAGGGCGGATATTTCATTTGTGCCGTGCCATGGGTATTCCCGTGGCTCTGTGGTTTGTGGACAATCCGTGGCACGTGCTCTCTGGCGTGCGGCTGCCTTGGTGGCAGGACGCCCATATTTATGTGACGGATACCGGGTTTGTGGACGGCCTGAAAGCTCAGGGTGCAGAACGGGTGTTTCATCTGCCTTTGGCCGTTGCCCCGCACATGTGGCGCGAGCTGGACAGGCTGCCGACCAGATTTGAGCCTCCATTGTTTGTGGGGCGGTCGGCCTTTCCTGAAAAGGAACGGTTTTTTGCCGCAGCCAGCGTGCCGCAGGCGCTTGAGGTCGAGGCCGCAACTTTGCTTGCCCACAGCACTGGCCCGCAGGACGCGCCGCATTTTTTTTGGTGGCTCAGCCGTCTGGGCGGCAGCCTGTGGCCGGGGTATGATGTGCGGCGGCCCGGTCTTGGTGCAGAGCGCTGTGCGCAGGCCAACCGAACCCGCTGGCTTCTTGCCGGGGGCGCGGGGCTGCCCCGCCAATCTGGCGGGCTGCGTGTGATTGGCGACGAGGGCTGGAAGGCCCTGCTGCCCGCAGCCAACATACAGCCCCCTGTGGATTATTATACTGAGTTGCCGGATTGTTATGCGCGGGCACAGGCCGTACTCAACGTAACCAGCCTGCTTATGCCTCACAGTTTGAGTCAGCGCCATTTTGACGTGTGGGCCAGCGGCGGGCTGCTGTTCAGCGATGCCACTCAAGGACTCAATATCTTTGCGGATGCACTGGTAGAACCCATGCGGCTGTGTGGGCCGGAAGATTTTGTTGTCAAATGTGCGTGGTTTGAGGCCCACCCTGCGGAAGCGCTGGATTTGCGCCGGGAATGGCGTGAACATTTGCGTGCGGCTCACAGGTATGAACATCGTATTTTGCGTATCATGGAAACGCTGGGCAAAGATACAGCGTGCTGGCAATAGGTTGCGTGACTGAAGGGTATGATCCACCGTATGCAGAACTGCTTGACAAGACGGATTGTTTTGCCTATTGGTCAATTCCTGCGTTTAGCTTTCCATTGTGGGGAAGTAGCTCAGCTGGGAGAGCATCGCCTTCGCAAGGCGGGGGTCGAGGGTTCAAATCCCTTCTTCTCCACCACAATAT
>CAYPRZ010000155.1:0-6743 GCA_964413315.1 uncultured Desulfovibrio sp. | reverse complement strand
TCGGTGGCCCAAGTGGGGGCAAGCAATTCACGGGGGGCGGGGTCGCTTTGGAGGCGGTGGATGACGATGCTGGAAGGAATGCGCGGCAGGGCGGCGCAGAGCATGTCTATGTATTCGTCGCGCCAGAGAGGATGGTAGAGACCTGCGGTGTAGTGCGAGGCCAGAGCTGTGGCCTTGGGCACGTAAACATTGTGGAACTTGAGCCCGTTGATGGGCAGAGAGAGCGCCCAGTCGAGGCTTTGCAAAAAGTGGCGCTCGTCTTCGCCGGGCAAACCGGCCATAAGGTGGGCGCACACGGCTATGCCGCGCTCTGCGGCCATGCGCACGGCTTTTTCTGAATCAGCGGCGGTGTGCCCGCGGTTTATGCGCTTGAGGGTAGAATTGTGGGCCGTTTGCAGGCCCAGCTCCAGCCACAGGTCGCAATCCAGTGCCGCCAGTGTGTCGAGCTTTGGGCCGTCAAGGCAGTCGGGGCGGGTTCCCACGGCCACGCCAAAGCACTGGGGCAGGCTGCGCACAGTCTGGAGCACTTGTTGCAAGCGTTTTTGTGGGCCATAGGTGTTAGAGAAGGATTGCAGATACGCAATAAAGCGCGTATTTGGGTCGTCCCGCAGGTACACTGCACGCAGGGCATTCCACTGCTCTAGCAGGGAGTCGCCCCGTTTTGCGCGGCCAGAGCCAGAACCGTTGGCATTGCAAAACGTGCAGCCAGCGTGCGAAAGCGTTCCGTCGCGATTGGGGCAGGAAGCCCCGGCATCAAGTGGAATTTTTTGCACCCGGCAACCGTATTTATAATTGTAATGGGCGGCTAGAGTATGCCAACGCTGCATGTTTACATGCCTTGGGGGCTTATATCCGCGACTGCGGACGGGACAAATATTTTAACCCTGCGTCCACCGTCTTGACTTCATGCCGGTTTTAGCAGAACAGTTTTCAGCCTGACGTTACCAATTCCAACAGCGCCCCCCACTCCAGGCCTATTCGCCTCGCCGGGTGCGGGTGCTGTTTCAACATGACGGTAAGGTAGCACACCAGCACAGCGAGGCAAGTTAGACTAATGTCCAAAATTCTGGATTTCGCACTAGGACTGTTTTCCAATGACCTGGCCATCGACTTGGGCACGGCCAATACCTGCGTCTATGTTAAGGGGCAGGGAATTGTGCTGCGCGAGCCCTCTGTGGTGGCGGTCAAAAAAGACCCGCGCGGCAACAACGTGGTTCTGGCCGTTGGGCATGACGCCAAGCGCATGTTGGGCAGAACCCCCGGCAATATCTGGGCTATCCGCCCCATGAAAGACGGCGTTATCGCCGACTTTGAAGTTACCGAGGCCATGCTGCGCCATTTTATCGCCAAGGTTCACAATTCGCGGCGGCTTGTGCGCCCGCGTATCATGATTTGCGTGCCCACGGGCATCACTCAGGTGGAAAAACGCGCAGTGAAAGAATCGGCACAATCTGCTGGCGCGCGTGAAGTGTACCTGATTGAAGAACCCATGGCCGCTGCCATCGGCGCCGACCTGCCCATTCAGGAGCCTACCTCCAACATGGTGGTGGACATCGGCGGCGGCACGACCGAAGTGGCCGTTATCTCCCTTTCGGGCATTGTGTACTCGCGCTCGGTGCGCGTGGGCGGCGACAAGATGGACGAAGCCATCATGACCCACGTCAAGCGCAAGTATAACATGCTGATCGGTGAATCTTCGGCTGAAGAAATCAAGATCAAGATCGCCTCTGCCTATCCGCTTGATCCGGAACAGCAGATTGAGGTCAAGGGCCGCGATCTTGTGACGGGTATTCCGCAGAATATCATCATCACCTCTGAGGAAGTGCGCAAAGCCATTTCTGAACAGGTGGACAGCATTGTTCAGGCCGTGCGCATTGCTCTGGAACAGACCCCGCCCGAACTGGCGGCGGATATTGTGGACAGGGGCATTGTGCTGACGGGTGGCGGCGCGCTGCTTAAGGGCCTTGACCAACTGCTGCGTGAAGAAACCTCGCTGCCCATCACGGTTGTGGACGATCCCTTGTCCACCGTTGTTATGGGTACCGGCAAGGCGCTGGACAATCTGCACATTCTTAAAGAAGTGTGCATCGACTAGAACCGACTGTCCTCGCGCCCCTGTGCGGCTGACGCAATGCCGGAACACTCGGTTCCGGTTCTGCGTCTCCGGCGCAGGGGCGCGGTTTATTCTGCACTGCTTTTCAGGGCATTACGCACCCAATAATGCCCGCAAGGCTGCGTACACAGCCTTGCGCCACGTAGCCCTAGGCGCAACCGAATGCGCTGTGTAGCGGCCATGTGAGCGTGACCTGCACCCTTGAAACGCGCACTTTTTCAGGGGTAATCTGCTCTAGGAGCTTCGGCCAGTGACATTGCGGCGTCTTCTCCTTATCGCGGGCGTTTTGCTCATCCTGTTTCTAGGCATGTATTCCTGGAACCAGCGCACGCGCTTTCTGGATGACATGGCCGCAAAGCTGGGGTTGGAGATCACAGGGGCCGTGCTCACGCCCATTCGCTCTGCGCAGGATGCGGCAGAAAACATGTGGGCCCGCTATTTTGACCTTGTGGCCGTGCGTGAAGAAAACGAAGCCCTCCGGCAGAAGGTGGACGAACTTGAAGCCCGCCTGCTTGCCAATGGTGAAGACCTTGCCGAGCTCAAACGTCTGCGCGCTCTGGTGCAACTGCCCGTAGACCAATCGTGGCGTCCCCTCGGCGCGCGCGTGCTTTCTGGCCGCATGGGCCCCAACGCCGTTCTCGACAGCATCACCATCAGCCGAGGCTACAGCACTGGCGGCCGACCCGGCACACCGCTGGTTACGCATCTGGGCCTTGTGGGCCGCGTGCTCAAGGCCAGCGCCCACAGCTCCATTGTGCTGCTGCTCACCGATCCCAGCAGCCGCATTGCCGTTTTTTCGCAAGAAAGCCGCGCCCCCGGCATTCTCATGGGCATGGGCACAGGCCAAAAGCTTGAAGTCAACTTTGTGCAGCGCGATGCCAAGGTTAAGCCCGGCGAAATCATTATCACCTCTGGCCTTGACGGCAAATATCCCAAGGGCATTCCCGTGGCGCGGGTATTGCGCGTGGCCCCGTCGGACTACACCCAGTTTATGGCCATCAAGGCCGAGCCTCTGGTGGATTTGCAACATCTTGAAGAGGTGCTGCTGCTTGAGCCTACCGGCGCGCCCCGTCCGCTTGACCTTGGTGAAGCACCCAAAGAATTTGTTGGGCCGCCCGCGCCCAAAAGCCCCACACCATGAGCAAGTTGCGCAGCCTACTCTGGTGGCTCTGCTTTATGGCCGGAGCCATTGTTTTGCAGGCAGCCGTACCGGGGCTTGATGTGCTTACGGTGGGGCTGATCATCTTGTTGCAAGAGCGTGACTACAAAAACATGCTCTGGCTGCTGCCCTTGTTTATTCTGCTGCAAGAGGGCATGGGCACGCGCCCCTTTGGCGCTGTCATAGTTTGGTACGCGGCGGTAGTCTTGATGTTCAAGATGGGCCGCTGGCTTTTTGAGGTTGAAAACTTCATCTTTGTCTTTCTGCTCTCTGCCTGTCTGGGCGCTGCCTATTACGGCGTTGCTTGGCTCATGTCACCCCTGCAAAACCTGCCCTTTGACATGCAGGGAACCTTGGACAGAAGTCTGATACAGGCCATCTTTGTGCCTTTCGCTTGGCGGCTGTTGGTGGCCACCCGCCACTGGAACCCCGATGATCAGGAAAACTGACAATACCTCTCTGCTCGCGCACAAAGACAAGAGCGCGCACAAAGGCATCCGCTCCTGGCTCAAGATTCAGGTCGAGAGCGAGGGCTATCAGCCGCCGCGCGCTGGCGCCATTCTGCTTCAGGTAATGGTGGGTCTGCTGTTTTTTGTGCTGGTGGTGCGGTTCTGGTATCTTCAGGTTCACCGGGGTGAAGAATTTGCCCGTCAGGCGCAGGACAACCGCCTGCGTATCGAACGCATCTTTGCCCCGCGCGGGCGCATACTCGACGATAAAAGCAAGGTGCTGGCAGACAACCGCACGGCCTACGGGCTTTCCATCGTGCGCGAAGACTGCCACGACATCCCCGCCACCCTTGCGCAGATCAGCGAATGGTCTGGGATTCCCTTGCAGCAGGTCTGGGACAAGTTTCGGCAAGACCGCTTTAAGGTCAAACCCTTTGAACCGCTCCTGCTCATCACCGACATAGACTTTGATCTGGTGGCGCGCATAGAATCTGAGATCCACGAATGGCCGGGGCTGGAAATTGTGGTGCGCACCAAGCGCAGCTACCCTGAGCGCGAACTTTTCGCCCACGTGCTGGGCTATGTGGCAGAAGCCAACGAGCAGGAAATGGGCGCAGACAGCGCCCTTGCCATGGGTGACCTTGTAGGCAAGCAAGGGCTGGAGCTGGAGCTGGAAAAACAGCTACGGGGCCGCAAGGGCCTGTACGATGTGGAAGTGGACGCCCACGCCCGCGTACTTGGCAAAACCCTGCGCGAAGAACCGCGCGGCGGGCACGAAATACATCTGTCCCTCGACGAGGGTCTGCAAAAGGCCGCGTGGGATGCTCTGGGCGGCGAAGCGGGCTGCGTTGTGGTTATGGAACCAGACAGTGGCAAACTGCGCGCCCTTGTGACCTCGCCCGCCTACGACAACAACCTGTTTGCCGCTGGCATTTCGCAACGCGACTGGGACGCCCTGCGAACCAACAGCCGCTTTCCGCTTCAAAACCGCGTTATCCAAAGCGTGTATCCCCCCGGCTCTGTATGGAAGCTTGTTATGGCAACCATGCTGCTTGAAAAAGGGGTTAACCCTCGCGAAAGCGTTTTCTGCCCCGGTCAGGTCAAACTGGGCAACCAGATATTCCGCTGCTGGAAAAAGGGCGGCCACGGCTCTGAAGACATGGTGCATTCGCTCATCGACTCGTGCGACGTCTATTATTACCTTATGGGCGACCGCATGGGCATTGACAAGATAGAGGAATTCGCCAAGGCTTGCGGTTTCGGGCGGCCCACGGGCATTGACCTGCCCCACGAAAAATCGGGCCTAGTGCCCTCGCGCGACTGGAAACGGCGGCGCTTTGGACGCCCCTGGACCCGCGGCGAAACGTACAACATATCCATCGGTCAGGGCTATACCTTGGTTACCCCGGTGCAGGTGGCCGTGTTTGTTTCGGCCCTGCTTAACGGCGGCGACTTGCTCAAGCCCCAGCTTGTGGACGATGCCACCCGCGAGGTGCGTGGCCGCGTGCCCGCCAAACCCGAAACGCTCAAGTTTGTGGTTGAAGCCATGCGCCGCACGGCCAACGGCGGCACCGCCAAGGTTGTGGGCCGTAAGGACGCCGACATGGGCGGCAAAACCGGCACGGCTCAGGTTGTAAAGCTCAAGATGGCCGCTGGCGACCGCCGCCTCAAAATGTCTGAAATGGAATACGCGCAGCGTGACCATGCGTGGATTGCCACTTGGGGCGTCAAGGACGGCAAGTCCTATGTGGTTATTGTCATGGTAGAGCACGGCGGCGGCGGTTCAAGCGTGGCTGGCCCTGTGGCGCGCAAGGTATACGAGCACCTTTTTGGCCCCGACCCCAACGCGCCCATGCTGGCTTTGCCAGAGCCAACCCCCGTGGGCGACCACCCAGAATAGCCATTTAGCGCATGCCGCACCCGCAAACGGTACGGATAATTTACACAAATCTGCAAACAGGCACACCGGCAAGCAGAAAAGCAGCATGGACAAACACCTATACAGCTATATCAACTGGGGCCTTTTGGCCTGTATGCTGCTGCTCTATCTTGTGGGCGTGGGCAACCTGTATTCTGCCAGCGGCACGCGTGTAGAGTCTGGCATGGCGTTTAATCCCTTTTACCAGCGGCAGCTCATCTGGGGCCTATGCGGCCTTGTGTGTATGCTGTTGGCCATGCTTTTTGACTACCGGCAGCTGCGCAATCTGGCTTGGCCGTTCTTTCTCATAACCGTATTTCTGCTCTTGCTTGTGCCCATTGCGGGCAAAACGGTATATGGCGCAAAACGCTGGATCTCGCTGGGCTTCATGAGCTTGCAGCCCTCTGAAATGGCAAAGCTTTCTGTGCTTGTGCTGGTGGCCCGCCTGCTTGCGCGCGACAGCCGCCCACTGGGCTGGAAAAACTTTTTCAGCGTGCTCATCGTGGGGCTCATACCTTGCGGGCTTATTGTTATTCAGCCCGACCTAGGCACTACCCTGCTTATTTTGCTCATCATGGGCGGCATGATCCTGTTCCACGGGCTTAAGGGCTATGTGCTCAAAACATGTTTGCTGGCCGCGCCAGCCGCTGTTGCCTTTATGTGGTTTGTGGGCATGCACGACTACCAGCGCCAGCGCATCCTCACCTTTCTTGACCCCGGCAACGACCCGCGCGGCACTGGCTATCACATCATTCAGTCGCGCATTGCCATTGGTTCGGGCGAGCTGTGGGGCAAGGGCTTCCGCGAGGGCACGCAAAGCCAGCTGCGCTTTTTGCCCGAACGCCACTCTGACTTTGCCGTAGCCGTTTTTGGCGAAGAATGGGGCTTTGTGGGCTGTGTGGCTCTGGTTACCCTGTTCTGCCTGTTTTTGCTCTCCATCTTTTCCTCTGCGGTGCAAGCCAAAGACCGCTTTGGCAGCACACTTGTGGTGGGGGTGTTTTTTTACTTTTTCTGGCAAATATTCATCAACATGGGCATGGTTATCGGCCTCATGCCGGTGGTGGGCATTCCCTTGCCCTTCATCAGCTACGGCGGCAGCGCCAC
>CAYPRZ010000154.1:0-6744 GCA_964413315.1 uncultured Desulfovibrio sp. | reverse complement strand
CACGGCCTCGGCGGGCAAGGAAGTTTCTGACCGGCTGGCCCGCATCTACCACGAGCTTTCTGGCGTGCTCGCTCGCCTCAAGCCAGAAGAAGCCGCCATCGAGCAGGTTTTTACCGCCAAAAACGCCGCATCTGCCCTCAAACTTGGGCAGGCGCGGGGCGTGGCCGTGGCCGCTTGCGCGGCGCACGGCCTTAGCATAAGCGATTATGAACCCACGCTTGTCAAAAAATCCCTGGTGGGAACAGGCCGGGCAGAAAAAGAACAGGTTGCCTTTATGGTACAGCGCCTGCTCAACGTCAAAAACGCCAACTGGGCGCTGGACACCTCGGACGCACTAGCTGTGGCCGTGTGCCACCTGACTGTACGCCGCTTTGCCGCACTGGCGGGCAAGTAGGCCTCTTCCCCGTCTTCTCCCTGTTTACCGTCTATACCTCTCGCTCCCAAGACGCTTCCAAGACACTTCCGCAGTCTTGCCTACGAGGAGGGGTAGCTTGCCATGTGCGGCACAACCGCCTTGCAAAGCCAGTCTATGGCCCTGCCAAGCTGCCCCATGTTGTCCAGCGCAAAACTGTCTTGCTGCACATCGCCCTCTGCGTGGCCATAGCCAAGATTCCAGTAGGTAGAACCGGGCACAAGCATCTTTGACATCAAAAACATGTGGTTGATGCTGTCGTAAGCGTGGGTGGCCCCTGCCCTGCCAGCAGCGACCACTGCCGCGCCAATCTTTCCCTGAAACAGACCGCCGTTCACATAGGCCACATAGCCGGCCCTATCCACCAAGGCCTTCAATTCTGCCGACATGTCGGTGAAATAGCAGGGCGTGCCCAGAATCATGGCATCCGCCGCCAGCATTTTTTGCAGCAGCTCATTAAGCAGGTCGTTGTCAAAGACGCAACGGCCATTCTTGAGTTCCGCGCATTTGCCACAGCCACGGCAACCCTGAATTTTTTTGCCGCCAAGCTGCACAAGTTCTGTTTGCCAACCCGCAGCTTGCAGGGGCGCAAGCGCCTCTTGCAGCAACTGGGCCGTGTTTCCGTTTTTTCTGGGGCTTCCGTTTATGGCCAGTACCTTCATGTTTATCTCCTCAGGGGGTAGTTTTGCGCCCAGCATACAGCTTATTTGCAAAACTTGAAGTACTGTAAAAAAAATCATATTGTAACATGTGTAGCAGGTACTAACAAAAAGTATAGTATAAAAATCGCAGGTCACCTACATGGAAAACACGCCCGCATGCCCGCCCCAGTGCCCTCCAGTGATGGGCAATTATCGCTGCCACTTTGAGCTCACCTTGCAACTTATTGGCGGCAAGTGGAAGCTACTGGTCATCTATTTCCTGTCATTGCAAAAGGTCATTCGCTTCGGCCAGTTGCGCCGCACCCTGCCAGAAATAAGCGAGCGCATGCTTGTGCGCCAACTGCGTGAGCTGGAAGACGACGGCCTTGTGAGCCGCAAGGTGTACGGCACGGTTCCCCCAAGGGTGGACTATGCGCTCACCCCGCTGGGCGAATCGCTTGTGCCCATCATGGAATCGCTCAAGGCCTGGGGCAACATGTATGAATTGAGCCGTGCACAGAACGAAAGCAGCACCGATGCATCTCACGCGCCAGAGCTCTCTTTTGAACTGACCGACCAATAAAAAAACGGAGGGCTCAACGAACCCTCCGTCAGTGCACGGGTGGCAAGGCCACCGCGTGTCATATTTGCTGTGGGCTACTCCACAATCACGGCCTTTTTGATAATCACGGTTTCCATGGGCACGTCGTCGTAATAGCCCTTTTTGCCGGTCTGTACGGCGGCGATTTTGTCTACCACTTCCTGCCCTTTGATAACTTTGCCAAACACGGCATAGCCCCAGCCCTGAGGGGTTTGGCTCTTGAAGTCGAGGAAGTCGTTGTCCTTGGTATTGATAAAGAACTGCGACGAGGCCGAATGCGGCTCGCCGGTGCGGGCCATGGCAATGGTGTACTTTTTGTTTTTCAGGCCGTTGTCAGCTTCGTTGCGGATAGAGGCGCGGCTGGGCTTCTGCTTCATGTCGGCTCCCATGCCACCGCCCTGAATCATAAAGTTTTTGATAACACGGTGAAAAACCGTGCCGTCATAAAAACCCGATTTGACATACTGCACAAAGTTGGCCGTGCTGATGGGGGCCTTGCGCGAGTCAAGCCGCACAATAATATCACCCATACTGGTTTCAAGTTTCACGGCAGGGTCGGGATCAGCGGCCTGAGCCTGACCGGCCAGAGCAAGCACGGCCCCAAGGCAAAGAGTTACTGCAAGCGCACGAAAAAATACGCGAAATGATTTCATAATAATCTCCTCACTGTATTGTGTGCCGGGTTCACCCCGGCAGGGCGCACGGTAGCACGGGGGCCTCTGTGCAGCAAGAACAACGGCATGGGTAAGCGGCCAAGGCTGCCCGCCCGCAGTGCCTAAGCTGAGCACAAACAAAAGACACTGCTCTGCTGCCGAACTTTGCCCTTGCAGCCCTTGCTAAATACCGCTGCCGTTATTATAGTTAAAGGCAGAAGACAAACTTCAGGCCCTACGACGGCACTGCGGCTCGGAGCCGTAGCCGCCGCACGGGCCGAGCGCCTTCAAAGACTTTTCGGAGGATACAATGTCGTACAGCCGCAGTGTTGCTCAAAGCGCCGCCACAAGCGTCGCTTCCATTTACATGCGTCAGGTTTATCAGTGGATGACAGCCGGTCTTGCAGTAACCACCGTGGCTGCTTATGCAGTTGCCAGCTCACCTGCCGTTCAGGCGGCCATCTTTGGCAACACCATTGTGCTTATTCTTATGCTGGTTGCCCAGTTTGGCCTTGTTATTGCCCTTTCGGCGGCGGTTCACAAAATGTCTGGCGGCATGGCCACGGGCCTGTTCCTGCTGTATTCGGCAGTAACGGGCGCTACGTTGTCGTCCATCTTTGTGGTCTACCCCATTGCGTCCATTGCCAACGCCTTTTTGGTAACCACAGGCACATTTTTGGCCATGTCGGTCTACGGCACGGTCACCAAGCGTGACCTTACGGCCATGGGCAGCTTTTTGTTCATGGGCCTGATTGGTATTGTCATTGCTTCGCTGGTGAACATCTTCCTCAAGAGCAGCATGATGGACTTTATCATCAGCTGCCTTGGTGTGCTGATCTTTACCGGCCTGACCGCGTATGACACCCAGAAGCTGCGTCAGTTTGGCGAAAACGCCCCCCTTGAGGACGGAACCGCCGTGCGCCGTGGTGCCATTCTTGGTGCGCTGACCCTGTACCTTGATTTCATCAACCTTTTCCTTATGATGCTGCGCCTCTTTGGCGGCAACCGCGAGTGATGCGGTACTGCGCCAACGCAGCCTGATATTTGAGCGATTGGGGGCGAAAGGCCAGGCCTTTTGCCCCCTTCTTTCGCGCTACGGAACCCTATGAAAAAGAATAAATCCCAACGCGGAGCGCACGGCGCAGCCGCCCACAATCCCGGTTTTCCCTCGCGTGAGGAGCTGCTGGACGCCCTTGCGGCCCAGTCGCGCCCCATGCGAGTGGGCGGCATATTGCGCATTATGGGCCTTGCCCGCCGCGCTAAGGGCGACCTAGAGGCCATGCTGACCACGTTGGCCGAACAGGGCCGTCTGCTGCGCTTGCGCGGCGGCCTGTGGACACGCCCTGAAGCCCTCAAACACATTGTGGGCCGCTTTAGCTCACTGCGCGACGGCGGGGGCTTTGTCACGCCCATGCGCCCCGTAAATGAGGGCGAAAACAACCGCGACAGCAGGCTGGAATTTACCGGTGCGCGCGATGTATACATTCCCACCGCACAAACCGGCGAGGCATGGCATCAGGATATTGTGCGCGTGGCCTTAAGCCCCGGCGCTTCGCGCGGGCCCTCGCCCGAAGGCCGCATTATTGAAGTGGTGGAACGCGGCCTTGCCGAAATCCCCGCTCACGCGGCCCACCGCACGGGCAACACACTTTTTTGCCGCCCGGCAGATGCCCGCCTCAACGTGAATTTTAGCGTAGAGCTGGCAGCGGGCGATACCCCGCCCCAGCCCGGCACACTGGTGCTGCTGGCCCCGCAGCAGCGGCTGGCCTCTGACCTATGGACAGCCCGCATTGTGGGCGACTACGGGCGCGAGGACGACGTGGCCGTGCAGGAGGAGCTGGTAAAGCTCAACCACGAGGTACCGCGCGACTTTCCCGCTGGAGTGCTGGCAGAAGCCCAACAACTGCCTGCTGGCCCCACGCCAGAAGACATGCACAACCGCGAAGACGTGCGCCACCTGCCTTTGGTGACCATTGATGGCGCAGACGCCCGCGATTTTGACGATGCCGTTCAGGTCGAAGACCGCCCCGGCGGCGGGTGGCTGCTGCGCGTGGCCATTGCCGACGTGAGCCACTACGTGCGCCCGCGCGGCAGCGGCAGCACAGGCGCTCTGGATGCCGAGGCTCTTGCGCGCGGCAATTCGTGGTATTTCCCCAAATCGGTCGAGCCCATGCTGCCAGAGGTGCTTTCCAACGGTCTGTGCAGCCTGCGCCCCGACGTTGACCGGCTGGCAATGCTGGCAGAGATTCCCTTCACTGCGCAGGGCAAACCCGGTAAACCGCGATTTGCGCAGGTTGTCATGCGCTCCGCAGCACGGCTGACGTATGATCAGGTCAAAGCCTGCATGCTCGACAATGACGCCGCAGCCCTTGCCACCCTGCGCGAAAACCCGCGTGGCGAAGAAGTCATTACCATGCTGCAAAGGGCCTTTGCCCTGTACGCGGCCCTGCGCGATGCCCGCCGCCAGCGCGGCAGCCTCGATTTTGACCTGCCAGAGGCAGATAGCCGCTTGGACGAGGCCGGGCGCGTGGTCTGGATGGGCCACCGCATGCGCCACGACGCCCACAGGCTTATTGAAGAATTCATGATCGCGGCCAACGAGGCTGTGGCCCGCCATCTGCGCGATGTGGGCATGCCCTTTTTGTACCGCGTGCACCCCCTGCCCGACCCGGAACGGCTTGAAAGTCTTTTTGACACCCTCGCGGGTGTGGGCATGCAAGACCTGCCTCCTCGGCCCGATGCCGCAGCCATGCAGGGCATACTTGCCCGCGTGCAGGGTACGGATCAGGAATTTCTGGTCAACCGCCTTTGTCTGCGGGCCATGCCGCAGGCACGCTATCAACCCTTCAACGAGGGACACTTTGGCCTTGCCTCGCAGGCGTATTGCCACTTTACCTCGCCCATTCGCCGCTATGCCGACCTGCTGACCCACCGCGCCCTCAAAACCGCGCTGGGCATTGGCGTGGGTGCGCTGCCCGCAGGGCAAAAGCTGCTGCGCATCGGCGACCAGATCAACCGGCGCGAGCGCGCGGCCATGGCCTGCGAGCGCGAAATGGACCGCCGCATGGGCTGCCTTGCCTTACTGCCCCGCGTGGGCGAGCACTTCAAGGGCATGGTGGCCGGGGTCACCGACTTTGGCATATTTGTGGAACTGGCCAACATGCCTGTGGAAGGCATGATACGCATAGATGATCTTGGTGACGACTGGTACGACTTTGATCCGCATACCATGAGCCTTGTGGGCCAGCGGTCTGGCGTCATGTGGCGCATGGGGCAAAGCCTTGAGGTGGCGCTGGCCGAGGTAAACCTTGGACGGCTTGAGATTCGCCTTATGCCGCTGGAACTGCCCAAGGCCGCTCAGGGCAACTGGCCCGGCAGGGGCAAAACCTCTCGCAAACCCGGCCGCAAGCCCACCCATAAGGGTGGCGCAAAGCCAAACGGAGCCAGCCGCCCCGGCGGTTCCCGCTCTGGCTGGAAAATCACCTCGCCCGGTGACGAGAGCGGCAAAAGTGGCGGCAAAAGCAAAGGTGGGGCCAAGAGCGGCAGCAAGAGCAAATCTGGCCGCCGTGGTGGCGGTGCTGGTTCTGGCAGCTCTGGCGCCAAAAACTCCGGCGGCCGCACTGGCAAAAAACGGGGCCGCTGATGGCTCTGCTTTCAGCCCAGCAACGCATGGGGGCAGCCGCCCTCATACTGGCGGCCAGCACTATCCTTTCGCGCCTCATGGGCCTTGCACGCGACAAAATCATATCGTGGCAGTTTGGCGCGGGCGGCGAATCAGATATGTACTTTGCCGCCTTTGTGGTGCCAGACATCATCAATTACCTGCTGGCTGGCGGCTTTATGTCCATCACCATCATCCCCCTGCTGACCCGCAGGTTTCAGGAGGATGAAGCCGATGCTTGGAGCTTTTTTTCGTGCGTCTTTTGCTGGATGGCCGCCGCCTCTGCCCTGCTGACCATTGGCGGCATGGCAGTTGCCCCGTGGCTGGCGCAACTGGTGGCCCCTGGCTTTACGCCGGAGCAGTGGCTGCGGCTGGCCTTTTTCATGCGCATTATCCTGCCCGCCCAGATATTCTTTTTGTGCGGAGCGTGCGTAACAGCCCTGCTGTTCATGCGGCGGCAGTTCCGGGTTCCGGCGCTGGCCCCGCTGATTTATAACGGGGCCATCATTGCCGTAGGCCTACTGCTGCCATGGCTGGCAACCACGCAAGCGGTGCAAAATGCCCTGCCCCAGCGGCTGCTGGCGCACATGGACGGCATGACCGGCTACTGTGCGGGCGTGACCCTTGGCGCGGCCATTGGCACATTTGTGCTGCCCCTGCGGGTAGCTGCGCAGCAGGGTCTGCGGCTGCGCATGGTCTGGCGGCACCCCCTTATGGGCAGATTTTTGCTCACGGCCCTGCCCCTCATGCTGGGGCAGACCATCATGATGCTGGAC
>CAYPRZ010000153.1:0-6768 GCA_964413315.1 uncultured Desulfovibrio sp. | reverse complement strand
TCTATGGTGCCCGCAACGCCCCCGCCAATCCACGTGGCCCCAATGCAGGCGGCCAGATCAACTTTTTCCTCTGCTACGTAGCCCGCCGCATCGGCATGGATAAAACAGACCCTGCCCCCAACGCCAAGCTCTCTGGCGCGCTGCTCTGCCTGCTGGCAAAACAGGGGGCTCATGTCTATGCCCGTGCCCGTGATTGCATGGTCACGTGCCCACGTGCACAGCATCTCGCCCGAGCCGCTGCCAAGGTCGAGCACGCGGGTTTCCGGCTTGAGGCGCAGTGCTGAGCCAAGGGTGGTAAGCTTGGCTGCCGTATAGGGGTTATGAATGCGGTGTTCACTTTCTGTAATGGTAAAAATTCAGGGTATATCGAGCATAATAGCCTCCCTTTTTTGCTTGATGCCTTTGCTGCGGCAGGCAGCCGACAAGTATTGGCAGCCCTTGCACCATGCGCAACAGCACACGCAACTCTATCATTTGCAGCAACGCATGAAAGCATTCCCACAGCACAATCACTGTCCGTAGCTAATTTGTACAAAAGCACACTACGCTGTGCGTGCCGTAAACGCATTCCACTTCTTGTTTCAGAAATAAAATGGCACCAAGGTGAATATTAGACTGTTTATTTGTTTTTCGATTCTACGCCCCCAGTCTGTCTTTCAGGGGCCAATTTTGCTACAATAAGCACTAAGCGCAGTGCGGCTGGGCGGCTGCATGACCGGCATTCTAATGCAAACGCTGACAAAAATTGCATAAACATGTGTTCATCTGCACGCTTGCCATAACTGCCTATCTTTAGTACACAAGCATTGCGTTATGCAGTTTAGCAAATCTCTAAACTTTTCCCATTGGCCTTCCTCAATACATACGCACGCGACCTACGGTTTTCCGTTACCGCCGCGCAGCGCAGCGCACTTGAGGCTTGACGTTCAGCCAACGCATAAGGACTGTGCATGACAAGCACCCGTCATTTTTGCCCGCCGCTCCGCTCGCTACTAGTATTTACCTTCCTGTTGTGCGGCGCCCTTCTGGCGCAAACAGGACAGGTATTATCAGCACCCGCAGTTCCAGCTGAGGGTTCGCTTGGCGTTTGTTCTGCCATTTTGTACGACCTCGACCGCGATGCCGTGCTTTTTGAACAAAATGCCGACCAGCATATTCCTCCGGCATCACTGACCAAGGTCATGTCCATGTTTCTTGCCATGGATCAGATCAGCTCTGGCCTCGCAAGCATGGACAATACCACCGTGGTCAGCCGCATAGCGGCCCGCACCGGCGGCTCACGCATGGGCCTTAACGAAAACGAGCAGGTCACTGTAGAGCAGCTGCTTACGGGCATGGCGGTTTCGTCCGGCAACGATGCAAGCGCAGCCATGGCGGAATACGTGGGCGGCTCTGTTCCGGCCTTTATCAATATGATGAACGCCAAGGCCCGCACTCTGGGCATGCGCGACAGCTATTTTGTGAATCCCCACGGTTTGCCCGCCAAGGGACAGTACACAACTGCCCGCGACATGCTCACCTTGGCCCGCGCCTATCTGCACGCCTACCCCGATGCCCTGCGCTTTCACAACACACATGTGCTCAACTACCGGGGCCGGGTAACTTGGAACAAAAATCCGCTGCTGGGGCAGTACCCCGGTGCAGACGGCCTGAAAACGGGCTGGATCAACGCCTCTGGCTACAACCTGATTTTCACGGCGCTTAAGGGCGACAAACGCTTGCTGGCCGTTATCATGGGTGCGCCCGACTCGCAGCTTCGCAGCATTGAGGCCTTCCGCCTGCTGGACGCGGGTTTTGAAGTGTGCAGCAACGAGGCTCCCACTGTTGTGGCCGCGCTGGACAACCTGCCCCGCGAAAAATACCACCCCGACATCCGCAAAAATGCCCGCGAGGCCTACCACCAGTTTGCAGCGGCAGACAGGGGCGAAGGCGCGCAGACTGTGCACCGGGCCAAGGCCGCAAACCGCGACAAGCAAGCCAAGGCATCCTCCACCAAGACCAAGAAAAAGCATGTGGAAAAAGCCGCCCGCCAGCGCCAGAACAACAACGACGGGCAAGCCGCCCGCCGCGTTGCCAACAACGCCAGCTAGTAGACTACATATTTGGGGCAAAAAAACGCCCGTGGGCTCAGGCTCACGGGCGTTTTGTCACTTATGGCTGCCAGCAGGCAAGCAGGTGGGGGGATGCGCAGATTAACCCCTGTCCAAAACACGCAAGGATACAGCCTCGGCCAGATGAGGAGTGGCAATTGTTGCGGCGTCGTCCAGATCGGCAATGGTACGCGCCATACGCAGCACCCGTGCACAGGCGCGGGCAGAAAGCGAAAGCCGATTGACGGCGGCCTCCATAAGCGCATGGCCTTCGGCATTTAAAGCGCAGTGTTTGTCGAGCAAAGCACCAGAAAGTTCTGCATTACAGCGCGGCCCGTTGCTGCCGTAGCGTGCCCGCTGCACGGCCCGCGCCCGGAGCACACGCTCGCGCATCTGGGCAGAGCTTGCCCCGCTGCCCGCCCCGCGAAAATCGGCGTAGGCCACAGCGGGAACCTCCACATGCACGTCTATGCGGTCGAGCATGGGGCCAGAAAGGCGCGACTGATAGCGTACCCGCTGCTCATCCCGGCAGGTGCATTGGTGCGTGGGATCGCCGTAATAGCCACAAGGGCAGGGATTCATGGCGGCCACCAGCATACACGCAGCGGGAAAGCTCACACTGTGCGCAGCGCGCGCAATGGCAGCCACACCGCCCTCAAGGGGTTGGCGCAGGGCCTCAAGGGCGGTTTTGCGAAATTCGGGCAGCTCGTCCAGAAACAGCACACCCCTGTGGGCAAGGCTCACCTCGCCGGGGCGCGGGTATCCGCCGCCGCCCACGAGCGCCACATCAGAAATAGTGTGGTGCGGCGCACGAAAAGGACGCACCCGCATGAGCCCAGCCTCTGGTGGCAGCTTGCCAGAAACACTGTAAATTTTGGTAACTTCCAACGATTCTTCAAAATCCAGAGGCGGCAAGATAGTGGGCAAGCGCTGGGCCAGCATGGTTTTGCCACTGCCGGGCGGGCCGATAAGCAGCACGTTGTGGCCGCCCGCCGCCGCCACTTCCAGCGCGCGCTTGGCAGCCTCCTGCCCTTTGACCTCGGCATAATCCTGGCTGTAGGCTGGCGCGGCGAGGGTTTCTGCCTCAGGCTCGCACAAGGGCTCAAGCGGGTCTGCGCCCGCCAAAAAGGCAGCGCAACGCCCAAGCCCCTCAGGTGCAAAAACCTTGAGCCCGCGCACAACCGCAGCTTCAGCCCCGTTGCCCGGCGGAACCACCAGCCCGGCGGCCCCCTGCTGACGCGCCAGCAAGGCCAGCGGCAGCACACCGCTTACCGGGCGCAGTGCGCCATTGAGCGACAGCTCGCCCGCAAGATACATACCCTGCAAGGGTTCGGCAGGTATGATGCCCGCCGCCGCAAGCAGCCCCACGGCCAGAGGCAGATCGTAGCTGGCCCCGCTTTTGCGCCGCCACGCGGGTGCAAGATTAACTGTAATGCGGGCTGGCGGCAGCTTGAAGCCGCAGGCGCGCAGAGCCGCAAAAACCCTGTCCTTGGCCTCGCGCACGGCGGTTTCTGCCAGCCCCACCATGGTAAAGCCGGGCAGGCCCTGCCGCACAAAGTCCACTTCCAGTTCCACGGGGTAGGCATCCACACCTTCCACCCCGCCGCTGTTCAACCGGACAACCATGCGCACTCCTTTGCCCTTGCACCAATAAAAAACGGCGCGGATTGCAAACCTACCCGCGCCGTAAATACCTGACTAAACACGTGGGCCAAACCAGCCCGCGCCAAAAGCCTGAAATTCAGTCTAAGCGCTATTCCACGGCCTTGCCAATACGGTCCCAGCGAATATCGCCCAGACCACCCCACGACCAATAGATACGCCAAGCCTTGGCGCGTATGGCGCTGCGGTCAACAAAGCCCCAGAAGCGCGAATCCATGGAATTGTCGCGGTTGTCGCCCATAACAAAATACTTGTCGGCGGGCACGGTCACAGGGCCAAAGTTGTCGCGCACCGGCTGGATGCGGTCTGGCTCGGTAAAGCGGATGAATGATTCCTTCACCGGCTCGCCGTTGCGGAACAACTGCTTGTTGCGCACCTCGATGGTATCGCCGGGGGTGCCCACAATGCGCTTGATGTAGTCCACGCTGGGGTCGTTGGGGTATTCAAAAATGATAATGTCGCCCTTTACCGGGTCTTCACCCTTGTAAATATAGCTGTGGGTAAAGGGAATTTTAATGCCGTAAGAAAACTTGCTTGCCAGCAGGTGATCGCCCACAAGCAAAGTTTTGACCATGGATTCCGAAGGAATCTTAAAGGCCTGCACCACAAAAGTGCGGATAACCAAAGCCAGAATAAGCGCGACGAACAGGGCTTCGCCGTATTCCCGCCACAGGGGTTTGACGGGGCGCTGTGATTGCAGAAGCATTGCCATGTGCGAATATACCTCATGTGCCTTGTGGGCTGGTGAGCGTTGATTTTCGGTCGCAAAGTATGCCCTGATGCGGCGGCAAAGGCAAGGAGCAGCACGCTTTGAGCGTACAATTGGCGCAAAAAAACAAACCCCTGTCCGGCAAGAACCGAATCAGGGGTTTGCTGAGCGATCACGGCGAGTTGCCGCTGGCGGCTAGTGCAGACGCAGGGCAAAGTTGATCACAAAGCACAGGGCAATGATCAACATCACGATATTAATATCCTTGAAGCGGCCAGAAAGCACCTTTATGCCCACCCAGCTCACAAAGCCAAAGCCAAAGCCCGTGGCGATGTTGAAGGTCAGCGGCATGCTGATGATGGTCAAAAAGGCGGGCAGGGCCACGGTAAAGTCCTTGAATTTGATGCGACCCACTTCCTGCATCATCATGGCACCCACGATGATCAGCACAGGGGCCGTGGCATAGGCCGGAGCCATGCCAATCACCGGCGCAAAAAACAGGGTGAGGAAAAAGAGCACGGCAATGGTCACGGCGGTCAGGCCGGTGCGGCCGCCCTCGACCACGCCCGCTGCGCTTTCAAGGTAGCTGGTGGCTGTGGTCGCGCCCATGACAGCGCTGGCCATGGTAGCGATGGAGTCGGAAATCAGGGCCTTGTCCAGATTCTCGATGTGGCCGTCTTCGCGGATAAACCCGGCCTTCTGCGAAAGCCCGATCAGCACGCCCATGTTGTCGAACAGGTCAACCATGGTCAGGGTAAAGATAATGGAGATCAGGCCGTGGTGCAGCGCGCCCTTCAGGTCCATAGCCATGAAGGTTTCTGTGGGCAGGGGCAGGGATGTGTTGATGAGACTGCCCTGCGGCATATGTGGCCCGTTCATCAGCATGTCCGCCCCCGCAATGACCACAACACCAATGATCATGGCTCCCGGCACGCGCAGCGAAAGCAGCGCGCTGATGAGGAAGAGGCCCCCCACAGAGAGCAGCACCTTGGGGTCGCCGAGGTTGCCCAAGGTCACAAAGGTGGCCGGGCTGGCCACCACAAGGCCGCAGCTCTTCATGCCGATAAAAGCAATAAACGCGCCAATACCCACCACAATGGCGTACTTAAGATCCATGGGCACAGCATTGATGATAAGCTGGCGCACCTTGGTAACAGTAAGCAGCAAAAAGACCACGCCGGAGATAAACACCGCGCCAAGGCCGGTCTGCCATGTATAGCCAGCAGGGCCGCAAACGTAGTAGGCAAAAAAGGCGGTGATACCGAGGCCGGGCGCAACACCCACGGGAAACTTGGCCCACAGGCCCATGAGCAGCGTAGCGATAACCGTAATCCAGATGGTGGCCGCAATGGCGGAATCCTTGGGCATGCCAGCGTCAGCAAGCATGCTGGGAACCACAAAAATCAGATAGCACATGGCCATAAAGCTGGTAACGCCAGCCCGTATTTCGCGCCGAACCGTGCTGCCTCTGGCCGCAGGATTAAACATTTTTTCCAGTATGCCCATGACATCCTCCTCGTGTTGCCCCGTTACGCGTCCAAGCTTTTTGGGGAGCAATACCGCGCCGGGGCAGCAAACCCCATGCCGTTAAAAACACCCTGTCACCCTGCCCGTGCAGCGTGGCCCACTGTGGCCACTGCGCCGGGCATTACCCCTTAACCGCCAAAACCCCAATCCATATCAAAACGGCGAAATACCCAGATTTCGCCGTTTATATCACTTGCCGCCGCCGCTTGCTAACCCAAAAAGGCGCGTATTCCTGTAAAAATAACCTGCGCCGCAATGGCGGCCAGCAACAGGCCCGTAAGCTTAGAAAGCACGGCAATGCCCGTGTGGTGAAGGGCGCGCGCCACGCCGTCGGCCATACGCAACAGCACAAACATGCCAAACGATGCCGCCAGCAGCGAAAATACGCCCACCAGCACCTGATGCATTTCTGTGGCCGAAGCGCCCATTACCATGACTGCGCCAATGGAGGCAGGCCCCATGCCCAGCGGTATGGCCAGCGGCACAACACTAATGTCGCCCTCCTTGCCAGAGAGCGCGTCCTTGCCGTCGTCGTTCATGAGAGAAACAGCCGTAAGAAAAAGCAACACGCCCGCGCCAATGCGAAAGGCGTCGAGCGTAAAGCCGAAAAGCGAAAACATGTGCGGGCCAAACAAAAAGAGCGTTACGCCAATAACAAAGATGGCCGCAGATGTTTTGGCGGCCACGGTCGATTTCTGCTTTTTGTCAAAGCCCTTGGTGCCGCTGATAAAGGCGCTCAACACGGCAGGGGGCGTCATGAGCGCGTATATCTTGATACTT
>CAYPRZ010000152.1:0-6797 GCA_964413315.1 uncultured Desulfovibrio sp. | reverse complement strand
ATAATTGTTGCGAGTGCAGCGACTCCTGAAATCTAGATCAGTTTATAACATTCTAGATTAATAGTTATGTACAATTTACAATGGAATTTTGTATTCTGAGGCATAGTACATTGACGAAACAATAGCTGCTGTGTATGTTCTGATCAACAGGATTGAAGGGTGACCGACCATTCTGCCAGTGAACCAATCAGGCGGGTTCGCAGCGCGTCAGATTGAGTATATTGAAGACACAAAAGGGGTTGTTATGGATGATTATCTGAAGGAAGCGCTGGAAATTACCAGAGCGCAAGCTGGCGTTCGCGTAATGAGTGAAGAAGAAATTGCCGCTTTTATCCAGAAAGTGGCGCAGGGGATCAAGTCTGTTGCAGAAGGCGAAACGCCTGTAGAACTCGACAGCGGCGAAATGGCTGTTGAAGCCCGCAAGTCGGTCAAAGAAAAGTCTGTTACCTGCCTTGAGTGTGGCAAGAGCTTTAAAATTCTTACCAAGCGTCATCTGGCCAGCCACGGCATGACCTCTGGCGAATACCGCGAAAAGTGGGGCTTCAAAAAAGATGCACCCCTTGTGTGCAAAGCCCTTCAGCGCGAGCGCCGCAAAAAGATGAAAGACATGAAGTTGTGGGAAAAGCGCCGTAAGGTCGCTACACCCGCATAGAAATCAGGTGCTGGTTGCGGCATTTGTCGCGCCGTTTGGCAACTGGTTTTGTGCACCATTTCTAAGGCCCGCCCACTAGGCGGGCTTTTTTTTTATGCAGAAAAGTGGCATGTTGCACACCTGAACGGCGGCAAGGCTGCCAGTCAGAGCGGCTCCGGCTAGCAAATTGCCTTTTGCTCTGCACTATCGTTTTTTAGGGTTGCAAAATGATTGAATCACTGGCGGTTGCAACGCCCGCCCAGGCCTTGGCCCTGCTTTCCCTACCACAGGAAGAGCTTTTCGTCAGAGCCACAGCGCTGCGCGAGGCGGCCTTTGGCCGCAATATTGTTTTGTGCGCCATCATCAATGCCAAAAGCGGCAACTGCTCCATGGACTGTCGCTTCTGTTCCCAGAGCAGGCACAACCACACGCCCATTGAGGTTTTTCCTCTGCTGCCAGATGAAGAGCTGCGCCAGCGCATTCTGCAACTGGCCGCCTTGCCTGTGGCCCGTATTGGCGTTGTAACCAGTGGATCGGCCTTGAGTGGCAGCGAGCTGCAAAGGCTTGCCAAGGTTATTGCTGCCTTGCCCGACAACGTGCGCCCGCGTGTGTGCGCCTCGCTGGGCAAGCTTGCTGCTCAAGACTTTGCCCAACTGTCGCAGTCGGGGCTGACGCGCTTTCATCATAATCTTGAAACCGCCCGCAGCTATTATTCCAGCGTGTGCACCACGCAAACTTGGGAGCAGCGCCGTGAAACTGTGCTGCGTGCTTGCGAGTCGGGCATGAGCGTGTGTTCTGGCGGCTTGTTTGGCCTTGGCGAAAGTTGGGAAGACCGCGTGAATTTTGCCTTTAGCCTCAAAGAGCTTGAGGTAGGGCATGTGCCCATGAATTTTTTGCATCCGCACCCGGAAACGCCCCTTGCAGGTCAACAGGCCCTTTCTGCCAGTGAAGCCCTCACGCTCATTGCCATTTTTAGGCACATTCTGCCCACGGCAACCCTGCGCATCTGCGGGGGCAGGCCGCTGGTGCTGGGCGACCGGCAGTGCGAAATTTTTTCCGCCGGGGCCAACGCACTGATGACCGGCGATTACCTTACAACCCACGGGCAGAGCATTGCACACGACCTTGAAATGATTGCCGCCCTTGGGCTTGAGGTGAAGTGCGATGCCAGCTGCTGAAAATTCGTCCATGCCCTCGCTGCGCCCCCTTAACGGGCTGTTTGTGGCTGGTTCTGGCACAGATGTGGGCAAGACTGTGGTTACGGCGGCCCTGTTGCGGGCTTTGCTGCTGGCCGGGGAGAGGGTGCAGGCTGTGAAGCCTGTGCAGACTGGTGTTGCGCCGCAAGAGTCGCATTCGGCCCCACTGGCTGACGCGCGGGTTTACGCCAGTGCTGTGGCTGGTTTGCAGCAAGAGACAGACATGTTGCCTCCCGTAGCGCTGCAATGTTTTGCCCTGCCCGCATCACCCCATCTGGCAGCGGCTCGTGAGGGCGTGCGGTTGAATGCGGCAGGGTTGCACAGGGATATTGAGCGGCATTGGCAGTGCGGCAGCGCATCAATGCTGCTGCTTGAAGGGGCTGGCGGGCTGCGTGTGCCGCTCAACGAGAGCGAGGACATGCTTGACCTTATGGCAGCGGTGGGTGCGCCTGTGCTGCTTGTGGGCGGTAATTATCTGGGCGGCCTCAACCATATTTTATTGTCGCTCGATGCCTTGCGTCACAGCGGTTTGCACTTGGCGGGCGTTGTGCTTGTACCTGCCGTCGATCCTGCGGCGGGCTGCCCCGGTGTGGATGTAGAGGCCATGCTTGCCGACAACGCGGCCATGCTGCGCCAACGCTTACGCCAGGGCATGCATCAGGGCATGCACCAGCAGGGCGTACATGTTCCCCTTGTGGAGCTGCCCCGGCTGGCACAGCTTGATGATGCAGGCTGGCAAACGCTGGCCGAACATCTTAAGCCATTGGCAAGACACTTGTTGTCAGCCGAATACGGTGCGGGGCAGGGGGCTGAGCGTGATCGGGCGCTTGTGACCCGTGACCAGCAGACCGTGTGGCATCCCTATGCTTCAGCCGCGCAGCCGCCAATGCTCAGTGCTGTCAGCCGCACGCGGGGCAACCGCATTGTGCTGGCAGAGGGCAAAGAGCTTGTGGACGGCATGTCCTCGTGGTGGGCGGCTGTGCACGGATACAACCATCCACGCCTCATGGAAGCCCTGCACAGTCAGGCCGGGCGCATGCCCCATGTGATGTTTGGCGGATTAACGCACGAGCCCGCCGTGGCCCTTGCCGAAAGGCTGCTGCGCCTCATGCCAGAGGGTCTGGAACGGGTATTTTTTGCCGATTCCGGCTCTGTGGCGGTAGAGGTGGCGCTGAAAATGGCGCTGCAATACCAGCAGGGCAGGGGGGCAAGCGGACGCACCAAGTTTTTGACCCCGCGCGGCGGCTATCACGGCGATACCTTTGGCGCCATGTCGGTATGTGACCCTGTTACGGGCATGCACAGCCTTTTTAGCGCCATGCTGCCCCAGCAAATATTTATGGAGCGCCCAAGCTGCCGGTTTGATCAGCCCTTTGACCCGGCCTGCCTAAACGATGCCCGCAGTATTTTTGCGCAGCGCGGGGCCGAGATTGCGGCGGTTATTCTGGAGCCCGTGGTGCAGGGCGCGGGCGGCATGTGGTTTTACCACCCCCAATATCTGCGCGGGCTTGCCGAACTGTGCCGCGAGGCCGGGGCCTTGCTGATATTTGACGAGATTGCCACGGGCTTTGGGCGCACGGGCAAGATGTTTGCCGCAGAATGGGCGGGCATAACACCCGATATTTTGTGTTGCGGCAAGGCGCTTACGGGCGGGGTGATGACACTTGCAGTCACGGCCTGTACGGGCAAAGTGGCTCAGGAAATTTGCGCAGGGGGCAATGTTTTTATGCACGGCCCCACCTTTATGGCCAATGCCTTGGCCTGTGCGGTAGCATGTGCAAGCCTTGACCTGCTTGAGGAAGAAAGCTGGCAGCAGCGCGTAGCCCAGCTAGAAAAAGCACTGCGTGAGGGGCTTGCCCCCTGCGCCGGGATGCAAGGTGTGGCAGACGTGCGCGTGCTGGGCGGCATTGGGGTGGTAGAAACCCACGAGCCTGTCAATACACAGGCCTTGCAGAGCTATTTTGTGCAGCATGGGGTATGGATCAGGCCCTTCAACCGGCTGGTGTACCTTATGCCGCCCTACACGACGTCTGCAGAGGATGTGGCCCAGCTCTGCACTGTGGTGGCGGGGGCACTGCGGGCCGGGGCGCACATGATGCCGCAGTAAGGCAGTGCCCATTTTGCCCAATTACTTTTCGGTGGGCGGCGGGGGAACGGGCAGCCCTTTGAAGATAAGCCTTGTGGCGGCGGCGTCGGCCAGTTCGGAAACATCCATGAGCTTTTCAAGCAGTTCAAGCAGATAGAAGCGGTCGTTTTCGCAGCCGTCTTTAAAATCTGCTTCAAGCTCGCCGCTAAGGATATAATTTTCCAGCTCTGTGAGGTCTTTTACCGTAAGCATCAGGAATCCTTTGTAAGTGCTGTTATGCAGCGTTGGGTGAGGTCTTGGGCCATTTGCTCGACCTGCTGAATTTCTGCACGGGTGATGTTATCGTAATGGATGCCCGCGCTCACGCACACCGCACAGTGCAGCGCCTCGGCCATGCTTAGGGCCATGCGCAGGGCAAGGGCGTCTTCTTTATGGCCGGGCAGGGTCAGAACGCGGGCAGCTACCTGCCCACCACTATTTGATTGATCAGGTTGCGGTGCATGCGCATCATTGGGGGCAGCAAGGGCCACAGCCCCTACATGGCTGGCCCCGCCGCCGCAAAGCACTTGCAGGTCGCGCCCCTGACGAAAAAACCGCAGGGAGATGCTCAGGCGGCCTTGCCGGGCGGTAAGCTTCATGCGTGCTCCTGCTGCACGGCTGGCAGCGCTGCCGTTGTTGAACGTATTGCAAAAATTTTTGCCAGCTCTCTGTAGCGGGCAAACCCGCCCTCAAGCATGGCGGAACTGTAGTGATATAATAAATGCGGTCTAACGCCGCAAGGCCGCAGGTTAGCCCCCTGTTTCAGGCTTGACGCCTCTGCTGGCGGCCCGTACCATTTTGCCAATTCTATGTTGTATGGAGAACTCATGACTCTTGATCCCACCAAGCACCCAGACTGGCAGATTGCTCTGGATGCCGAAAAAAATATGAAAACCTTCGAGGCCCTGACCGCTGAAATGGGTCTTGAGCCTTCAGAAGTGCTGCCCTATGGCCGTTACATGGGCAAGATTGAGCAGCAGGACGTGCTGAACCGTCTTGCAGACCGCCCCCACGGCAAATATGTGGATGTTACGGCCATTACACCCACGCCCCTTGGCGAAGGCAAGTCCACCACGACCATTGGTTTGGTGCAGGGCCTTGCACGGCGCGGGCTGCGCTCTTCTGCGGCCATTCGCCAGCCTTCGGGCGGCCCCACCATGGGCATGAAGGGTTCCGCCGCTGGCGGCGGTCTTTCGCAGTGCATTCCGCTTACGCCGTATTCGCTCAACTTTACGGGCGACATCCACGCTGTGGGCGCTGCGCACAACCTTGCCATGACAGCCCTCACCGCCCGCATGCAGCACGAGCGCAACTATGACGATGCCACACTTGACCGGCTCTCTGGCATGCGTCGTTTGGATATTGACCCCACGCGCGTCAGCACCGGCTGGGTGATGGATTTTTGCGCTCAGGCCCTACGTAACGTCATCATCGGCATGGAAGGCGACGGTAGGCGCAACGATGGCTTTATGATGCGCTCGCACTTTGACATCACCGTGGCCTCAGAGGTCATGTCCATTCTTTCTGTGGCGCGCGATCTGGCCGACCTGCGCCAGCGCATGGGCCGCATGGTGCTGGCCCTTGACCGCAACGGCAGGCCCGTAACCACCGCCGATCTCGAAGTGGACGGTGCCATGACCGCGTGGCTTGTGGAGGCCATCAAGCCCAACCTTATTCAGACCATTGAAGGTCAGCCCGTGCTGGTGCACACTGGGCCCTTTGGCAATATTGCCCTCGGCCAGAGCTCGGTTATTGCCGACAGGGTGGGCCTGAAGCTGGGCGACATCCACGTGACGGAATCGGGCTTTGCCTCTGAAATGGGCTACGAAAAATTCTGGAACCTCAAGTGCCGCTACAGCGGCCTTGCCCCCGATGCGGCGGTGATTGTGGCCACCGTGCGTGCTCTCAAGCACCACGGCGGCGCGCCCCAGCCCCGCCCCGGTCAGCCCCTGCCCGAAGAATACCTGCGTGAAGATGTGGGCCTTGTGGAAGCTGGCTGCATCAACCTGCTGCACCACATTGGCATTGTGCGCCGCTCTGGCGTGCCCTCTGTGGTGTGCATCAACAAGTTTTATACCGACAAACCCGCTGAAATTGCCGCCATCCGCCGTATTTGCGAAAAAGCGGGGGCCAGCGTGGCTGTTTCTGAACACTGGGAAAAGGGCGGCGAAGGCGCGTTGGAACTGGCCGATGCTGTTATGGATGCCTGCAATTCCGGCAAGCGCAACTTCCGCCCGCTCTACGACTGGAAGCTGCCCATCGCAGAACGCATTGTCTGCATTGCCCGCGAGGTTTACGGAGCAGACGGCGTGGATTTTGAACCCATGGCAGCCCAGCGCCTCAAAACCCTGCAAGAACGCCCCGATGCGGACGAACTTGGCGTGTGCATGGTTAAGACCCAATACTCGCTGTCCGATGATCCCAAGCGCCGTGGTGTGCCTGCCTCGTGGCGGCTGCATGTGCGCGATGTGCTGCTGTTTGGCGGCGCGGGGCTGGTTGCGCCGGTGGCGGGCGACATAAGCCTTATGCCGGGTACGGGCTCCAAGCCTTCCTTCCGCAATATTGATGTGGATGTGGCAACAGGGCGCGTTACTGGCCTGTTCTAGACGCTGTGCTGAAATATGGCGTTATCCATCTGATTCAGAGGGATAACGCCATTATTGACTTTATGATTAAAATTATTTTAATCAATAAAATTGCGGGTAATCGGCTTTATTCATAGGCAATATTTTTGTGGGATATTAGATACATCTAATTAGCTGACTTGAAATAAATGACAAATATCATAATGCGCGGTTTCAAGTTCAAAGTGCAACACCCAGTCCTTGGGTATTGGCGTCTTCTA
>CAYPRZ010000151.1:0-6832 GCA_964413315.1 uncultured Desulfovibrio sp. | reverse complement strand
TCTCGGATGGAGGCAATTTCCTCTCTGCGCATGGCTGATTCAACGGCAAATCGGATGACAAGCTTGAATGCAGGTGGTGCTACATCAAGTAATAATTCCAGTTCTCCTGGTTCAAGTCTTCTGGTTCGCCCTTTTGGAACTTTAGGTTTTGATACCCGTTCGACGGGATTGCTCAAACTTTCCATTCCCCAATCAGAGCGCGCAAGGTTAAAAATTCTGGAGAGAGCTGCTAGGTCGAGCCGAATTGTATTGCCTCCTACGCCCTCTGCTTGTCGTTCTCTGATGAAATTTGCGATATCTTGGCCACGGATGGTGGCGACGATGCGCAACGCCAGAGAGCGCTGCTGCAGGGCCAAAATTCGGTTGCCTTCTCTCTTGGGGTCAGCGAGCGTGGGAACGTGGTCGTCCAGATAGCGCTGCAGGAGTTCGTTAAGGGTTGTCCGCTCAGCGTCTTTGCGGGGTACGAAGACGCCTCTGAACATTTCGGATTCGATTTCCCTGGCCCAGGCTTCTGCCTCGGCTTTTGTGTCAAAGGTTTTTGCACAGTTAGGGTAGCCTTTTCGGCGGATACGCGCTTCCCACTGTTTGTCACCTCGTTTTCGGAAATACGCCATGCCTTCCCCCGAAAAAAATCTTATTTTTTGATCGCACAAAATTTATACGTTCAGAAAAAATCTTTCGCAATGGAGGGTTACAAAATGGCAAATTGGCGCAAAATTGGCGCAAAAATCAAAAATAAACGAAAAAAGCCTTCGCGATTTCTCGCAAAGGCTTGTTTTCATTGGCTCCCCGAGACGGACTTGAACCGCCAACCTAGTGATTAACAGTCACCCGCTCTGCCAATTGAGCTATCGGGGATCGTTCAGGCAAGGAAGTGTTTACGGAAAATCAGGGGCAAGGTCAAGCGAAAATTGCAAAAAAATTTTCGTCAGCCTTTGATGCACCGCAAAAGCTGCTTTTGGTAGCGGTCTGATTCGCTGTACACGCAGCCGCAGTAGGGCTGGCGGTACAACTCCATAGCTTTAGAGCGGTCAATGCCGGCCTGCCAGTCGGTGCGAAAATCGCGGTAGGCAAAGCCCGGTGCGCCCGGCTGGGCGGCAAGTGTTTCGCCAGCCGTTTTGATAACCTCGTGCGGCTGATAGCGTGAATACAGCAAGCTGCTGCTCACCCAAGCAAAGCCCTGCTGGCGGGCAAAGGTAAAGGCCGCCTCTATGCGGCTTTCGCAGCAGTAGGCGCAACGGGCGGGCGGGGTGTCACGTCCGGCCACGGCTCGCAGCCAGTTGGTGATGTTCCAAGTTTCGTCGGCATAGATGATGGGTATGCCTAGGCGTTCGGCGCACTGGCCTGCGGCCTCGCGGCGGCGCAGGTATTCTGCCAGCGGCTGAATGTTGGGGTTCATGAACCACGCGGTCACGGCAAAACCCTCGTCCAGCAGCCGGGTGATGGGCATAACGGCGCACGGCCCGCAACACACATGCAGCAACAGGCTGTTGTCAGCCATAGCGTTGCTGGGCGCAGATGCCGAGCCGGGAGTAAGGCCAGACGTGAGGCCAGATACAGCGGCAGCAGAAAAAGCAGCCGAGGCTTTCACCCCGGCTGCCTGTGTGCCATCAGTTACGGACGAACCATTATTTCCAGACATTTTCCGTAGTCCTGCTCTATCTCGCGCAGGGTATCGCGCTTGTGGTTCAGCAGATACAGGGCCAGTTCGGGGCTGGCAGGGTATACGCATTTTTCCTTGGGCTCGGTGCTCATCATGCGGCGCAGTTCGCGTAGGGCCTGCAAGGCCTGCCATTCGATATTGCGACGCATGCCTGTGCCGCCGCAGGCTGGGCAGGGCTCTAGCGAAATGGCCAGAGCCGACGAACCTGTGCGCTGGCGCACCAGTTCCAGCAGCCCAAATGAGCTCATGCGCGAAACATCGTGACGCGCGCGGTCGTTTTTCATGGCCGTGCGCAGGGTTTTTTCTACCTCTAGCACATGCTTTTTGTCGCGCATTTCGATGAAGTCGATCACCACCTGCCCACCGATGTCGCGCAGCTTGAGGTGGCGGGCAATGGCATCGGCAGCTTCCATATTGGTTTTGTGCGCCATGGCCTCAAAGTTGCCCTTGCCGGAAATTTTGCCAGAGTTGATGTCAATGGCCATGAGGGCTTCGGTCTGGTCAAACACCAGCCGCCCGCCAGAGGGCAGCAACACCTCGCGCGAGTAAATCTGCTCCAGCTGGCGGCGCAGATTAAAACGTTCCCACATGGGGGTGCGCATGTCGGTGTGCAGACGCACCAGATCGCTGCGGCGGGGAAACAGCAAATTGACCGTTTCACGCACGCTCTGTGCAACGCTTTCGCTGTCCACCCAAATTTCGCAAACGTCTTCGGTCAGGTAGTCGCGCACAGCGCGTTCCGAAAGCCCCGGCTCCTGATAGATGAGCGAAGGTGCGGAAACCTCGGTGGCCTTTTTGCGAATGTCGCGCCAGACGCGCTTGAGGTATTGCAGGTCGTTCTTGAGCGTAGTCTTGGTAGTGCCCGCGCTTACGGTGCGCACGATAACGCCAAGCCCCTGACCGGGATCAATGCCGTTCATCATTTCTCGCAGACGTGCACGTTCGTCGTCATCGTCCACCTTGCGCGAAACGCCAATCTGGTCCTGCCCCGGCGTAAGCACAAGAAAACGGCCAGCCAGCGAAAGCCACGTGGTCAAAAAAGCACCCTTGCTGCCGGTGGGTTCTTTAACCACCTGCACCAGCACTTCCTGACCGGCCTTCAAAACCTTTTGGATGGGCGGAAATTTTTTGCCCTTGGAGGGCTCGTGGTGCGCCAGCCAGTATTCGGGGTGCACCTCGTCAATCTGCAAAAAACCGTTTTTGCCAGCGCCATAGCTCACAAAGGCAGCCTGAAGATTGGTGTCGATATTGTGAATGACACCTTTGTAGATGTTGCCCTTGATTTTGCGCTGGTGCAGCATGTCCAGATAGTATTCCAGCAACTGGCCGTCTTCTGCCAGCGCCACTTCTACCTGTTCGCCGGGCAACACGCTTATGAACATGCGGCGCTTGCCCTTGGGAGCCTCGGCAGCGGCCTTTTCGCCCTTGCCCTTGGCTGTGTCAGTAGACTTGTTGTCTTGAGCTTTGCCAGTTTCTGCCTGCTTGCCGGTCTGCTTGCCAGTTTGCTTGCCGCTCTGGCGTCCCTGCTGCGGTTTGCCCTGCTTGGGAGCCTGACGGGGGCGCGATTCACGCGCGGTATCCGAAAGGTCTTCGTCCAGCAGCATGCTGTCGACATCATCATCCAGATCGTCGGTCTGGGTATCGCGAGCGTATTTTTGCGATTCGGCCCGCGTATCGAGCTCGTCTGCCTGTTCGCCAGCCAAGTCGTCAGCAAAGTCGTCAGCCAAATCGTCGGGCAGAGCTTCAGAGCCGGCCTGATTGTCTGAATCCAGCCCAGATTGTGCGTTCTGCTCTTTTTTGCGGTTACGCCCGCGTCCGCCACGGCGGCCACGGCGGTTTTTACGCCGGGGCGAATCCCCAGCGGGGGTGTCACCATCTGCGGGCGTACCAGAGGCGTCTGCTGCCAGGTTTGATGCCTGATCGGCTGTCTGGTCGGCTGTATGTCCTGCGGTCAGCCCTGAGGTTTGGCGGGCTTCCTGCGCTTCGGCCTGTTTGGCCGCGGGGGCTGCTTGCTGCCGGGGGGCGCGTTCTGCCGGTTTGTCAGAAATTTTTTCGGGCGCGACCTGAGCAATGGCGGGGGCCGCAGCAGGTGCAGAGCCCTCAGTCAGAGCTCCTGCTTTGGGAGCTGGCTGTTGAGAAGGCTGCTGAACAGGCTGGGCTTCCACAGGTTTGCCAGCAGCCTTGGTTTCAGTATCTGCCGCCTTGGGGCTGCTTTTCGCCGCCGCAGAGCGGCCCCTGCCAGCGCCAGAACGGGCCTTGGCGGGTTTTTCCGTCTTGGGTGCAGAGGCTTTTTGTGCGGCTTCATCTGCTACGGGGCTGCCAGTGCTGGCAGACTGCGCCACACCGTCATCGCCCTTGGCTGTTGCCTTGGGCTTGCGTGCGCCAGTGCCACGCGATGTGGAACGGCCCGTGGCCGCCTTGGCAGTGCTTTTGGCCGTGGGGGCTGCCGCCGAAGCGGCGTCCGCCGTTGCCGCTGCGCTTGGTGCGGCTGCAGCTTCTGGCGTGGCAGTAGAAATTTCTTCGGATGCGGCTGCCGTTTTTTTGCTCTTGGTGGTGGCAGTCTTGGTGGTTTTGCCCGCGCTACGGCTGGAGGCCTTGGCGGCTGCGGTGGTCTTGGAGGCAGAAGTTTTGGACGCAGGGGCGGGGGACGGAGTGCCCTGCGATTCTTGAGCGGGCGCAGTTTCAGCAGCTTTTGCGGCATTTTTGCCAGCAGCCGCTTTGGTGGCCGTTTTGGGCTTGCGTGTTGTGGGGGTGCGCTTGGGCTTGGAAACTTCCTGCGACGATGTATCCGTGGCTGGCTGTGAAGCGCCCACGGGGGTGTCTTGGTCTATGGTCATGAAAATCCTTTTGCTGCGGGGCGCTAACGCCACCGCGAAAATTTCAGCTAGCATGCCATGCACTTATGGGAATGTGCCGTATATGCTCCGCCGCAGCGCCAACAAGGCGCGCAAAGGCGTCAGCATGCTAATCCGCTTTTTGGAGAGTACGTTTTTTTTGAAAATATGCAAGCGGGCAAGGGGCAGAGGGCAAAACCGTAAAGAAAGATGAAGAGATGTCGGCAGGATGGGGCAAATAAAGATGAGCAGACAGCTTGCAATAAAAGCCGCTGGCGGGGGCTTCCGCCGAAAATTTCTGACCTTGTTTGCAGAAAATTTCGGCGGAAGCGCAGCGCAAAATTATTCTTCAAGCATTTTTAGTTCGGCAGAAAGCTGGCCCGAATTGGAACGCAGCAGCACATAGCCGCCTTGGGCAAGCATGCCCGCGTTGACCACCAAGGTGCGGCCCACGCGGTCCATGGCCCGCGCCTCGTGGATATGCCCGCACAGGCAGATGTCAGGCTGGGCTTCTTCCAAAAATTCGCGCACGGCTGTTGAGCCCACGTGTATGCCGCCGGGTATGATGTCGCACGCGGTGTCCTTGGGCGGATTGTGCGAAACCAGTACGCTGTGCGGATAGTTGCGGGCCTTTTGCCAGCAGGTTTCAAGCCATGCGGCAAAGGCCGATTCAGGAAACTCGCTGGGCGTGCCAAAGGGCGTAAAGGTGGAGGCCCCAACACCAAAGATGACGATTTCAGGCGTAAGTTCGCGGCACTGGGCGTGCAGGTTCCAGCCTTTTTCGCTCAGCCACTGGTCAACTTCAGGCCTGTCCATATTGCCAATCTGGGCCAGCACGGGAATATCGTGCACGCGCAGGGCATTCATAACCGTTTCGGCCTGCTTGACGCCCCCGGTGATGGTCAGGTCGCCGGTAACGATGATGCCGTCTGCCTGCGACAGTTCGGGTATTTTGGCAAAGCGTTCGGGCTCGTCGTGAATGTCGCCCACGGCGATCCAGAGATAGTCCTGAGAGTCGGCGCTTGGCATGGTGTTGCTTCCTTTGTTACAGTGGCGCAGGTTTTTACATTGCCACACATTGCCTTACAAGGAAAGAGCCACGTGTCCACCACGCCGCAACCGCAAGGCGCAGCCAGCACCACGGCAGCGCTGCCGCAAGAAACAGCACAGGCCAGAACAGACGTGCGCCGTACCATGCGCCGTCTGCGTGCAGAGCAGCCCCCACAGCTTGCCCAAGACCGCAGCGCTACGGCGCAAAAGCGTTTGATGGATTGGCCCCTGTGGCAGCAGGCCATTTCTGTGGCCCTGTATGTGGGTGTGCGGGGCGAGCTTGCCACCAATGATTTGTTGCATGCCGCGTGGCAGCAGCAAAAAGTGGTGTGGCTGCCGCGTGTGCGCCCAGAAGCACCGGGGCTCATGGATTTTGTGGCCTGCAGCGGCATGCACGAGTTGCGGCCAGGGCCCCTTGGCTTGCTCGAACCTGTGGACAGTCTGCCCGGCGTGGGGCCGGAAGCGGCAAATGTGGGCAGCGCTGCGCCGGGGCAAGCAGCTGAAGCCGCCTTTGCGCCAGACCTCGCCCTGTTGCCGGGGGTTGCCTTTGACCATACTGGCGGGCGGCTGGGCTACGGTGGCGGCTACTATGACCGCTTTCTGGAAAAAGCCCTCAACTGCCCCCGCGTGGGCCTGTGTTTTGAGTTTCAGCTGGTTTTATCCCTGCCTCTGGCCCCTTGGGACCAGCGGGTCAACTACATATGTACTGAAGAGCGTATACTGTGTCTGTAAGTTATATTCCCTTTGAGTTTCCCGGTGTGCCGCAGGTGGGCTGCATCTTTCAGACCCGTGGCGGCGGCGTGAGCCTTGGCGAATACGGCGGCGGCAACATTGCCTTTACCGTGCAGGACAACCCCGATCACGTTATTGCCAACCGCCGCAGCCTGCTTGAAAGTTTGCGCCCGCAAGGCATGACCGACTGGGCCGAGCTTATGCAGGTGCACGGCGACGTAATGGCCTTTGAGCCAGAAGCCGTGGCCTGTGAGGTTGCCGTTACAGCAGAAGGCGACGGCATGGGTACCTCACGCCCCGGCCTTGGGCTGCTCATCAAAACCGCCGATTGCCAGCCCATTTTGATCGCGCATAAAAGCGGCAAGTACATTGCCGCCATGCATGCGGGCTGGCGCGGCAACCGCTGTAGCTTTCCCATCACCGGCGTTGCGCGGTTTTGCGACCGCTATGGGCTTGATCCGCGTGATCTTTTGGCCGTGCGCGGCCCCAGCCTTGGGCCAGCCAAGGCGGAATTTGTCAATTTTGACAGGGAGTGGGGCGATGCCTACCTGCC
>CAYPRZ010000150.1:3250-6849 GCA_964413315.1 uncultured Desulfovibrio sp. | reverse complement strand
TCTGCCCCGCGTGCAGGTCAATGGTAACCACGCGCTCGGCCCCGGCAACGCTGATAAAGTCTGCCACCATTTTTGCGCTGATGGGCGCACGTGGGCTGACCTTGCGATCTTGGCGCGCGTAGCCATAATACGGAATAACGGCTGTAATTCTGCCAGCGCTGGCCCTTTTAAGGGCATCAAGCATAAGGCAGAGCTGCATCAGGTTGCGGTTGATGCTTGGCGGGCAGGTGGGCTGCACCACAAAAACGTCATCACCGCGAACATTGTCGCCTATTTCTATCCGCAACTCGCCATCGCTGAATGTAGTAGCCAGCGTAGGCGTGAGTTGACACCCCAAATGGTTGCAGATGGCCTTGGCCAAATCCGGATTGGATGACCCGGTGACGATCTTGAGATCGCTGTACATGAACCGCCCTGCCTTGCGCGCCAAAGAGCACTTACGGTTATACATCCTTGCTGCCGTCGCCGGAAGAAAGGCGGCGCTTTATTGCCAAGCCGCCGAAAGCCGACGGAAGGCGCGGTTATACGCCCCAAGCGCGAAGCAGCAGTGTGTGGCTGGGATGGAAGGGTTCGAACCTTCGAATGACGGAGTCAAAGTCCGTTGCCTTACCACTTGGCTACATCCCAGTATTTCACAGCACGTGCGCGTAAACGCGCCTGTTCTCTCCTTGCAGCATGGCCGCCGCTGCCTGCGATTCCACGTGGGATTCGCGTGCAAAAAGCGCCACTATGCTCGAACCGCTACCGCTCATGGCCACGGCACAAGCTCCAAGGCGCAGCAAGTTCGCCTTGATTTCTGCAAGCTGCGGATGGCGTGAAAACACAACGGCCTCAAGGTCATTGTGTAGGTCCAAAACAATCCGCACCCCAGAGAGAAAAGTTCCATTAGCCTTGCTTTCAGGCTTTGTCAAGCAATTTTGCTCAGGAATAGTGTTTGAGGCCTGTATGGCGGCGTCATAATCAGCATATGCCTGCGGGGTTGAAGCATGAATGTTAGGACATACCAGAACAAGGCGTATTCCTGCAAGCTCATCTGGTCCACATGGCTCAATTATTTCGCCAATACCCCTTACGCGGCAGGGCAAATTTTTTAAAAAAAAGGGAGTATCTGCACCAACATTCAGGGCAACAGCAGCCAGTTCCTCGTCATTTAGGGGGGCTGGCAGCCTTTTGTTGAGCCATTGCAGCAGGGCCGCAGCATCGCTGCTGCCGCCGCCAAGGCCAGCCCCGGCAGGAATACCCTTGACGAGCTTTACCTCAATGCCCGGCAGATTGGGCACGTGCTTGGCCAGTGCCGCATAGGCCTTGGTAAGGGTGTTGCGCTCAAGGTCAATGCCCGGAGTATCACAGTGCACCACAATACCGCTTGCGGCGGTTTCGTTTATGTGCAGCCTGTCGCAGGGGCGGGGCAAAGGCCAAAAAAGCGAATCCAGCTCATGGTAGCCGTTTTCGCGCACGCCTGTAATGCGCAGACCAAGATTAACTTTGCAGCCGGCAACAACGACACTCATGGTTTTGTTCCTGATTGAGGATTACAGCGATTCAACTGTCAGGTTGCCGTTGGTAAACACGCATATTTCAGAAGCGATGCTCATGGCCTCGCGGGCAATGGCTTCTGCATCCATATCGCTGTGCCGCACCAGCGCACGCGCCGCGGCCAAGGCGTAAGGGCCGCCGCTGCCAATGGCCGCCACGTTGTCGTCTGGCTCAATCACGTCGCCAGTGCCAGAAAGCACCAAAATATGCTCGTTGTCGGCCAGCAGCAGCATTGCCTCAAGTTTGCGCAGGTATTTGTCCTTGCGCCATTCCTTGGTCATTTCAACGGCGGCGCGCACCATGTTGCCGCGCAGTTCCTTAAGTTTGGCCTCAAAGAGCTCAAACAGGGTAAAGGCATCGGCGGTGGCGCCAGCAAAGCCAGCCAAAATTTTGCCCTCGTGCAGACGGCGAACCTTTTGCGCGCCGTGCTTCATAATCATGCTCTGGCCCATGGTTACCTGACCATCACCGGCAATGGTTACCCGGCCATTTTTTCTGACTGCCAGAATGGTAGTTGCATGTGTTTCCATCATCAGTTTTTATCCCATATTTCCTTGCGTTCTTTGTAGGCAGCCTCTAGCTTTTGAAAATCGCGTGGGTTGCCCTTGCTAGACAAAGCCTTTGCCTGATTAAAGTAACGCTCGGCCTGTTTTTTGTTGTTGGAATACAACGCGCTGTAGGCCATGTGAATGTACGCCCCGGCAGAATCGCCAACCTTGCCCAGAGAGCGGGCATAGGCCTCGTGCACTTCGGCGTCTTCGGGTACAAAGCGCAGCACTTCTTTATAATACTGCGCGGCCTGTGCCTGTCTGCCTGTTTCATCGAGCATGCGCGCGTAAAAAAATGATGCCATGTAGTCACGCGGGTCAATGCGCATGGCCTGCCGCAGCAGACCGTCGGCGCGGCTCATGTCGCCCTTGCGGTAGTGGAAGGCCCCTGCCTCTCGCAGCACAAGGGGATCGTTGGGCGAAGCAGCAAGGGCCTCGTCAAAAGCCTTGTTGGCCTCGTTGACGCGGTTGATGCGGGCCAGCACAATACCGCGCCCCATGCACGAAAGACCATCCTTGCCCGAAAAACGTTGTTGGGCCGCCTGTTCGTCGCCATAGCGGGCCCACAAAAGGGTTTTAACGCGGGTAAAGCGTTTGTTGTCCTGCGTGCGGCCCTGCACAGACTTGCCCATGCCCTGAATGCGGGCCTGAAGGCCGTTGATGCGGTCGCCGATGGCAGGGTGGGTAGAAAGATAGGTGGGCACGTTGGTGCCGCTCATCCAGCTTTTCTGGCGCAGCACCTTAAAGCCGTCCACCATGCCCTGAGGCGGGTAGCCCGCAGCCACAAGATATTGCAGGCCAATCTGGTCTGCCTCGGTTTCATCAATGCGGCTGTAGTTGAGCATGGCAGACTGGCCAGCGCCCATCGCACCCACGGCAATGGCACCGCCGTTGGATCCGCCCAAGGCGACGCCCGCAATGGCCAGCAGCAGTGAGCCAAGGGTTACAAACTGCGCACGCTCAAGGCGCGAGGCCACATGGTGCTGGGTAACGTGCGCCAGTTCGTGGGCAAGCACGCCCGCCAGATCTTCCTCTTTGTCAAGGTTCATGATCAGGCCGGTGAACACGTATACATAGCCGCCGGGCACGGCAAAGGCGTTGAGCGCATTGTGCAGGATTACAGCCGCCTTGAAGTTGAACGGCTGCGGCGGAAGGGTTTTGACAAGGCGTTCCACAATCTGGTTGACGTAGAGGCTCACTTCTGGGTCTTCAACAATACCCATGTTTGAGCGGATCATCACGTCAAACTTGTGGCCCATCTCCTTTTCGTCCTTGATGGTGACACCGCCGAAAAAGAAGGCCTGGGCAGGCACTGCCACAAGCTGGGCTGCCAAAAACAGCAGCATGACCAACAACGCCATAATCCGGCGCACGGCAATTCGGTGCAGCATGTCATCCTCACTGGGCCGCAGTAAAAAGCCCGCGCCGAAAACCGACGCGGGCTACGGCTTACTCCAGATCCCAAACCTGACCTTCGGGGGTATCGCGCACGCTCACACCCAAGTCTGTTATTTC
>CAYPRZ010000150.1:0-3240 GCA_964413315.1 uncultured Desulfovibrio sp. | reverse complement strand
TGACGCAGCGTATCCGAGCGGGCAAAGTCCTTGCTGGCGCGGGCTTCTTGCCGCGCAAGCATAAGCTCTTCCACGCGGGCAACGTCTATGTTGGCACGGCGGGCACGCTGGCTGCGCAGCTCGGCCAGAAAAACCTGCGGGTCTTGGCCAAAAAGGCCAAGGCGCTTGTTCCATTCGTCGGCACGGGCAAGAAAGCCCTGCAACAGGTCGCGCCCGGCTTCACCTGCACGCAGGCCCTTGTCTTCAAGCAGACGGTTAACAAGGCGTACCTGTGCAAAAACCTGCCCCAAGGCCTGCGCGGTGTTGATGTCGTCCTCAAGGGCGGCATCAAAGGCCTTGGGCAGCGCGGCCCATTCCTCGGCCATTTCGGGCGGCAGGGGGGTCTTTTTCCATTTGTCGCGGGCAAGGGCCTTGCGGGCTTCATTCAGGGCCGTGTACACGCGGTGCTGGGCTTTTTCCGCTTCGTCCATGCTGTCGGGGGTAAAGTCGATGGGGCTGCGGTAGTGCTTGCCCAGCAGGAAAAAGCGCAGGGTTTCAGGCAGGTAACTTTCAAGAATATCGCGAATGGTCTTGAAGTTGCCGAGCGACTTGGACATCTTTTCGGCGTTTACCTGCACAAAGCCGTTGTGCACCCAATAGCGGGCCAGCGAACAGGCGCAGGCAGCCTCTGACTGCGCGATTTCGTTTTCGTGGTGCGGAAAGATAAGATCCTGCCCGCCGCCGTGTATATCCAGCGGCAGATAGGGCTGGCTCATGGCCGAGCATTCAATATGCCAGCCGGGACGGCCCTTGCCCCAAGGGCTTTCCCAGAAGGGTTCGCCGGGTTTGGCGGCCTTCCACAGGGCAAAATCGAGGGGGTCTTCCTTTTCTTCACCGGGGGCCACGCGCGCACCAGAGAGCAGATCGTCGAGGCTGCGGCCAGAGAGCTTGCCGTAGGGTTCGTAGGCCCTCACGCGAAAATACACGTCGCCCGAAGGCGTGGGGTAGGCCTTGCCCGACTCGATAAGGGTAGAGCAGATGGCCTGAATCTGCGGAATATAATCGGTGGCGCGGGGTTCTTCGTCTGCCCGCAGCACGCCGAGGCGGTCCATGTCTTCATGGAAGGCGGCGATGTAGGTCTGGGCTACCTCGCGCCAGTCGCGGCCTTCTTTGTTGGCGCGGTTGATAATCTTGTCGTCCACGTCGGTAAAGTTGCGCACAAAGCGCACCTCAAGGCCAATGTGGCGCAGCTGACGGGAAAGCACGTCGAAAACAAGGGCCGAACGGGCGTGGCCTATGTGGCAAAGATCGTAGGCCGTTATGCCGCAAACATACATGTTTGCCTTGCCCGCCTGTGCGGGAACAAATTCTTCTTTTTTGCGGCCCAAAGTATTGTAGATCAGCATGTATGTCCCTTACCCAGCCTGACCGGGAAGATTGATCATGTCGATGCGGCGCTGATGGCGGCCGCCTTCAAACGAACCATCCAGAAAAGCTTCCACAATGGCCTGAGCCAGTTCCACGCCAATTATACGTGCGCCAAGGCAAAGCACGTTGGCATTGTTGTGCTGGCGCGAAAGGCGGGCTTGCAGCTCGGTGGCGCACAGGGCCGCACGGATACCCGCATGGCGGTTTGCGGCAATGGAAATGCCAATGCCCGTACCGCAGATAAGTATACCCGTGCCCTGTTCCTTTTCAACTGCGGTGCACAGCTTGTGGGCAAGTACGGGATAATCGCAGCTGTCGGTGGAATTGGTGCCTTCGTCCACCACATTGATGCCCTTTTGGGCAAGAAACTGCACAAGGTGTGTTTTCAGCGCGTAGCCCGCGTGGTCTGAGGCAATATGAATGGTTTGCATACGTGCTCCTGCAAAGTTGCGGGCGGTGCGTTCGGACTGGCCGAACGCACCGCGTAAGTGTCTGTAGGCAGACTGCCCAGATGCTGTCTGCACCCATCAAAGGCTGTGGGCCAAAGGGCAGAGGCTATTGCTGCTGCTTGAATTTGGCAAGGGGCAGCAAGGGGGCGTCATCTGGAAGGGGTAAGGCCATCTGCTCTTTTGTAAAGGGCTGGGTGACTTTTTCCCGTTCCTTGATAAGCACAATGGCGCGTTTGCCGTTGCTGTGCGCAAGGTTAAGGCGGCGGGGCAGCGGCGTGGGATCATCAGAGTACAGAATTTCCATGCTCCAGCCCTTGCCGTTGGTCTGTTCCTGCCATTCAGTGGGCAAACCCTGCTCGTTAAGGGTCACGCGGCCACCGGGCTGCCCCTGAAGGTCGTAAACAGCCTTGCCGTCTGCGGTGAAGGCGGTGTTTTCAAACTGCTTGCCAAATACGGCGGCGTATCTGCCGTTGAGCAGGTCGGCCAGATGTACAAGGTTGAAGGGTACAGGCACACCCACCTGAAGCAGGGGCTTGGTTGCGCCCTGATAAAAGTAGGCCTTGTTTTCGCTGGGGCTGTATACAAGGAAGTGCTGGCCGTCTTCAAGAATTTTGGCAACAGTTGCGCCCACGCCAGCCATCACATCCAAGCGCAGCTGGCGCTGGCTGTTGCCCCAAAACAGGGCCGTAACACGCCGGGTGTCGCCCTCTGTGCCAAAGCGCAGGCTCAGCTGCAAGCGGTAGGGCTCTGACTTTTCAGCAGCGCCTAGGGCAGCAAACTTTTGCCAGCGCTGTTCAAGAACCGCGCGGTTTTCAGGCGAGGTTTGCAGCACCGGCTGCTTTGCGCAGGCGCACAGCAACACCAGGCAACAGAAAATAACTAATTTTTTCATAGATTTGAAAGCCGCTGCCGCAATGCTTCCGCATTGTCGGGTTTGAGTTCCATGGCCTTTTGATAGGCGGTACGGGCTTCGTCCTTAAGACCGGCCTTTGCGGCAATATCACCGTAGTGCTCCCAGATGGAGGCATCCGTATGCTCGTCAAGTGTAACGGCGCGGCGGATTTCCTTAAGGGCATCGTCAATTTTTCCGGCTTTGTAATAGGCCCAAGCCAGCGAGTCTACAATGTAGGACATGTTGGGCGCAATTTCGTTGGCGCGCACAAGCAAGGTCATGGCGCGGTCAAGATCGCGGTTTTCTTCTGCAAGGGTGTAGCCCACATAGTTGAGGGCCTGATAGTTGTCGGGGTGCAGGGCAAGCAGCTGTTCCATGGTTTTAAAAGCGGCTTTTTTATCGCCGGTTTCATCCTGCAACGAGCCGAGCAAAAAGAATACTTCTGCATTGTTGGGCCAGCGTTTGGCGGCTTTTTGAGCTGTTTCAAGCGCC
>CAYPRZ010000149.1:0-6907 GCA_964413315.1 uncultured Desulfovibrio sp. | reverse complement strand
GCTCCCAAGCAGAGTGCAGCCAGTCAAACACATCTGTTATGGGCTGTAATTTTCCAATGAACATGTGGATCACTCCGTAAAGTATTGCCGGGGCTGCAAGGCAAATCCCGTCTGGCAGAAGAATATCTACAGCTTGCCAAATGTCAAAGACTACTAATCCTAATATGGTGGCTGACGGGACAGATGGCCGCTGGGCTAAGCCCTGCGCACTTGCCAAGTATCAATATAGAACGTAGAGAAAAGGCTTCCCCCGCGTTACAGATCATCGGCGTACCCGGTGACGCTAAAGGTTGCGGGCCGCACGCAGCCCGACAAGCGCGAGCCGTTACCACACTGCCATGCCGCCCGACCCCGCAAACTGACGGGCCTCGGTACGGCATGTTTGGCTATTGGGCGGTTTGCCGCCGCAACAGGCGGGGCAACAGGGCCGTGGGTTTGCATACCCCGCCTTGCCTCCAAGGATTTGACCGGCGAAACCGCCGCAAGAGCTTCATGAGGTAGAACGTCATGCCCCATAAGGGTCCGCATATCTCCATTTCTCCCGACTATGTGGTGAACAGAATTCTGCGCATCAATATTGATGATTTTGCAGAATGGCCGGAATCTGTCCGCAATCTGGCCATCGCCATAGCCGAAGAACTTTTTCTGGTGGCTTACAACCCCTTTATCAATGCGGAAACTGTCCGCACCAGCGTGCGTGAAAGCTACGACAAAGAATCCATATCGCTGGCGCACTACTACGCCACGGCTATCAGCGAAGGCCTCACCATGTTTTGGTCGGCCCACGAGGCAGAAACTGCCTTTCGCGCCAAACTGGTGGACGCGCTGCACAATATTCTGCCCGACGAGTGCATCCTGACCAACCCTGCGGCCATGGTTGAGTCGGCCACCGACGCCACCGACCTGCGCATGGAACTGCCCCTGCTGGTGGTGGAGCCCGACAATACCGAGCAGGTTGCCGAGCTGGTCAAACTTGCCAACGACATGAAGTTTGCGCTCATTCCGCGTGGCGGCGGCTCTGGCATGACCGGCGGTGCTGTGCCCGCACGCAAGCGCACGGTTATTGTCAGCCTTACCCGCCTTACGAGTATCAGCCCCGTTGATCTTGAAAACATGACAGTCACCTGTCAGGCCGGGGCCATTACTCAGGCTGTTATCAACGCTGTGGATGCCAAGGGCGCGCTTTTTACCGTTGATCCGGCTTCCAAGCAGGCCTCTACCATTGGCGGCAATGTGTCTGAAAACGCTGGCGGCCCCAGCGCTTTTGAATACGGCACCACTCTCGACAACCTGCTGTGGTGGCGCATGGTTACGCCCACGGGTGAAATTATCACCGTTGAGCGCGAAAACCACCCCCGCCACAAGATTATGCCCGAAGAAACCGCCGTCTTTGTGGTCAAGGACGTGAGCGGCGGCGTGCGCAACGTGGTGCACCTGCGCGGCGACGAAATTCGCCTGCCCGGCCTTGGCAAGGACGTGACCAACAAGGTTTTGGGCGGCTTGCCGGGCATGCAAAAAGAAGGCGTGGACGGCATTATCACCGAAGCCTGTTTTATTGTGCACCCCAAGCCCAAGCACAGCCGAGTGATGGTGCTTGAATTTTTTGGCCGTTCCATGCACCCCGCCGCCGTGGTGGTGCGCGAGCTGGTTGCCCTGCGCAACCGCATTCGTCAGGAGGGCGACTACGCCCACCTTTCGGCCATGGAAGAATTCAACGCCAAGTATGTTCAGGCCATCGAATACAAGCGCAAGTCTGAAAAATACGAGGGGTCGCCCATTTCGGTCATCATCCTGCAAGTGGACGGCGACGACCCCTACCTGCTCGACAAATGCGTGGGCGATATTGTGAGCGTTGTGGAACAGCAGGACAACGTAGACATTATCGTTGCCGCTGACGAAAAAGAAGGCGAACGCTTCTGGGAAGACCGCCACAAGCTCTCGGCCATCGCCAAGCGCACCTCTGGCTTTAAAATGAACGAGGACGTGGTCATTCCCATGAACCGCATCCCCGATTTTGCGCTGTTTCTCGAACAGATCAACCTTGAGTGTACGGCGGCGGCCTACCGCCACGCCTTGCAGGAAGTGGGACGCCTGCCGGGCTTTCCCATGGAAGACAAGGACTTCAACCGCGAGTTTTCACAGGCCTCCAAGGCCGCGTCGGGCGATGTGGCTGCCACAGAAATTTCAGACATGGAACTGGCCGCCCGCGCAGAAGACTTTCTTGGCAAGCTCAAGGACAAGTATCCCCACCTTGCCAAAAAGATTGATAAAATCATTGAATACATGGACGCCAGCCGCATTGTGGTGGCCAGCCACATGCACGCGGGCGACGGCAACTGCCATGTGAATATTCCCGTAAACTCCAACGACGCCCACATGCTGGAAGAAGCGGAAGAAACCGCAGCCCGCATCATGGCCGAGTGTCAGGAGATGGGAGGCGAGGTTTCTGGCGAGCACGGCATAGGCATCACCAAGATTGCCTTTTTCGGCAAGGACAAAATGGATGCCCTGCGCGCCTTTAAAGAGCGCGTTGACCCCCGCGATGTCATGAACCCGGCCAAGCTGGTGTTCCGCGAACTGCCGGTGCGCCCCTTTACCTTCTCGTTCAACAGGCTTATCCGCGATATTCGCGAAAGCGGCCTGCCCGACAAGGAAAAGCTCATCAGCCTGCTCACTTCTATTCAGGTGTGCACCCGTTGCGGCAAGTGCAAGCAGGTCTGCTCCATGTGCTATCCAGAGCGCTCCATGCAGTACCACCCCCGCAACAAAAACATGGTGCTGGGCATGCTGCTGGAGGCTGTGTACTACAGTCAGGTCAACAAGGGCCGCATTGACGAAAGTCTGCACAAGGCCCTGCGCGACATCGTGGAGCACTGCACGGCCTGTGGGCGCTGCATGGCCAACTGCCCGGTCAAAATTCCCTCTGGCGAGGTGGCGCTTACCCTGCGCGCCCTGCTGGAACACGAGGGCGCGGGCGGCCACCCCATCAAGGGCCATGCCCTAGAATGGCTCTCGCGCGATATTCAGCACCGTGTGCCCAAGGCTGCCAAAATGGCCTCGTTGGGCCAAAAGATGCAAAACAAGTTTCTTGGCTTTGTGCCAGAAATGTGGAAACGCCGCTTGAAAAGCCCGCTGTTTTCTGGGCGCGGCCCCAAGATGGGCTACACAAACCTGTACGAAGCCCTCAAGCTGCACAGGGGTTCCATCTTTGCGCCAGCCGAGCCCACGCCCGGCATGCCCTGCGTGCTCTACTTCCCCGGTTGCGGTGGCGCGCTGTTCTACGACCGCATCGGTGTTTCGTCTGTGATGCTGCTGCTCAAGGCAGGTTTTGCCGTTGCCGTGCCGCCAAAGCATTTGTGCTGCGGCTTTCCCCTGCTGGCAGCGGGCATGGATACGGCCTTTGAAGACAATCTCGCCCAGAACCGTCAGTATCTGGCCTCTATGCTGCGCAATCTTGCCAAGCAGGGCTTTGACTGCAAGCACATGGTCACAGCCTGCGGCTCGTGCCGCGATGGCCTTGAACGTCTGCACATGGAAACGCAGTTTCCGCAGCTTACCCTGCGCGATGTGGGCCAGCTTACCCTGCCCCTGCTCGACAAAAAAGACCTCAGGGCTCCCCTGCCCGAAGGATCACAGGTCGTGTACCACGGGGCCTGTCACTGCGAGTGGGCTGATGTGCACAAAATCAAGGGCCAAAAGCAGATCATCAAGGCGCTGGGCGACTTTAGCGGAGCCAAAATCTCCCTCAACCCCGGCTGCTGCGGCGAATCTGGCATGGGCGCCATGACCTCGCCCGACATCTACAACTTGCTGCGTTCGCGCAAGCAACAGCGCCTTGGCGAAGCCTTTGAACAGGCCAACGACGCGCCGGTTATCGTGGGTTGCCCCTCGTGCAAGATCGGTATTGGCCGCTGCCTCATCAACATGCACGACAAACGCCCCGTTATGCATGTGGTGGAATGGCTGGCCGGTCAGGTTGACGGCGAAGACCGCCGCCAGACCTTCCGCAAAAAAGTCAATGAGGTACGCGGCGACGTGCGCGTTGTGGATGTGAAGTAAGGGCTTTTTTGACAGCCTGACTGCACCGCAAGCAAACCAAGCCTCTGCGGGCGCAAACCTATATTCCCAAAATACAGCGCGGGGGGTTCCGGATGACGGGGCCTCCCGCGCAAACACAAGGTCTGCCAACATATGACGCAGCCAGCTCAGGCCAGTACAACACACAACGGCCAATCCCCTGTCCCTCAGCAACCTACAGCCCTGTTCTGCCTGCCCGCGCCCAATTGGGTGTGGTGGGTGTTGCTGCTGGCCCTGCTGCTGCCCTTTGCCTATGCCTTTGGCTTTTTGTTTCCGCGTGGCGACGACTTTGACGAAGTCACAAGGGCCATGTTTCCCTTTGACCTGCCCGGTGGCCTGTACGAAGTAGCGCGCGAATGGCTCACTTGGAGCGGACGCTACACCTACCATTTTCTGGCTGTTTTTCTGGGCAAGGCCGGAGAGCTGCGCCCCCTGTACGGCTTGGTGTGCGCGGGGGTCGCCGCCCTGTTTGGGCTTGGCATGTTTGGCCTTGCGCGGGTAGTGCAGGTAAAACGCGGGCCAGCCGCCTTTTGCGGATTGCTTACAGTAGTTGTGGTATTGGCCGGGCATCAAAGCCTGCCCAACTTCTACCTGCTGACCGATGCCCTGACCATGGGCCTTTTGCAGTCCATGACCCTGATTTTTTTGTGGGCGCTGTGCCGCCTGTGGCATGCCCCCGCAGCACAGGCACGCAGGGTGCGCTGGCACGCTGTCATTCTTGGTGTGCTGACCGTGGGCGTATTTGAGCATTCGGCCCTTGCGGCCTTGGCTGCTTGCACGGTTGCGGTGCTGCTTGCCCTTGTGGAGAGGTTTGGAGCGCGCGAAACAGAACCAGACGCAGCGCAAAATGCCCGTACCCGGTTGCGTCACCTGTGCATCGTTTGGCTGTGGGTTTTGGGTGCAGTGCTGTTTTCATTTCTTGCACCGGGCAATCAGGTGCGCCGGGCTGCCCGCCATATCGACACAACAGTGCAAATGCGGCAACTGGCAGCCGCCTTTGACGAATGGCAGCAGGTGGCCTTTTGGATTTTTGACGGGCTGTGGCCTTGGGCGGTGCTGCTGCTGGTGCTCTTGCTGCGCGGTCTGCGGGGGCAACGCCCGCTGCTGCCGCGTATCCAAGCGGCACGCAACGGTCTGCTGCTGGCATGCTTGGCCCTTGCCGCCTATCTTGCTCTCTCGGCCCTGCTCACCGTGCTGCACGCCCTGAGCGATGTAACCATCAGTTCCACCAGCAAACTGCCCGCTGGGCTGGCTGTGTTTGCCGCCTATGCTCTGGGCTTTGCCCTATGGGGCGCGCTCAATGCCTGCCCCGCTGTGGAGCGGGCTCTGGCACGTCTGCCCCGGCAGGGCCTTATGCTGGCACTGCTCATACCCCTGCTTGTCATGCTTGCTGGCAGCGCCAACTGGCGCAGCACTTATGCCAACGCGGCCAACGGCAGCATGGTGCAGCTGGCTCTGCAATTACAGGAGCGCTACGACACGCTGAGCGCTATCGGCCAAAACGCACAGCCCAAGGATGCCCCGCCGCGTTTTGGTCTGCTGGGCGAAATATACCGCCCCGGCGCGCGCAAGCGGGCTATTGATGCCAGTTTGCCCCAGCCCGTGGTGCAGCGCACCATCCCCGACACTGTTTTTCCTGTACAGATGGGTGAGGCCCTGCCCCCACAGCCAGAAAGCTGGCCCAATCTGTGGGTGGCATGGATGTTTGGCCTTGGCAGCGTACACAGCGCCCAGCCCCTTGCTGGTGCTGCGGTGGCAGCCCTGCTTGCCCCCGCCGAAGTTTCTGCGCAAAAGCCTGTGCAACTGGCAACGTCTGCCCCTCTGCGCACAGCGGGTGTTGACGGAGCATGGCTCGTGCGCGCCAATGGCGCTCCCGCTCCAGACCAGCTGGTAACAGCGTCTACCTTCAGCAACCTGTGGCTGGTGCTGCACTGGCAGGACCTGACACAAGTAAAACGCCTTGCGGTTCTACGGGTTAGCAAGGAAGACTGGCGCAGACTCATGCCCGTGTTTTTGCAACGGCAGGCCGCAGAACTCGCACTGGCCTTGCCGCAACTGACAACCAGCACCGCCAACGGCCATACCGATGCCTACGCCAAAGTGATTGCCGCGCTTGCTGGCGAAATGCTGCAATTTGAGGCAACCGCGTGGACGCATGGTGAGTATATGGCCGTGCCGGTGTGCCCGTCGGTCAGCACACCTTTGGGGCTGTTTGTGGGGGTCAATGATGGGCCCATGTTCAGGCTTGGGCTGTTAAATCCCTGACCAGTGCGCCATTACGGACAGCAAGTAACTGTGACTGTGCCAGCCAATTCAATAGCGCCCGCGAGTAATGCCACGCATTAGGCGTACTGTGCCCAAGGCACGGCTTGTAATATGGTGGTTACACTGCGAAAAAACGCTTGCACTTGGGCGGCAGTGGGCTTTGCTGGCAGAGGGTATCGCTGACTATACCAAGGCAGGGTGTGGCGCAGGGCAGCCTGCAAGAAATCCTGTCCGGGTTGCAGCACTTGTTGCGGGCGCGTGGTCGTGGGGTCTTCGCCCTTGGCGCAGGGAGCTGCGTACACAATAAAACGCCTGCACGCCATGGGCCGTACAGGGTACACTGCACAACGCCCCTCATACAAAAAGGGGCATGCGGCCCCCCAAGCGTGCTCATCCCCCCTAAACGTTGCAAAGCCCGCGATCAGACCTTGCCGCACTTCTGGTTGAATCTCTGGCGCAAGCTCTTGCTGCATAAAGATGCGCAGACCAATAATTTCCAATGGTGTCGCTGGAATAGGCTGTATGCAGCACTGGTAGCAATCTGGCCCGCAGGCAGGGGTTTGTC
>CAYPRZ010000148.1:2526-6909 GCA_964413315.1 uncultured Desulfovibrio sp. | reverse complement strand
CGGCTCTTCCGGGTTTTCCGTGGGTAGCTGATCTGCTAATGTCCTTCCCGGAGGGCACCAATGAAGGATACGGACCTATATTTTCGGATTCTGGGGCTGACCGAGCCCTGGTTTGTTGAGGCTGTTGAACTGGACACGGCGGAAGGTCGGGTAGACATCCGCGTGGAGCATGGTCCTGGTGTTCGCTGGTTTTGCCCTACTTGTGGTCGAGAGCTGGCTTGCCGCGACCATGTCGAGCCTCGTGTCTGGCGCCATCTGGACACGTGCCAGTTCAAGACGTTCCTGCATGCTCGGATTCCCCGAGTGGACTGCCCCGAGCATGGCGTCCTTCAGGTCAACGTGCCTTGGGCCGAGTCCAAGGCACGTTTCACCATATTGATGGAGCGATTGATCATCGACGTGCTGACCGAGTGCGCCACCGTAACAGGAGCGCGGCGCATCCTGCGCATCACCTGGGACGAAGCATGGGGTGTCATGGAAAGGGCGGTGCGCCGGGGCCGGGAGCGCAAGCAATCGAATCCCTCGCGGTATCTTGGCGTTGACGAGAAGGCATTCCGCAAGGGGCACGACTATGTGACCGTGGTTTGTGATCTGATCGGCAGCACGGTGGAGTATGTGGCCGACGAGCGTAAGGCCGAAAGCCTTGAGGGGTACTACCTTCAGTTCACCAAGGCTCAGTTGGAGCGGATCAAGGCCGTGGCCATGGACATGTGGGAGCCCTATTTTAAAGCTACGCTCAAACATGTGCCGGACGCGGCGGGGAAAATCGTTCACGATCGGTTCCACGTCATGAAACACGTAGGCGAGGCTGTGGACCGGGTACGCAAGCAAGAGCACCGCGAACTCACAAGTCAGGATGACCATCGACTCAAGGGCACGAAATTCCTCTGGCTATACCGGGAGGAGAATCTGCCGGACAAACACCGGCCAGCCCTGGAGGCCTTGAAGACAGCGAACCTCAAGGTGGCCAAGGCCTGGGCCATGAAGGAAAGCCTGAACGACGTCTGGAAGTACCTGAGCACGGGATGGGCCAGACGTTTTGTGAAGCGATGGCTGGTCTGGGTGAACAGGTCAGATCTTGCCCCAATGCGCAAAGTGGGCGGACTGATTCAGAGACATCTTGAGAACATCCTGACCTTCTGCCGCCACAGGATCACCAACGGCGTGGCCGAGGGCCTCAACAGCAAGATCATGGCCATCAAGAGGAAGGCTTGCGGTTATAGGAACCGGGAGCATTTCAAGACAGCCATCTACTTCTTCTGTGGTGGTCTGGACCTCTACCCGGCCAGTTCCTGACAGGGGCTACCCACGGAAAACCCGGAAGAGCCTTTTTTGCAAACCCTTGGCATAGCACCCTACGGCATAGATATTGAGCCTTTTATCCTTTCTGCAGCCCTGCCTTTGAGCGGTTTTGCCATGTCGCGGCTGCGCATGTTTGACCTTGTGCCCATAGCGCGTGACAAGGTTTTTAAAACCATGAGCGCCAGCGTTATTGTGCTGGACGAGCGCCAACGGGTGGTGGATTTCAACAGCAGCGCTGTTTCCATACTGCCCGCCCTGTCAGACGATGCCATCGGTAAGGATGTGGCCGCTGCTTTTCCTGAGCCCTGCACACTTGATATGCCCGCCCTTACGCAGAACGAAGAGGCGGAAATCACCCTGCCGGTAGCGGGCGGCATGCGTTTTTACCGTGTTTCGTGCGCGAGGGTGGGCGATATGGGCAAGGATTCTGGCCTGATCATTTCTCTCTATGACATTACAGAAAGCAAGGAAATGCTCGATAAAATGCAGCGCATTGCCTCGTTGGATGCGCTGACACAGGTGTTCAGCCGATGGTTTTTTATGGATGCCTTTCAGCGCGAGATTGAATGCTGCAAGGTGGCTGGCGGCTGCCTGAGCTTAATATTGCTTGATATTGACCACTTCAAGCAGGTCAACGACAGGTATGGCCATTTGACTGGCGATAGTGTGCTGCGCACGGTTACCGCCATTTTGCGTCAAACATTGGGTGAGGGGGCCATGCTGGGGCGTTACGGCGGCGAGGAATTTTCTATCCTGTTGCCAGCCGTGCAACAGGAAGAAGCCGTTGACGTGGCCGAAAGCCTGCGTGCGGCGGCTGCCAGAGCAGAAACCACCCTCGGTGAAACATCGGTACGGGTCACCATCAGTCTGGGCGTGGCCGGGGTGGTGTTTGTGCCCGGCGCGGCGCAAGAGCCCGAAAACGCCAAGATATGCGATGCCCTTATTCTTGCGGCAGATACCGCCCTGTACCGCGCCAAGCAGGAAGGCCGCAACCGGGTGTGCTCTGTTGGGCTGACCTATGGCGAATCTTGTTGCGCCCAATAAAAATGCCCCGCTTAGGCGGGGCATCCATTGGTCAAGCTATATGAGCAAAACAGCCTGTCAGGCCATGGCCTGACAGAATACGCTAGGCGTATTTGCTGCTTATTTCGTCGCCAGCCTTTTCCACTTCTTCACGCATTTTGGCACGGGCCTGAGCAATGCGCTCGTTGAGGGCAGGGTCAGACACGGCTAGAATTTGGGCGGCCAGCCAAGCGGCGTTGCGGGCCCCGGCCTTGTCGGTGGCAACCGTGGCAACCGGGAATCCGGGAGGCATCTGCACTGTGGCAAAAAGTGCGTCCATGCCACACAGGGCAGCGCTGGAAACAGGGATGCCAATGACAGGGCGTGTGGTGCGGGCAGCCACAGCGCCAGCCAGATGCGCGGCCATGCCAGCAGCGCAAATAAACACGCGTGTGCCCTCGGCCTCGTAGCGGCGCACCAGTTCTTCGGTGCGTTCGGGCGTGCGGTGGGCAGAGCTTACAGTAATAAAACAGCTCACACCCAGACTTTTAAGAACGTCAACGCAGGGGCTGACTTTTTCCTCGTCCGATTTTGAACCCATCAAAATGACCACTTGCGGCATGGTGCTACCTTCCTGTCGTGTGGCGCTGTGCGCCAGAGATGCATGAAATGCTGTAATTTATTTCCCGGCCAAGCGGCGGATGCCCTTTTCGCCAATATCGGTACGGTTAAAGCCGTCCTGCATGCGCACCTTGGCCACACCGGCATAGGCGGCCTTTTGCGCAGCGGCAAGGCTGTCGCCAAGGGCGGTTACGCACAGTACGCGTCCACCGTTGGAAACCAGCGCTCCGTCCTTGATGGCCGTGCCGCTGTGAAAAACTTTTACGCCGGGCAGACTGTCCGCATCTTCAATACCCTCAATGGGCAAGCCCTTGGCGTAGCTGCCGGGATAGCCCTTGGCCGTAATAACCACGCCCAAGGCGGTTTGCGTGGTCTGGCCAAGGCTAGCGGGGTCAAGCTTGCCGCGCACGGCATCCATCATGATGGCGGGCAGGTCGCCGTCAAGGCGCATAAGCAGGGGCTGGCATTCGGGGTCGCCAAAGCGAACATTGTATTCCAGCACCTTGGGGCCATCTGCGGTCATCATCAGACCCGCGTACAGCACGCCCACAAAGGGGTGGCCGTCCTTGGCCAGTTCGCGCAGAATGGGCCGCACCGTAAGGTCTGCCATTTCTTCCAACATGCTGTCGGGCAGCACCGGGGCCGGGCTGTATGCGCCCATGCCGCCAGTATTGGGGCCCTCATCGTTGTCAAAAACGCGTTTGTGGTCTTGGGCAGAGGGCAGGGGGACAGCGCGTGTGCCGTCGCATACGCAGAGGAAGGAGGCTTCTTCACCCACCAAGCATTCTTCAATGACCACCAGATTGCCAGCATCGCCAAAGGCGCGCTCGGTCATAATTTCGTCAATGGCGGCCAGCGCTTCGTGCACTGTTTGGGCGATAATAACGCCCTTGCCCGCAGCAAGGCCATCAGCCTTGATAACCAGCGGTGCGCCAACCTTGTTGATATGGTCACGCGCGGCCTGCGCTTCGCTAAAAACAGCGCAGTGGGCGGTGGGCACGTTGGCGCGGTTCATTATTTCCTTGGCAAAGGCCTTGCTGCCCTCAAGTCGCGCACCGTAGCCGTCGGGCCCAAAGCTGGGAATGCCAGCCTCGCGCATGCGGTCAACCACACCCAGCGTGAGGGGCAGCTCTGGCCCCGGAATTACCAGATCAATGTGCTCCTTGCGGGCAAAGGCCAGCAGACCGTCCAGATCGTCTACAGCAATGGGCACGTTCACGGCCCCTTCGCTGCTCGTGCCGCCGTTGCCGGGCGCTACAAAAATAGCGCTGACTTCAGGGCTTTGCAGAATTTTCCAGACCAGAGCGTGTTCGCGGCCGCCAGAGCCGATCACAAGGATGCGCATACGTTACTCCAAAAAACTTTTCCGTTGCGGTAATCCGGGTTATAAAGCGGCAAAACCCTGATGGGTTTTGCCGCTCCAATGGTTGGCTATTGCCTGATCTGCGGCGGGGCCGA
>CAYPRZ010000148.1:0-2516 GCA_964413315.1 uncultured Desulfovibrio sp. | reverse complement strand
ATAATGCGGCAAAACCCGAAAGGGCTTTGCCGCTTGAAAGTGTTGATAGCGTCAACACGACCGAAAATCAGGAGCAGACTGCGGCTGTGCCGCGCCGTATGTGACTGATTTTCATGCCTTTCCGCCCGGCGGCCTTGCCGTCGGTGGCGGCGCAAACCCCGTCACGCGGGGGGTGTCATCTGAGAGTGTTGATAGCGTCAATGCCAGCGAGTGCCTGATTGTAGCATGACCAGCAGTCTAGCTATCGCGACAGCGAGTGCCGCAGATAAAAACGGCCCCCCGCGTTGGCAGGGGGCCGTTATCCCCTTAGTTGGGGCTTACTTCAAAGTCGCTGAGGTCCGCAGGTACGTTGGGGTTGGTGGCCGAAACGTCCAGAGGATAGGCGGTGACCATGCACTGGCGGCTGCCAATGCCAAGGTCGGGCGAAGTGTTGACGCCCACGACCAAGTCGAGGATACCGTCGTTGTTCACGTCGCCGAGGTCAACTTCGGCCACAGAACCACGGATACGGCGGGTCTTCCACTTGAGGCCAAGGCCCACGCCGTCCCAGTACAGGGCGTGAATTTCACCCTGAGGGAAGAAGCGATAGCGGTCAAAGAACTGGGCCGCCGTAGAAATGGGCTTGTTGACCAGCAGTGTGTATTCGCCGGTGTTGCCGATGTCGGCGGCAATAAGGCGCATGGGAGCAAAGTATTTGCTGGGCAGCTGGTAGTTTTTGTCAACGCCAAGGCCGGGCATGCCCTTGTAGTGGTCCATGCCGGTGGCAGAGCCAGAGTAGCGTTCCATGGTGGTGTGCACCAGTGTGTTGCCATGACCCTGAAAGAGCTTGATGCGTTCGTCTTCGGTCAGCATCACCAGCTGTTCACCCTTGCCATTTTTGCCAGCGGGCAGCCACACGCAGTTGAACACGGTGGCACCAGTGGGCAGGTCAATACGTGTGCCCATGGTGAACTTGCCGTCCTGCTTGGTCATAATGCGCACGCCGGGGGCAAAGAGCTTAAGCGAATCCCACGCCTGACCCACAAGGGTGGGGGCGTAGGTGGGCGGCACGCGCATGACGCTCACAAAGTAAGGGATGCGCTCGGCAACAGTGCTGAACTTGTTGCCCTTGAAGCTGTAAATGAAGGAGTAGGGGCGGTTGCTCGCTTCTTCGGTAGTGGCAACAACAATCGCCATGGTGCGGTCGCGGTTCAGGTCGATGGCACGCATGGAGAAGTTGTTGTTGGAGCGCGAAACCACGATTTCGCCCAGCAGCTTAAGCTGGCCATTGGCGGGCCAAGCATAGATGCGCAGGTCATGGTCGCTCAGAATGGCAACTTCGTTCTTGCCGTCGCCGTTAAAGTCGCCCACGGCCATGTCAACCATGTTGTAGGGCAAGCGCTGTGTGCGCAGACGCGAACCGTCTTCAGCACCAGCACCCTGATAGCGGAACTGCGGGTTCAGGTACACCTGCTGCTGGCCGGTTTCGTTGGTAACGATATCGCCGTTGGCGGTGGCGCCGCGCGGCGCACCAGAAGCGGTGGAGCCGGGGGTGCGCACTGCGCCAGAAATGCCAAACACTTCCGTGCTCAAGGCCGAGGTAAGGTTCTGCACGTTGGTGGTCAGTTCGCTTACCGGGCTCTGGGCTGTCTTGCTCCAGGTCTTGCCAGCTTTGTCAACGCTGTTGATGGTCACGGTGCAGTCGTTGCCCATGACGCTTACAGAACCCCAAATGGCATTGTCTGCACCAGAAGAGCGGAGTGCCTGCTGGGCTTCTGCCTGGCTGGCGGCCTTGCCCTGTCCGGCGCGGGCTTCGAGCATACCGGGCCGGTCAAGACGGCCCTGAATGGTGGCCGGTACGGCCTTGGAAAGATAGGCATAGCTCTGGGGGGCATTGACCGTAAACGGCAATACCACAGCGCTTTTTGCTGCGGCGCTGACCGCGCTTGCGGCAACGGCCACGAGCAGCAGGCAGACCGAGAAAGTCAGTCGCATGGCGAATTTCATTCCATTCTCCTTGAGTATTCACGCAAATACCCGGTAAAGTACGGCCACTTGGGCCGTTGTGGCGACCAGCCGACACAAGCAGACAAAAATCGTTGTCCGGCACGCCCGCACCCGCGCACTATACGCACACTTGCCGCGCCGCGCAATACACAAGAGTGTTGCCAGAGGCGGCATTGGGCATAAATTCCTTGCGGGATCGACGCACTGCCCATATTATGCGCCCATGCCCAAGATTCTTTCGCGTTCTTTTCGCCTTGTTTGTATGCCAGAGCAGGTTCCCGGTGTGGAAGCCCTGCTGCGCGCCCAAGGCTATGACTTTGAGCCAGAGCCTTTTTCGCCCTACTGCCGCCGCCTGATTGCCGAACCCCGGCCTCTTGGCGGTTCGCTGGCGGCGTTTTTTGGCTACATCTATATTCAGGACCGTTCGTCCATGCTGCCCCCGCTTGCCCTGGCCCCCGCACCGGGCAGCGCGGCGCTCGACATGTGTGCAAGCCCCGGAAGTAAAACGGGATTTCTTGCGCAGCTGGTAG
>CAYPRZ010000147.1:0-6951 GCA_964413315.1 uncultured Desulfovibrio sp. | reverse complement strand
CTTGCCTTTTCATTCAACTTTGAGGGTGTTGCACTTGCAAGTTGAATCCGCCAAGTGTTAACGCAGCACTGGCTGCAATTATAAGCATAGTCCTGCTCATCGGCGTTTCTATTCTTGTAATTTATGTTGGTAAATCTTCATATAATATAGTCAATAGCACCTCAATTGATGGCATGAAGATCATTAACAGTGGCCTTATTGCCAACGTTAATGACCTGATTGATGCCAACATGAGTATGATCAAGGTTCCTGCACAGAGCGGTCAGGCTAAAAGAGCCATTGAGGGCGACAGCTCTGATATGGACACCCTGATCAAAGCTCTTGTAAAAGAATATAAGGGTATAAACTCTATTTTTGTACTAAACAGTCAGGGCATAGCAGTATCGGGCGCATCAGGAACGGGGGAATCTTTTATTGGCAACAATTACGGCGACCGCGCCTATTTTAAGCCAATTATGCAGGGCAAGGATGTCATTGACCCCAATATCATTGTGGCCAAAACAACCAAAAAAGAAATCCTTGTCATTGGCACTCCTGTTTTGGGAGAAAATGGCAAGCCCATTGGTGCACTCTGCGTCACCATCAACTGGCTTGAATATATCAAAAACCATATTCTCAACATTACTTTTGCTGAGCACGGTTACGCTTTCATCATTGATGCCAATGGGCGCTTTATTGCCCATCCCAACCCCGACTTGCACATGAGCGATGCCAGCAAAGAAGACTTTGCAAACAAAGCGCTCAAGATGAAGCACGGTTCGTTCAATTATGAGTTCAAGGGCCGAAACAATGTACTTGTGTTCAACACTATTGAACGTACCGGCTGGCTTGTCTGCACATCAGCATTTGAAGACGACCTTGCCCGTGACGCAATAGTGCAGCGCAATATTCTTATTGCGATGGCATGTGGTATTTTGGTTGTGCTGCTCGGATGTATTATATTTATGGTACGGCGTGTTGTCACCAATCCGCTCAAAAGCATTATGGATTACAGTGCACAGATTGCCCACGGCGACTTCAAAGCCGAACTTACCGGTAACTTTAGTTTTGAACTGGCAGAACTGGCGGGCAACTTTAAAGAAACCACAGCTGTGCTAAAAAATCGCCTTGGCTTTGCAGACGGTGTATTGCAGGGCATTACCTTTCCCACTCTGGTTGCAGACACGAATGTGCACATTACGTATGTAAATGCCCCCATGGTCAAACTTGTGGGTAAAACTGGCCAGCCCAAGGATTACATAGGCATGCAGGCCGCAGAATTTTTCTACGGCGATGCCAGCAGACCCACCATCAGCCACAAGTGCCTGTCCGAAGGAACAAACGCTCACGGCATTGAAAGAGAAATGACCTTTGCCAACGGTGAGCACAAATTCCTGCGCCTTGATGCCTCGCTCATTCGCGACCTTGACGGCAACGTGGTAGGCGCAATGACCTTGGTGTTTGACCTTACAGAAATCAAAAAACAGCAGGCGACCATTGAGCAGCAGCGCGACACTGTTGCCCATATCGCAAGCGATGCCAGTGCCATTGCCGACCGTCTGTCTACCGCCACAGAGCAACTTTCTGCACAGGTAGAACAGGCCAGCAGAGGTGCAGACCAACAGACGCAGCGCGTTTCTGAAACCGCCACTGCCATGGAGCAGATGAACGTGTCTGTGCTGGAAGTGGCGCGCAACGCTGGCGGCGCATCCGACACCACATCCAATGCCAAGAACAAGGCAGAGCACGGTGCCGATGTGGTCAACAAGGTGGTGCAGGGCATCAACCAGTTGCACACGCAGGCGCTGGCACTCAAGAGCGGCATGGCCTCGCTGGGCGATCAGGCCCAGAGCATTGGCCAGATCATGACTGTTATTTCAGACATCGCAGACCAAACCAACCTGCTGGCCCTTAACGCCGCCATTGAAGCGGCACGCGCTGGCGAAGCCGGACGCGGCTTTGCGGTTGTGGCCGACGAAGTGCGCAAACTGGCAGAAAAGACCATGCAGGCAACCCGCGAAGTGGGCGCTGCCATTCAGGGCATTCAAAACGGCACCGCGCAGAACATTGATCAGGTCAACCATACGGTCAACACCATAGAACAGACCACCGAGCTTGCGGGAACTTCTGGCGCGGCGCTTTCTGAAATTGTGGTACTGGTGGATCAGGCTGCGGATCAGGCGCATTCCATTGCTGCTGCCGCCGAGGAACAGTCAGCCACCAGCGACGAGATTAACCGCTCCATCGAGCAGATCAACACCATCAGCACAGAAACCTCCTCTGCCATGTCGCAGTCTGCCGCTGCGGTTACAGAACTGGCAAAACAGGCGCAGGAGCTCAAAAAGCTTATTGCCCAGATGATTTCGTAGCCACGCACGGCCCAAGGCGCGGCTAAAGTTCCAGCCAGCCTGCGAGCTCAATTAGCAGTACAGAGAACCAAAGCCCCGGTGCGGTTGACGCGCCGGGGCTTTTTTTGCGGTGCACTTCTGGCAGTGCTTGGCAGCGATTCTCTTGCTGTCAAAACAACAAAGGCCCGTTTTTCAAGCACATCAACGAACCTAAAAAACGGGCCTTTAATTTATTCAATGAACAGCTTACTTCGTGGCGATGCACGTTAAATGCCATGCTCAGCAGGGCAAAAAGACTCTTCCTTCCTACCCTGCCCCACTACGCAGTGCCGCTAGATGTCTTTGATCACGTCCTGCATGCTGTAGAGCTTGCCGGGCTTCTGCCCTGCCATCCAGCCAGCAGCGCGTATAGCGCCACGGGCAAAATTCTCGCGCGAGTGGGCCTGATGGGTCACTTCAATGCGTTCTCCCGGTCCCATAAAGTACACAGTGTGTACACCCACCACATCGCCGCCGCGAATGGCCTGAATGCCAATTTCTTCCTTGGGGCGCGCCCCAATGATGCCGTCACGGGCAGAGCAGCGCACATCGTTGAGCTTCCAGTCGCGGGCCTCGGCAAGGCATTCGCCAAGGGTCAGGGCCGTGCCGCTGGGGCTGTCCTTCTTGCGGTTGTGGTGCAGCTCAACCATTTCAATATCATAATCCTCGCCAAGAGCCTTGGTGAGTTGGGGCAGAATATTGAGCAGCACGTTTACGCCAATGCTCATGTTCGAGGCCCAGAAAATGGGAGCCCGCGTGGCCAGAGCCCGCAGTTCGTCCTTTTCCGCATCGCTAAAACCCGTGGTCCCGATAACAAGGGCATTGCCGGTCTGGGCCACGGCCTTGGCCGACTGCAAGCTGACCACTGGGGCGGTAAAATCAATGACCACCGCACCCGGAACCTTGGGCAGCAGAGCCGCAAGGTTATCGGAAACTGGGCAGGCGGCACCAGCAAGAGCGCCAATGCGCTCTGGGCTGTCCACCAACCCGGCAAGGGTAAACTGCGGGTCGGCTTCCACAAGCCCGCTGATGGTCTTGCCCATGCGACCGCTTGCCCCAACCACGATAATAGAAGTGCTCATAGCTTCTCCGTTTCCGTCATTCCGGTGTAATGCCGGATTCACGCAACAGGTTTGTAAATTCCGTTTCGCCCAGCACGGTTACGCCAAGCGAGCGCGCTTTGTCCAGCTTGCTGCCCGCCTTTTCGCCCGCCACCAGATAGTCCAACTTTTTGCTCACAGAACCAAGGGGAATGGCCCCGGCGGCCTCGGCCCACTTTTGCGCCGTGCCGCGCGGCACACTGAGCGTACCCGTAAAGAGAATGGTTTTGCCTGCCAGAGGCCCCTCGGCAAGAGGTTGCGCACCTTGCGCCGCCTCCGCCCCCTTGGGCCACGGCCCCTTTTCCTTAAGCCGCGCCAGCTGCTCGCGGTTGGCGGGGCTGTCAAAAAAGTTGCGGATGGACGAGGCCACTTCCGGCCCCACATCGGGCAGAGCCAGCAGGCTCTCTACCGTGGCGTTTTCCAGCTCGTCCAGATCGGCAAAACGCGCGGCCAGCGTGCGGGCTGTCTGCTCGCCCACGTGGCGTATGCCAAGCGCACTGATGAGCCTTTGCAAGGTGGCGGTATGGCGGGCGTTTTCCAGCGCGTCCACAAATTTTTGTGCCAGCACCTCGCCCATGCGCTCGAAGCCCAGCAGTTCCTGCACGCTCAGGCTGAACAAGTCGGCTGGCGACTGCACACGCCCGCTGGTCACAAGCTGCTCTATCCACTTTTGCCCTACGCCCTGAATATCAAGCCCTGCCTTGGAAACAAAGTGGGTTATGGAACGCAGACGAATGGCTGGGCAAGCCAGATTTTCGCAGCGCCAGGCGGCCTCGCCTTCCTCGCGGTACACGGGCTGCCCACAGGCCGGACAGGTGCGGGGGAACTGATACGGCTCTGCGCCCACGGGCCTTTTATCCAGCACAGGGCCCACAACTTCGGGTATCACATCGCCTGCGCGTTGCACAATTACGGTATCACCCACGCGCACATCGCGCGCGCGGATCTCGTCTTCATTATGCAAGGTTGCGCGCGATACCATCACCCCGCCCACGGCCACGGGCGCAAGCATGGCCACTGGCGTGAGCGCCCCTGTGCGGCCCACCTGAATTTCTATGCCCTCAAGCAGGGTTTGCGCCTGCATGGCAGGAAACTTGAAAGCCACGGCAAAGCGCGGGGCGCGGGCTGTAAAGCCCAGAGCCTCCTGCGCTTCAAGGTCGTCCTGCTTGGCCACGGCCCCGTCAATTTCCATGGCAAATTCGGGTCTGTTCTCACGCACCCAGTTTACGTACTCTTCCACATCCTGAGGGCTTGCACACAGCTTGCCGCTTGGCGGCGTAAGAAAGCCATACTCCTTCAGCCGAGCCATAAGCTCGGAATGCAAGAGGCAAGGCTTGGCCGGGGGCCACTGCACATCGCCCAAACTGTAGGCCAAAAAACGCAGCGGGCGCGATTCTGTTACCGAAATATCGAGCTGACGCAGGGTTCCGGCGGCAGCATTGCGCGGGTTGGCAAAGGTTTTTTGCCCCAGCGATTCCTGCCGCTCGTTGAGAGCGTCAAAATCCTTTTTGTACATCACCACTTCGCCGCGCACCTCTAGCCGCGCGGGATACGGCCCATCGCCCCTGAGCCGCAAGGGCACGGTGCGGATAGTACGCACGGCCTCGGTGACCACCTCGCCCACCTCGCCGTCGCCACGGGTAAGAGCTTCTTGCAACACACCGTTTACATAGATGATTTCCAGCGCAAGGCCGTCCATCTTGGGGTCGCACCAAAAGGCCTGCGGCAGCGGCCCGTTGAGCTCCACATCCCACGCGCGGCGCATGCGCTCTACAAAATCGCGCCATTCCTCGGCAGAAAACACGTTATCCAGACCGTACATCTGGCGGCTGTGGGCCTTTTTGGCGAGGCCGTCCAACAGCTTGCCGCCCACGCGCAGGGTGGGCGAATGGGCAGACCGCAGCTCTGGCCAGCGGTCTTCCAGCGCGGCCAGCTCGTGAAACAGCGCGTCGAACTGGTCGTCCGAAATTTCCGGGGCGTCCTGCGAGTGGTACAGGTAGTTGTGGCGCTCCAGCTCTGCGGCCAGCCAGCGGGCGCGATTGCGCTCCTCACTGCTGGGGCCGCCAGCGGGTGCGGTGGCAAAGAGGCTGTTTTGCTCTTGCCTGCCGTTACGAGAATTCTGTGACATGAAAAAACCTTTTTGATAGTCAGCCGCCCCCGTTTTGCAACAAAGGCGGCTCTGCTCACACGGGGCAAGTGCCCCGGCTATTCGGGCATGGCGATAAGCCGGGCCCGCAAAATACGGATACGGTCACGCAGTGCTGCGGCCTGTTCAAATTCAAGATCGCGCGCGGCCTGCCGCATTTCTTTTTCAAGCTTGGCAACAAGAATTGCGGTGTCTTCGGCTGTGAGCGGCACGGCATCGGCATCGGCCTGTTTGCCCTTGCCCTTGCCTTTGCCGCGCCCGCGACCACCGCCATCTTCCACATACAGGCTATCCAGCGGAGATTCAAGGCTCTTGCGGGTACTGGTGGGGGTGATGCCGTGCTCTGTGTTGTAGGCAGACTGCTTGGCGCGGCGGCGCTCGGTTTCGCCCATGGCGGCGCGCATGGAGTCTGTGATTTTGTCGGCATACAGTATCACCTTGCCCTGCGCGTTACGGGCGGCACGGCCAAAGGTCTGGATAAGCGAACCCATGGAGCGCAAAAAGCCCTCCTTGTCCGCGTCCAGAATGCAGACCAGCGACACTTCGGGAATATCCAGCCCTTCGCGCAGCAGGTTGATGCCCACCAGCACGTCAAATTCCCCCAGCCGCAGGGCGCGGATAATCTGCATGCGCTCAAGCGTATCAATATCCGAGTGCAGGTAACGCGCACGCACGCCCATGTTGCAGCAGTATTCGGTCAAATCCTCGGCCATGCGCTTGGTGAGCGTGGTGACCAGCACCCTTTCACCCAGCGTCACCTTGCCACGGCATTCGCCCAACAGGTTTTCCATCTGCCCCTTGGTGGGGCGCACCTCAACAACGGGGTCAACAAGGCCTGTGGGGCGGATGATCTGCTCTGCCACAATGCCCTGCGCCTGATCCAGCTCGTACTTGCCGGGCGTGGCCGAAACATACACCACCTGATTGAGCAGGTCTGTAAATTCGTTGAACTGGAGTGGGCGGTTATCCAAAGCCGAGGGCAGACGAAAGCCATAATCCACAAGGGTTTGCTTGCGCGAACGGTCGCCCTTGTACATACCGCCCACCTGCGGAATGGTAATGTGCGATTCGTCCACAAAAAGCAAAAAATCTTTGGGAAAGTAGTTGAGCAGGCACGAGGGCGGCTCGCCCGGTTTACGGCCATCGAGGTGGCGGGTGTAGTTTTCGATGCCGTTGCAGTAGCCAAGTTCTTCAATCATTTCAAGATCAAGCTGGGTGCGCTGCTCTATACGCTGCGCCTCCACAAGCTGGCCGTGCTCCTTAAAATACACAAGCCGCTCGGCCAGTTCGTCGCGTATGTCGCTGGCCGCGCGCTTAAGGTTATCCTGCGCCGACACAA
>CAYPRZ010000146.1:0-6953 GCA_964413315.1 uncultured Desulfovibrio sp. | reverse complement strand
TAGAATGTTATAAACTGATCTAGATTTCAGGAGTCGCTGCACTCGCAACAATTATCAAATTGAATATGGCCATTTGATAAAAACTTCTCAAACGGCCACCTTTGCGGCAATCCTGCAATATGACAGATTGCCATTAACACAAGCTACTTTCTGGAAAATATCTCATACTTTGACACTGTACCCCAAAAGCGTTGATCAAGATATTGCCAGCTAATGTTATTTGCATAACACTTTGCAATACCAGAAGTATTTTGAGGCACAGAAGCAACTGCAAATGCTGCATTGGCGCGCTGTTCAAATGCCTTGAGCTGGTCGGTCATACTTTCGCCCAAGGTTTGCTGCCCTGCAAGATTCTCAGGCAGCGGTTCCCTGTACTCCATGACCACCTTGGTGTCATTAAAATTATACCTAGCGGCAAAACCACGCACCAGCCACCGCATGGGCTGAGAATCGCTATTCAACCCAGCAACGGCAGAAAAAGGATCTTTTTTGCTGTCTACAATATAGGTGCTTGCGGCATATCCAACATTATTAAAAACTTCAACACCTTTATCAACGCTAAATGGCGGCTGTCCGTCACTATCCCAGTACCATCCATAGGGCACTTCTGCCATGGCCACAATGGCCATGGGGCTTTGCGGATCACCCTTGCCATAAACGGCAAGCCATGCATTAAGGGGCAAACCGCCAATAACACCAGCGCCGTCAAGGTTCACACTTACCTCACCGCCAGTGATCAGGGGCATATTGACCGCCTGCATGCTGATGCCGGGGCGTGCTGTAGATACATAGGCATTGCCCTGCATTCCTCTTTGCAGTGCGCCGGTACAACCGGTCATCATGGCAACCATGCAAAGAGCAACGCAAAAAAGTACTCTGTTCATTTGTTCCTCCGGGGCTGGCGACGCAAAACCTGATCAAAAACAACACTGCCACAGTGCCAAAAACACATAAGAAAAATCATACATAAGCTGGCAGGGGCTGCTGCCAAACGCTGACGAAATGCCCCAGCAACAGGCACAATAACAGGCCATGTAAGAGGCCATGTAACATACGCAGACCTCACGCCTTTACTTATCATATTCCAAGGCGAATCTGCATGCAATGCAACGTGCCCTTATATACATACACAGACAAAATAAAAAGGGGCGCAGCACTATATTAAGGAAGGGATCAGAGGGAAATATGGCCACAATGTAGCCATATTAGATGACAGACTAGGGCGTACCAGCAGGTTTGCCCGCAGGAGCCGCCTGACTGCCAGCCCCACCGGGCAGGTAGTTTTGCAGGTCGCGTGACACCTCAAAGGTGTGCAGCTCTGCCGTGGCGGCCTTGGCAAAGGGCGAGTCGGCGTAGTTGCGGACAATGTCCTCAAGCAGGGCCTGAGCTCGGTTGGCATCGCCCAGCTTGCGGTACAGCCGCGCCTCGCGAAAACGCAGACCGGGGTATTCCGGCGAATCTTGCGGAACAAATGCATTGTAACGCCCCAGCCACTCAAGGGCTTCGGGCACACGGTTGCCCACCTCACAGATGTCCATGAGTGAGAGCATGGCATCCTTGATGCGCTGCGGATCGGCCTTGTCAGAGCGCTCGTCCTGCAACTGGGTAAAGAGCTCTATAACTTTGCGGTTAAGAGTGTAAGAACTACGAATATCCTTACGTTGCTCAGCATCGCGGGCCAAAAAGTAGGTGGCGTAAGCGCGCTGATAAAGCGGAATATCCTGCCTGTCTGCAAGGCTTTGCCACATGGCAAGCGCCGGGCCGGCCAAATTGAGATTTTGGGCCGAAAGCGCCATGGCGTAATCAAGCTGGTTGCGCAGCTGCGGCTTGAGAGGCCAGCCAGACACCAGTCTGCCGAGATCAAGAATCTTGGCCCAAGCCCCGGCCTTAAGGTAACGGTTAAAAAATTCAGTAAAGGCGGCCTCGCCGTATTCCGGGTTCATTGGCGACTTTAGAAACTCAGCCAGCATGCCAAGGGCAGCGTCGTCATCGCCGCGTTCAAGCATGCCCTGAGCAAGGGCATAACGCATGCGGGGGTCTATGGCACCGTAGCGTTCGCGCACCACAGGAAAGCCATTCCACAGCAAAAGAATGCGGCCATAGTTTTTTTCGGCCATAGAGTTGGCCAATTCTTTCTGAAACGACAGCCAGATAATGTCGCGAGCCTGAGCCACATTGACGTTTTCTGGGTAGCCGTCAATAAACTCCGCAGCCTTGCCCATGGCCTCGGTGTAACGCTTGCTCCAGTAAAGCCACATGGCTTCCTTGAGACGCGCGGTAACAGACTCGGGAGCCGTGCGCGATGCTGCTGCAAGATCGGAATAAACCTTTTGCAGGTTATTGCCCGCAGAGCGCGCAAAGACCTGAGTCATGCCTTCGTAGTTGATGGGGGCATCATAAATGCCGCCTTCAACAAGCCGCAAACTGGCCATCTTTGCCGGATGGGTTCCCGCATAATGCCGCGCAACATAGTTGTACAAAAAGTCGGCTGCAAGCTTGTTGTCAAGGCGGGTATACATGTCGCCCATTTTTAAGAGCAGCTCGTCATTGCCTTTTTGACCCGGCAGCAGGTTGAAATACAACCAGTATAGGGTCATGGCATCCATGGGCTTGTTCAGGGCTTCATCATTGCCTGCCTGCAAAAATAGAAACGTTGGATCGTCAATGTAATAACGGGGCCAGCGCTTGCTGATAAAATCGAGAATTACCTGAGCATTAGTATATTTCTTCTGATTGTGCAGGGCCTTGGCAAGACCAACAGAAGCCTCTTGCAAAAAAGAAGATTCAGGATACTTGTCGAGCACCATTGAAAAAGACTGCTCGGCCTGCGCATCCATATGCCGCTTAAGCTGTTCCTTGCCCAGCGCCGTAAAGCCCTGCGCCACACCCGGATAGTCGGGATACCGCCGGTACATGGCTACAATGTAGCCCCCGGCATCCACAAGATTGCCCACGTTTACATTCACAAGCCCCAGACGCAACAGTGCCTCTGGCACGCGTGGCGAACGCAGGTCAAAATTCATTGCCTCGCTAGTGGCAGAAACAATGGGCTCGTACCCGGCCAGCGGGTTGTCGGAATATCTGGCCCATACACAATCGCTGATGTAGTACAGCGTTTTTTCGCGCATCTCGGCACTGAGCGTGGGCATTTCCTTGAGCTTTTCCAGCTGGGGCAAGGCTTCCACAAACTTGCGTTCCTTGATGAGCCGCTCCACTTCATCCATCATTTTTTGCGGATCAGCGGGCTTTTCAACAGGGTTGCCCTGCTCGTCTACATAGACAACAGGCCGGGCGGGCTCTTCTTTGGCTGCGCCCTCGTGGCCGCCTCCCCCCCCGTGACCGCCGCCTTCTGCCTGCTTGGACAGCCCCACAACATCACCAGTGACCTTGCCAGACACGTTGCCAATAATCTCTGCCGGTTTTGCAGAGGGCGTGGAAGCGCTGGCCGGAACTTGCGCCGATGGTTGCGCGGGTACTGGCGCCGGTGCTTGCGCCCGAGCCGCAACTTGAGCTGGAGCTTGGACGGGTGCTTGCGCCGGAGCCGAGGCCGGGGCTTGAGGTGTAGTAGGCGCAGGACGTGCTGCCCCCGCAGCTTGCGGCACTATTTGCTGCTGTGAGGGCTGCTGTGAGGGCTGCTGTGAGGGCTGCGGCGCTGGCGATGCGGTGGGCTGAGCGGGTGCAAGCCCAGCAGCACTAGAGGGAACCGTGGTAAAAAGCCCTTTGTCTTCAGGCCAGTTTTCTGGCCCGCCGGGGTTTACCTTGCTCATTAGGCTGGGCCCTTGCTGGGCCTGAGTGCGGTTTGCCGCAGCACCAGCGGCCTGAGGCGGCGCTTCGGCTGCAATGGCAGAATCCGTTGCAGAAAAAAGCGGCAAAGACAGGCCAAAACCGATCAGCTTGGCCTTTGCGGCATCTGCCAGCTCAACGGGCGACAGATTTTGAATATACCGCTGAGCATTATCCAGCGATTTCAGCGTATTGTGAAAAAAGTCCTTGCCCGCATCAATGGGCAGACTTTCCGCAAACGAGGTTCCCTGCCCCGCCGGGCTGGCAAGGGCATCATCCCCGGTTGTCTGCTTGGCGGCAGTGTCGCCCTGCAAGCCAGCGGCAAAAATTTCTATGTCGATAACAGAAGGAGATGACCTACGCATAACGTGGCTCATGGCCTTGGCAGAAAGCGTAATGCGCACCTGTCCGTTGGACATGCCCACGCTTTCCAGCAGCGCACCCGGCACTGGTGCAGCTCCGTGGCGTTGCAAATCGGGGCTTTCGCCGTCAAGAAGCAGCAGCAAGGTATTGTTTCCGCTGCGCACAAGCCTGCGCACCTGACCGGGATTATCCAGTGTCAGGCTCAGACGTTCGCCAGCAGAATTAGCGCTACTGGCGGCAGCCCCCGCCGCCCCTTGCCTCAGCGGCGACCAGCTCCAGCTCATGCCCTGCGCGGGCTGGGCAACAAACAACATGCACAAACACAACAACAAAGCCCCCATACAATGATGGGGCTGCACAGGTGCGCCCTTGCGGGCGGCAATATGAGGCCGTGGCGTGGCGGCAAAAAGTTGTGTTTTCACTTGCACTTCGCAGGAAATGTTGTGGCCTGAGGGCCGCAAAAATCCATGCAAATTTTATGCCGCTACATACTACGTTTTTTGAGCTTTTCAATCAGCGTGGTGCGCTTGATACCCAAAAGCTCTGCGGCCTGATTTTTTACGCCTTCTGCCTTGGCCAACGCCTCGTCAATAAGGCGGTTTTCTACCGTATCAAGAAAATCTTTGAGGTTCAGGCCGTGCTCGGTCAACACACCAAGGTTGGGCCACACAAATGCTCCGGCAGGAGCGGCCACGGCTGCCACTACGCCTTCGGCAACTGGTGAACCCGTAGCAGCTTCACCAGCAGTCGGTTCGGGGGTTTGCTGCACTGGCTGAGGCTGGGCTTCGACCTCTGGCAAAACTTCTTCCACAGGAGGCAACAGAGATATATCGCCAACATGGTTAAGAATTTTTGGCGGCAGGTCGTCCATGCACACGGTGTCGCCGTCCACAAGAATGCTTAGGCGCTCCATGAAGTTTTCGAGCTCACGCACGTTGCCCGGCCAAGCGTAGGCCGCCAAAATCCGCCTTGTAGTTTCGTCAAGCAGCATGGGCTGACGGTCTTTTTTAGCGCAAAAATGGTTGAGAAAATGCCGGGCAAGCAACAGCACGTCGTTGCCCCGCTGGCGCAGGGGCGGCAAATGCAGAGGAATGACATTAAGGCGGTAGTAAAGATCCTCGCGGAAGCGCCCAGCGGCAACTTCTGCCTCAAGATCGCGGTTAGTGGCCGCCACAATGCGCACGTCCACTTTTTTGCAGCCAGTGCCGCCCACGCGTTCGATCTCTTTTTCCTGCAATACGCGCAAAATTTTTACCTGAAGGCTCAGCTCCATCTCGCCTATTTCATCAAGAAAGATGGTGCCGCCGTCGGCCATTTCAAACCGGCCAGGCCGCGAGCGTATGGCGTGTGTAAAGGCGCCCTTTTCATGGCCGAAAAGTTCGCTTTCAAGCAGTTCTTTAGGTATGGCCCCACAGTTGATGGGTACAAAGGGCTTGTCAGCCCTGCGGCTGTTGGCGTGAAGGGCGCGCACCAGCAATTCCTTGCCAGTTCCCGATTCACCAGTTACAAGCACAGTGCTGTCCGTGGGCGCAACCTTGCCGAGAACCTTGAAGACTTCAGCCAAGCTTGTACTCTGGCCGATAATGCCGCTGGTATTCAACTCCATGTGTGCATTCTCCGCGTGCATGTCCTTTCCAGTGTCAATACACTGACACGCTGCGGAATGCCAGTAAAAATGCGCCTATTCCTCCGCATTACCCTCAGCCCCGCCGCAATTTGCCATGATCGACTGTCCTAATCACACATTTGCCCCTGCTGGCGGCCTAGCTCTACCCCCTTGTCCTCTTGATATTTCGCGCCCCGAAATTCTGGCAACATTGGCGCAGGGCAGCAATCTGGTGCTCAGTGCCCTGCCCGGCGCTGGCAAAAGCAGCCGCGTGCCGCTGTGGCTCATGGATCAACCATGGCTAGAAGGCCGCCGCATTCTGCTGCTAGAACCCCGGCGCGTTGCCGCCCGTGCGCTGGCGCGCTACATGGCAGCCCTGCTTGGCGAGCAGCCCGGCGGGCTTGTGGGCTACCGCATGCGCGACGAAAGCCGTATGGGCGGCAACACCCGCGTAGAGGTCGTTACCGAGGGCGTGCTGACCCGCATGTTGCAAGATAACCCCGACCTGCCAGACATTGCCTGCGTTATTTTTGACGAATTTCATGAGCGTTCGCTCATTGCCGATACAGGTCTGGCCCTTTGCCTTGAAAGTCAGGCGGCGCTACGCCCCGATCTGCGGCTCATTGTCATGTCTGCCACGCTGGATGTGGCCGCAGTGGCCGAACTTTTGGGCGGTTGCCCCGCTGTGCTCTGCGAGGGCAAAACATACCCTGTGCAGATGCGGCACATGCCGCCCACCCTGCGCGCTGGGCAAATGGTAGGCGGCGCGGCCCACGCTGGCGCTGGCCCGCTGCTGTGGCGGCACATGGCCGATGTCATTACGCATTTGATGCAGACCGAGCAGGGCAGCCTGCTGGCCTTTTTACCCGGAGCGGGCGAAATTCGCCATCTTGCTGGCTTGCTTGAAGACAGGCTTGCCACCAATGTGGCACTGTGCCCGCTCTACGGCAACCTTACTGCCCGTGAGCAGGATGCGGCCATAGCGCCCGCCTCCGCCGGGCAACGCAAGGTGGTGCTTGCCACAGCCATTGCAGAAACCTCGCTGACTATTGAAGGCGTGCGGCTGGTGGTAGACAGCGGCCTTGCGCGGATGGCCCGTTTTGACCCGGCAAGCGGCCTCACGCGGCTGGTGACAGAGCGTGTATCTCTGGCTGGCGCTGCGCAAAGGGCGGGCCGTGCGGGCCGCACCGAACCGGGCATT
>CAYPRZ010000145.1:0-6957 GCA_964413315.1 uncultured Desulfovibrio sp. | reverse complement strand
AAATGACAGCCAGCCACAATCATCTGTTATTAAACGCATTGTTGCGAGGTCATTAGCCGAACATGCCAATCCACGTCCAGTAGGTGTAGACCATGATGCTCATAAAAACCGCGCCAAAAATACTCATAACAGCGCCTGTCTTAATGAGTTCGCCGGGGGTGATTTCTTCTGTTGCAAGGCCGATGATGTTGGGCAGGTTGGAAACGGGCAGCAGATACTGGTGCAGCATGTTCATGCCCACAAGCAAAACAAAGGGCGTGGGGTCAATGCCCTGCGTGGTGGCATAGGCAATGACCACCGGGGTAAGGGCCGTTGTCTTGGGGCCAGCCCCAGTAAACAGACACTGCAACACAAGCATGATCCAGATGAGAATGACCACCTGCATCTTGATATCAAAACAGGCCAGCGGGCTGAAAAAGGTGCTGGCAATCCACGCCGCAGCGCCGGACGAAACCAACACAGAGCCCATGGAAAGGCCAGCGCCGTAAACGATAAAGATATTCCAAGGAACCTTTTTTTCTGCCTGCTTCCAGGTCATGAGCTGCTGCGGGCCGGGCGCGATCATGGCCACAACCGAAAGCATGGCAACCAGTGTGGGATTGATGCGGTGGTAGGTATCCGTAGCCCAAAGTGCCAGAGTAAGCAGAAAAACGGCCATGGTGTACTTTTCTACAAAGCTCATGGGGCCAAGGGCTTCCAGCTCCCGGCGTACGTAGGTCTGACCGGCGCTAATATCCTTGATTTCCGGCGGCCACATCCACAGCAGAATGGGCACAGCCAAAAGACCGCACACAAAGGCTGGCGGCGCACCGATTTTGAACCATTGTGCCCAAGTTACGGGCTGGCCGGTGGCTTTTTCAAGCAGACCTGCCGTAATGGGGTTGGCCGCGTGCGAGGTCATGATGCCAAGGCAGTACATGGTTCCCGTAATGGTCACCACAAATATGAGCCCCTTAACCATGTTGCTCTTGCCCTTCTCTGCCCCAAAGGCGTGGCCCATCTGGGCGATAATGGGCATAAGCAGCAGGGTTTTGGCCCCAAGCGAGGGGATAAAAAACGTCATTACCAACGTAATGAGGGCCACCGCCCAGTACATTTTTACCGGCGAGGCCCCCGCTAGGCTTACCATGTTCAGCGCCATGCGCCGCGACAGGCCGCTTATTTCCATACCCGCCGCCATTACCAGACCCAGCACCACAATCCACACGCCCGTGTTGGCGTAGCCAGATAGCGCAGGGCCAAGCTTGGCCGCTCCCAGTAAAACAAGTAGGGCTACGATGCAAAAGCCGCTCTGGGCGTCATCTAGGGCCTGTGTTACCCACACAATGATGGCGAACACGCCAACCCCAAGTGCCGCTCGCCCCTTGGCATCCAACCCCGGCAGGTCAGGAACCAAAAAGGCTATGCCAAGCATGGCCGCAACGGCCACCAGCAACGAAAAGAGCTGCTTTGTTTTCATATGCACCCTTACTTTAAGGTTTAACATTATGCCGGGCAGGCCAGCCCACCCAGCATAATGTTTAATTTACTGATATTATAGTAATAATTATCCCTTCATAAACTTGGCAACGGTTTCACCCAGCAGACCAAGTTCATGTATTACTTTAACCCCTGCGTCTTCCAAGGCAGCAATCTTGTCTTCACCGCGCCCCTTGGATCCGCTGATAATAGCCCCGGCATGGCCCATGCGCTTGCCCTTGGGGGCTGTGAGCCCGGCAATAAAACCAAAGACAGGCTTGGGATATTTGCTTTCCTTGATGTAGGCGGCGGCGGTTTCCTCACCGTCTCCACCTATCTCGCCGATCAGGCACACGGCCTCGGTTTCCGGGTCATCACGAAACATCTTGAGCAGGTCGGTAAAGTACAGACCCGGCACAGGGTCGCCGCCAATGCCCACGCAGGTGCTCTGCCCCAGCCCCTGTGTGGTGAGCTGGTGCACTGCCTCGTAGGTGAGTGTGCCGGAACGGCTGATAAGCCCTATGCTGCCCTGCTTGTGAATATAGCCGGGCATGATGCCGATCTTGCACAGGCCGGGGCTGATAACGCCGGGGCAGTTGGGGCCCACAAGATGTGTGCCCGTGGCCTTGAGCCGCGCCTTTACGCGCACCATGTCCAGCACGGGTATGTGCTCTGTAATGCAGATAACAAGGCCAATACCCGCGTCTGCTGCTTCGCAGATAGCGTCTGCCGCCACGGCAGAGGGCACAAAGATTACGCTTACGTCGGCCCCGGTCTGCTGCACGGCCTCGGCCACGGTATTGAATACCGGCACGCCCAGCACGCTCTGCCCGCCCTTGCCCGGCGTGCAGCCAGCAACCACGTTGGTTCCGTAGGCCTGCATCTGCTCGGTGTGGAACATGCCTTCGCGGCCAGTGAGGCCCTGCACCAGCACTCTTGTCTGTGCGTTGACGAGTATGCTCATGCCGCACCTCCGGCGGTCAGGGCCGCAATCTTGTGAGCCGCCTCGCTCATGCTTGCCGCTGTTTCAAAATTCAGCCCGCTTTCGCGCAGAATGCGGCGGCCTTCTTCCACGTTGGTTCCTTCAAGGCGCACCACCAGCGGCAGCCGCAGGTCTATCTTGCGGGCCGCGTTAACAACGCCCTGCGCCACGATGTCGCAACGCAGAATACCGCCAAATATGTTGATGAGAATGCCGCGCACATTGGGGTCTGAAAGCATCACCTCAAAGCCTGCGGCCACCATCTGCTCATTGGCCCCGCCGCCCGCGTCAAGAAAATTGGCTGGCTCCGCACCGGCCTGCTTGATGGCATCCATGGTGGCCATGGCAAGGCCTGCGCCGTTGACCATGGTTCCCACATAGCCGTTGAGGCGCACATAGTTTACGCCAAGCTCGCGGGCCTTGCGCTCCAAGGGGTCGCATTCTTCCGGGTCTTCAAGCGCGGCAATATCGGGGTGGCGCTTGAGGGCGCTTTCGTCAAAATCCATCTTGCCGTCCAGCGCCAACAGCTCGCCCTCGGCTGTAACTGCCAGCGGGTTGATTTCCACCAGCACTGCGTCTTTTTCTGCCGCAAGGCGCACCAGATTTTGCAGCAGGGCTGTGCCAGCATTGACCTGAGTAGGCGTAAGGCCGCAGCCAAATAGCAGCGAGCGCGCCTGGAAAGGCCAAATGCGGTGACCGCCGTCAAGGCGGGTGGTAAAGATGCGCTCTGGCGTTTTGGCGGCCACTTCTTCAATGTCCATGCCGCCGTCGGGCGAGGCCATAACCGTGAGGCACTGGGCGCCACGGTCTAGCACCACGGCAAGGTACAGCTCGCGAGCGATGTTGGTTCCCTGCTCTACCCAGACCTTGTGCACCTTTTTGCCTTCTGGCCCTGTCTGGTGGGTAACCAGCTGCATGCCGATGATGCGCGCCGCAGCGGCCTTGACCTCGTCAGCGCTTTTGCACACCACAACACCGCCGCCCTTGCCGCGCCCGCCAGCGTGGATCTGGGCCTTAACCACCCACACCGGGCCGGGAATTTCCTGCGCGGCCTGCCGGGCCTCGGCGGGGGTTTCGGCCAGCAGCCCACGCGGAACGGGTACGCCGTACTGGGCCAGCAGTGTTTTTGCCTGATACTCGTGGATGTTCATGCATATCCTCGAAGTTTGTTATGGCAGCGGCCAGAACCTGTCTGCCGCAAAAATGGAAAGCCAAGGAGGCCCCCGTGGCAAAGACTGGCCTTCACCACGGGGATGGACCGCCAGCGCTGGCGGCTGCCCTGCCGCCATACAGCACGCGGCCTCGCAGCCGGGAGAGGGTGTACCCCGCCGCGCGGCGCTGAATGGCTGTTAACGCTTGGCCTCGCCGGCAAGCTCGGCACCGAGGTGCAGTGCCCTTTTGTTGTTTTCGTGGTGCACCGCCGCAAAGCGCGATTCCAGCACCTTTTCGATGGATTCAAGCCGCACTGCGCCGGTAACGGTAGCCAACGCGCCCAGCACGCAGATATTCAGGGCCTGTGTTTTACCGCCAAAGGCTTCCTTGACGCCGCGCAGCATGGGCAGGCCAATGCGTTCGGCATCTATGCGCTTTGAAGGATGCACAAGGTCGCTATCGTACAGGCACATGCCACCGGGGCGGATGAGGGGCAGATACTTGCCTGCGGCCTCGTCGGTAAGGGCCACCAGCACGTTGGGCTGGTTGACCTTGGGAAAGTAGATTTCGCTGTCAGATATGATCACGTCCGAGCGGGTTGCACCGCCGCGTGCTTCTGGCCCGTAAGACTGCGACTGCACAGCCACCAGCCCTTCGTGCAGCACGGCGGCCTCAGCCAGCAGAATGGCCATGGTAATGATGCCCTGCCCGCCGGAGCCAGACAGGAGAAAGCGGTATCTTTCCATGACGTTACTCCTTATGGGCCTTTGCGATGATTTTGGCGTATTCGGCGCAGTATTCGGGGCGTTCTATTTGCGCAAAAACACCGCGCGGAATCAGATTGGGGTTTTCCTCCAGCTTTTTGGAGCCAATCTGCGCGGTGTTGTCGCGGTACCATTCGAGCATCTGCACCGCGCCGCCCATCTTGTTTTTGCGCCCAAAGTAGGTGGGACACTGCGAAAGTATTTCCACCACCGAGAACCCCTTGTGAGCAAAGGCCTTTTTGAGCAGCGTGACAATTTCTTTAACGTGAAAGGTGGTGGTGCGGGCCACAAAGGTTGCGCCCGCGCCCATGGCCAGATTTACGGTGTCGAATTCGTGGTCAATGCTGCGATAAGGCGCGGTGGTAGCCAGAATGCCCGCCCCAGAAAGCGGCGAATACTGGCCGCCGGTCATGCCGTAGATACGGTTGTTCATGATGATGGCAACCATATCGATATTGCGGCGGCAGGCATGGATAAAGTGGTTGCCGCCAATGGCCATGGCATCGCCGTCGCCCATGGGAACCACCACGTTCAGTTCTGGCTTGGTCATCTTGATGCCCGTGGCGCAGGCCAAGGCGCGGCCATGCATGGTGTGCATGCTATGAAAATCCACATAGCCCGATATACGCGCCGAGCAGCCAATGCCCGAAACCATGCACATGTTTGAGGGGTCTATGTTCATGTCCTGCACGGCATGCAGCAGGTTATTGAGAATGGTGCCGTGGCCGCAGCCGGGGCACCAGATGTGGGGGAAAAACCGCTCGCGGATGTTTTGCACGCTCATGTTAGAACCCCCTCCCTTCAATAACCCGCATGACCTTGCCGATGTCTGTGGGGTTGAGCATCAGGCCGTCCATGCGGTTGACCAGAAACACTCTGTCGGGCCGCTGCACCACCTGCTTCACCTGAGTGGTTATTTGCCCCATGTTCATTTCTGCCACAAAGATATTGCGGGCATGGGCTGTTTTTTCGCGCACAAGTTGAGCCGGGAAGGGCCAGAGTGTTTGCAGTTCAAGCAGGCCGATGCGGTCGCCCTTGGAGCGGCGGGTTTCTACCAGATGCCGCGCACTGCGGGCCGATGAACCATAAGAAATGATAATGTGCTCGGCATCGTCGAGATAATATTCCTTCCAGCGGGCCAGCAGGTGGGCGCGGTTCTCGATCTTGTCCACCAGATGGTACACAAGCTTGCTGACCTGCTCTGGATTCTCTGTGGGGAAGCCCCAAATATCGTGGTACAGGCCCGTGACATTGTAGCGGTGCACACCGCCAAAGTCGGACATGGGCAGGCGGCCATCCTCGCGGGGCAGGTAGGGGTAATAGTTGACCCCGGCCTGAACCTCGGTGTGCAGGCGTTCCACCACAGGCAGATCGCCGGGGGCGGGAACAACCAGCTTTTCGCGCATGTGGCCTATCACTTCGTCAAACAGCAGGATAACAGGCGTGCGGTAGGTTTCTGCCATGTTAAAGGCCTCTACCGTGATCTGAAACACGTCCTGAATGCTCGACGCGGTAAGCACGATTATGGAGTGGTCGCCGTGTGTGCCCCAGCGGGCCTGATTAACGTCGCCCTGCGCAACCTTGGTGGCAAGCCCGGTGGAGGGGCCGCCGCGCTGCACGTTGACAACCACACAGGGAATTTCGGCCATCACGGCATAGCCAATGGCCTCTTGCTTAAGAGAAAAACCGGGGCCGCTGGTGGCGGTCATGGCCTTGGAGCCAGCCAGCGAAGCGCCGCACACAGCGCACATGGAAGCTATTTCGTCTTCCATCTGAATAAACTTGCCGCCCACGCGGGGCAGCTGCTCGGCCAGATGTTCGGCTACTTCGGTGGAGGGGGTAATGGGATAGCCCGCAAAAAAACGCAGCCCGGCATACAGGGCGCCGCGCACACAGGCCTCGTTACCCTGCACAAAGAGGATATCTTGCTGGCTCATGCCGCCTCCTTGCCGGTTTTGGCCTTGCCGGTCTTTTCAACCGAAACGGCCAGATCAGGACAATACTGTTCACACATGCCACACTCCACGCAAAGCTCAGGATTGTGACAGGCCTTGCCCTCATCATCGAGCGACAATGCCTTTTTGGGACAAAAGGCTACGCAGATGCCGCAACCCTTACACCACTGGCGGTTGATGTTTACCATCATCACTCCCATGCGGGTTTGTGCCGAAATCCGGCTGGTTACCTTGGCGCAGTATGACCGCGTGTTTTGGCCGCACAGCTTGGCCATGAACGGGTCATTATGCCCTGCTTTTTTCACACATGCACCGATCACGATGCTTATTACCTGTTATTTATTGTGCTTGGCTAATGGCCGTACCTAGCAAGCTATCAATTAAGGCTAGCCACAATACAGATTAAACAAGCCATACAATGAAACTATTAAAACAAATAAAATGAATTCAATTTTATGAAAAATTATACACCATATACAATTTTTGCATTCATTATACATAAAACTGTTTACATAAACAGTCTAATTGAACAGATAAAATATAGATATAACACAATCAAAATCAGCATAAATAGCAAAAAATCACACAACTGCGTTTACATTTTTGTCAAAAGCCTCAATTGCCATGCCAGCAATTACTGTTCACC
>CAYPRZ010000144.1:0-6977 GCA_964413315.1 uncultured Desulfovibrio sp. | reverse complement strand
CACTTTGCCGTCCAGCACAATGGCCATGCGGCGGCCCACGCTTTCGCCGGTCACGCGTTCAAAGATACGTGCGCCACGGGCGTTGAAATTCAGTGTAACGTAAGACTGGTTCATCTGGTCAAAGGCAGGGCGCGCGTCAGACACGTCCTCGCCTGTGAGCATGGCGTCTTTTTCCAGCGCAATCAGCGTTTCTTTCTGCTGCTGGCCGGAGTCTTTCTCCAGCATGGGCAGCACGATCACGCCGGGGGGCAGCACTGCCTTGCCGGGGTCTACGTCTTCACGCACCAAGTGGAACTCAAGGTGGGCGGTCTGACCAATAACCTGCACGGCGCGGCGCGGGTCAGAAATACCCGGCAGCTGCACCTGAATGCGGTTGTCCGACTGCTTGCGAATATCGGGCTCGGCAACGCCAAACTGGTCAATACGGTTGCGGATGGTGCGCAGGGCCTGATCGAGCGAAAGGTCTTCGATGCGTTTGACTTCTGCCGGGGTAAAGCGGGCCACATAACGCAGCTGCCCAGCTTCGCCGGCTTGGGGTTCGCCCACGCTCAGCTGCGGAAACTGCTTTGCCAGCAGCTCGCGAAACAGGGGTTCGTTTTCCGCACGCGGCAGCACGAACTCAAGAGCAGTGCCACCTACCACGCGGGGGCGTAGCACCACAATCTTTTCGTCTTCGGCAACACGGCGCAAATCCTGACCCACCAGAGCCAGCGAATTGCTCACAGCCTTGGCCACGTCAACACCGAGCGTCAGATGGATGCCGCCCTTGAGGTCAAGGCCGAGATTGATTTTGCTCGACGGCAAGACGCGCTCAAGAGCTGTTCCCAGATAGGGAACGCTGGGCAGCGCGTAAATAAGGGACAACACAAAAACCATGATGGCTATGGACAAGCGCCAGAGCAGACCCATCGTTCACCTTCCACACAACAGATTAAGCTTTGCCGCAACCGTGCGGCTGCCCCAAAAGAGCAGCCACAGGCTACAGACAAAGCCGGAAACTTCGCAGACCCGGAATCCGGGCGCATCAAGAGGCAAAAGCCCAAGAGCCGATCTGGCAACAGCCGGTTCAGCTCACGGGCCATGCGCTGCGCCCGCCAAGGCAATGGCAGGCGCATGTCGCCAAAGGCGACCTACTTCTTTTCTTCCTTGGCGTCCTTGGTGCCCTTAACAGGAGCAACGCCGCCAATGGCACCGCGCGAAACGCGCAGCTTGGATTCGCCGCTTTCAAGAAGCACCTGCTCGTCGTCGATTTCCAGAATACGGCCAAGAATACCGCTGGAAGTCATAACGTGGTCGCCGCGCTTCAGTTCGGCCAGCATCTGCTTGTGGGCTTTGGCCCGCTTCTGCTGGGGACGGATAAGCAGGAACCAGAAGATGACAAACATGACGATGAGGGGCAGAAACTGCATCAGCATTTCCTGTCCGCTGGCGGGGGCGGCCCCGGCCTGAGGCGTGCCCATGGCATAAGCTAAGGATTCAAACAAAACGCACCTCCATAGGGTGTGGGTATAGCTTTAAAAAAAACGCCCGTGCTCACAACGGGCAAAACTTTGCCCGCGCCTGATTTTCGCGCGATGCAGCCAATTTCTATATACGCTGCGGCACGATCTTGCAAGCCTTTCCGCCCTGCCGCCCGCTGGCGAACGCCACTGTCCTGCCCGCTTGCCAAGCATTGAGTACAGAGCTAGTTTCAAAAACCAGCGTCAACACACGCATTATCGTGCAACCACTCAGCGGAGAAACGCATGCGCCACTGCGACACACTGCTCCACGCAGCCTGTATAGTCACTCAGGACGAACAGCGCCGCATTATCGAAAACGCATCTTTGGCCATAGACAAGGGCCTGATTGCAGACATAGGCCCCACAGCCGAACTGCTACAGCGCTGGCAAGCCAGTGAAACCCTGCACCATGAAGACAAGCTGGTGCTGCCGGGGCTGATCAATGCCCACACCCACGCCGCCATGACATTTTTGCGCGGGCTGGCAGACGACATGCCCCTTATGGACTGGCTGAACCAGCGGATTTTTCCTGTGGAGCAAAAGCTTACGCCAGAACTGGTACGGCTGGGCAGCCTACTGGGCTATGCAGAAATGCTGCGCACAGGCACCACCGCCTGTGTGGACATGTATCTATTTGAAGCCTCGGTATTTGAGGCCGCCGAAACTGCCGGTCTGCGCTGCCTTGGCGGCGAGGCTGTTTTTGCCTTTCCTTCTGCGGCTTTTTCCGGCCCGCAGGAGGATCTGGACGCCACCCGCGCTCTGGCAGAAAAATACCACAACCACGACCGGCTGCGTGTGGCCGTAAACCCGCACAGCGTTTACACCACCACCCCTGAAATTCTCACCGCATGCCGAGATCTGGCGCAGGAGCTTAATCTCCCTCTGCACATCCATCTGGCCGAAACCACCTCTGAAACGCAGATATGCCTTTCGGCTCAGGGCAAAAGGCCAACAGAATACTGCCGCAGCCTTGGTCTGCTCGATGTCCCCTGCACCTTGGCCCACGTAGTTGACGTGACCTCTAACGAACTTGATCTGCTTGCCAGCAAAAATGCCGTGGTGGCCCACAACCCTTCTTCCAACATGAAGCTGGCCTCTGGCGCGGCCCCGGTGGCGGCCATGCTTGCCCGTGGCATGCGCGTGGGCTTGGGCACAGACGGTGCGGCCAGCAACAATCGGCTCAACATGTTTACCGAAATGGGCCGCGCTGCCCTGATGCACAAGCTCAGCGGCCTCGACCCCACCCTGCTTCCCGCTGGTCAGGTGCTGGATATGGCCACCCTTGGCGGCGCAGCCGCCATGCACGATACGCGTCTTGGCTCGCTGGCCCCCGGCATGGCCGCAGACTGCATTGCCCTCGACCTCACAGAGCCCAACCTGCAACCCATGTACAACGAAGTTTCGCACATCGTATATGCGGCCACAGGCATGGAAACCCGCATGACCATGGTGGGCGGCGAGGTCCTGTACAACGACGGGCACTTTACCCGTTTCGACTACCCCGCCCTGCGTCAGGAAATGCGCAACGTGCGCCGCTTTGTGCTTGAGTCGTCTGGTTCGTAGTGGCTGGCCCGTAGTGGCTGGCCTATAACCGCATATAGAAAAAAACATTGATATACCAATTGCAAAAAGCCTCCAAAGCCTAATGGCCTGCCCCCCGTCAAGTAGACAGTTAAAAATACCCCGCTAGGCTTAGCTTTGAAAACATGATGGGGGGCATACCAATAGCGGAACGAAAAGGCCCCTCGCGGTACACACCGGGAGGGGCCTTAAATATTCCGCAAAGCCTGTGCTACTGCGTCATAAAGGCGTGCATGGTCACAAGCGTGTCCATGTGCGCGGCGCTAAAGTGATTCATAGCGCGGTCAGTGTCTGCACCGGCCTTGATGGCCATTTCAAGTTCGAGAGCAGCGGCGGCAAGAGCCTTGGCCCCAAGGTTGGCGGCGGCTCCCTTGGTGCTGTGCACCAGTTCGCGGGCTTCGTCAGCCTTGCCGTTCTTCAGGGCCTGTCCCACCTTTGAGGGGGTGTCGCGCTCTGTTTCAATGAACTTGGCCAGCAGCTTGACGTACATGTCACGCTTGTTGAGCACTCTGGCTATGGCTTCCTTCCAATCCAAAACTTCCTCTGTCATGTTGTCCTTCTTGGCGCAGGTTAAGAATAAGCGGCAAGGCCGCTTGCAGTTGCACACGCGGTCGGCGTTCCAATATCCGGAAAAACCGCAAATATCCCCAAGGCGGTTCAGCCGGCAGGCTGGCGGTAAAAAAAGCCGAATCAGCGTCAGTCTGCTGGGCGAATACTGCCAGCAACAAATTACCGTGACAAGGACTTTATGCGGGCAGCACAACTACTTGTAATAGGCAAGTATTTTTCGGCGTGTGCGCCGCACACAACAGTCTAGTAGGTCAGTATTTCGGGCAGCACGCAAAAATCCGCAGGGCCGCCCTTTTCCAGCCGCCCAGCACCGCAGCCCAGCACATTGAGAGCCGCAGCGCCGTTCACTGTCAGCATGCGCACCAGAGCCTCTGGCGGCACGTCCAAGGTTTCGCGCAGCCACACAGCCTCTTTGCGCACATCAAGATCGCGGTTTGAGGTAAGGCCGTCTGTGCCAAGGCAAAGCAGTGCCCCGCTCTCCATCATCTCGCGCACAGGGGGGACACCCACGCCAATATTGCGGTTTGAACGGGGGCACAGGCACAGGGCCGCACCGCTGGCCGCAAGCACCTCCACTTCCTGCGCGTCAAGCTGCACGCCGTGCACTGCCAGCGTGCCGGGGGCAAGCAAGCCCAGCTTTACGGCATAGGCCAAGGGGCGCAGACCGGGGGCTTCCCAGCCCTGCGGCAGCACCATTTTGTCGTAAAACGTGCGCAAAGGCCCGTCGCCCGTGGTCAGCATCTGCGTTTCTTCGGGCGATTCCGCCAGATGGAAGGAGAACACGCGCCCCATGCGCACGCAATCCTGCCGTGCAGCAGCCAGAATCTCCGGCCCGGTGGAATACAGGGCATGCCCACCCGGAGCGCAACGGGCCATCAAAAAAGGATCATCGGCCAGAGCCTGTCTGCACCGTGGGGGCCACGGGCGTTCATTATCGGCAAAGGGCGCATCATAGCCAAACCATTCGCAAAAATGGCTGGCGGTCAGCCCTGCCTCATTACAGGCCGAATCGGCCAAAACCGTGCCGCCGGGCAGCGAGCCCGTAATATTGCCCACATACAGTGTGCCATAGAGGGCCAACGAGGCACAGGCGTTTTCAACAGCGTCGGTTTGCGGGGCCGCCCCAAGCAGGGGAACAAGACTTTGCAGCCACGCCGTAAAGCCGTGCCCCCAGCGCGTTTTATCCGCAAGGTGAGAAAGCTCAAGGTGGGTGTGGGCGTTGACGCTTGCCGGGGCCAAACACACGGGCCCCACATCGCGCACCAACGCACCGGCGGGCAAACGCACCTGCGACCAAGGCAACACGTCTTCCACCAGACCATCACGCACAAGCAGCACGCCGTTATCGATTTTTTTCAGCGGGGCAAACAGGCGTGCGGCGCGGGCAGGGCCCTCACCGGCAAGGGTCAAAATACTCTTAGCCCTGATGGCCAGTAATCTGTCAGCCGTATCGTCGGCAGTCAGTTCCGTGGCAGGGGATTCCGTATCTTCCGGGTTCATGGGGGCCTCCGCCGTCAACGGCTACTGCGGGCAAACTGCCCGCCAGAGACGTAGAAGGTGTTTTCCACAATAAACAGGGCACGCGGATCAATACTAAACACCAGATTTTCCAGCCGCTTGAGCGCCACATTGTTGGTGACGGTAAGCAGAATCTCGCGGTCAGAGCCGGAATAAGCCCCCTTGCCGCGCATAAGCGTTGCGCCAAAGCGCTCTGTTACCAAGATGGCCTCGCTGATTTCCTCGCCATGGTCAGAAATGATCATCACAAGCTTGCGGCGGTTGAACAGGCCCAGCACGTATTCCAGCGTGTTGGCCGAAATAAACATCATCAGCATGGAGGCCACAATCAAATCTAGGTGCATGCGCGAGGCCGCCGTAAGAAACAGCAGGCAGTTAAACATAAAGTTAAACTGGCCGATGGGCACGTTCCAGCGTTCTTTGAGCAGCACGGCAACCACATCCGTACCGCCGCTGCTGCCCATGGTGCGCAGCATGATGCCGCAGGCAGCACCGTGCAGCACCCCGCCCACCACCGTGGCGTAGACCTCGCTTTCAATGGGAATGGTAAAGGTAATAACAAAACTGCACAACGTGGTACACAGGGTTCCGTAGGCGGTATAGAGCAAAAAACGCTTGCCCACGCAAAACCAGCCCAGCGCATACACGGGCACGCACAGCACAGAATACCACACCAGCGGCGTGAGCGTATCTGACCAGTAGCCCACAAGCAGGGCCACCCCCATGACACCCCCGGAAAGGAAACCGTGGGGCGCGGCCACGCTTTGAATGCATATGGCCATGAGAACCGACCCCAGCGTAAGCCAAAGCAGGTTCCATACGACCGATTCGGCCAGAGCCTTGTTGTACGAGTGCAGCTTCATGTGGTTATGCTACAACAGGCCCCAGATCATCTTCAAGGCCACAAGGATCAAAAAACAGGCAAAACCCTTCTTGAGCTTGTCGGCTGGCAACGAATGCGACAATTTGGCGCCAAGGGGGGCGGTGAGAAAACTGGCCGTGGCAATGCCCACCAGGGCCCACAGGTTCACAAAACCCAACGACATGGCGGGCAGCTCAGGCCTGCCCCAGCCGCCCACAACAAAGCCCAGCGTGCCCGCAACGGCAATGGGAAAACCAATGGCTGCCGAGGTTCCCACGGCATGGTGCAGGGGCACGTTGCAAAAGGTCATGAAGGGCACGGAAAGCGTACCGCCGCCAATACCCACAAAACTCGAAATAAGACCAATAACGCCACCCACGCCAGCAGTTCCCATCTTGCCGGGCAGATCGCGGCTGGCCGGGGGCCGATAATTGGAGAGCATCTGCGCAGACACCACAAGGATAAAGCAGATGAAGAAAATTTTCAGAAACATGGTGGGCATGTGGGTGGCAACAAGCCCGCCAAAAAACGTACCCAGCAAGATACCGGGGGTAATGGCCTTAAAGATGTCCCAGTGCACGGCCCCGCGCGCATGGTGGGCACGGGCGCTGGAAACAGAGGTGATCATGATGCTGGCAAGTGATGTGCCAAGCGCCATCTGCTGCACATACTGGGCTGGCACACCCACGGTGGGAAAAATAGCCACCATCATGGGAACCAGAACAATGCCGCCGCCAACACCCAAAAGTCCGGCAAGCACGCCAGCCACAGCACCGCAGCAAACATACACTATAAGGGACAAAAGCATGTGGTTCTCCTCGCTGAATATGCATGTAGCCGCACCGCAAAAACCTGCGAAATCACAGCGCGACAGCCCTACAACTAGACAATGCCCCACTAAGCGTCAACAGACTTTTTACTTTACAAAGCGCCAAAGCGCGTCT
>CAYPRZ010000143.1:0-7007 GCA_964413315.1 uncultured Desulfovibrio sp. | reverse complement strand
CGGTGGCGCGCTTGATGCCGTCGGCCAGCGATTCGCGGCAGCCGTACAGGTTGTCAAACTTGGACTTGGTGACCGAGTCGTTGACGTTGATGGCGGGGAACAGCAGGGTTCCCGCAGCTTCAAGCTGGTACAGGCGGTGCACGCCGGTGGTGGTTTCTTCCGAAACGCCTTTTACCTTGGCAGCAACCTTGTGCCAGTGCTGGGGGTCTTCCTTGAGACGCAGCTTGAGGCGGTCAAGAATGCACTGAAATTCCTTGTTGTCGGTGGGCTGGTCAAGGATGGAGGGGTCGTCCTCGGCTTCCACACCCTTGTGGATCAGCAGGGTGGCGTCGCCGCCGTCGTCCACGATAAGGTCGGGACCGCTGCCATCGGGCCACGTGAGGGCCATTTCTGTGCACCACCAGTAGTCTTCAAGGGTTTCGCCCTTCCAGGCAAAAACCTTGGCCATACCGGTTTCCGCAATGGCGGCAGCGGCATGATCCTGCGTAGAAAAGATATTGCAGGAAGCCCAGCGAATGTCTGCGCCAAGGGCGTGCAGGGTCTTGATGAGCATGGCGGTCTGAATGGTCATGTGCAGCGAGCCGGTGACCTTGAGGCCCTTGAGGGGCTTGGTGGGGCCGTACTTTTTGATGCATTCCATCAGGCCGGGGGTTTCGCGCTCGGAAAGCTGCATTTCTTTTTTGCCAAAGTCGGCCAGCGACATGTCGGCAACTTTATAGTCCAGGCTCAGGTCAAGGGGCTTGATCATGGTGTTCTCCTATCCGCAATTTTGTTGTTGTCGTTAGTTGTAAAAATATCTAACCGTATCGGCGGCGTGTGGTGGCAGCCGATTTGTTATTGTTAGCAGGCCTCTGCGCTCAGCAGCAGCAGGGTCATGTTGCGGTCAACCGGCATATGCTTGCAGTGCAAAACCTTGAAGCCCGCAGCAGCCAGATCAAGGCCAAGCTGCTGCTCGTCAAAGCCCAGCCAGCGGTCGCCGTAGCGGATGCGCATGGTTTCGTCTGCATGGCGCTGAAAATCGGCCACAAACAATCTGCCGCCCACTGCCATGATGCGGCGTATTTCGCGCAGGCCTTCTGCCGGGTCAGACAAGTGGTGCAGCACAAGGTTGATACAGGCAAAGTCTGCCTCGTGGTCGCGCAGGGGCAGGTGGCTCAGCTCGCCAATACGCAGCGAAACACGGCCAGCGGCCAAATCTTCGGCTGTAAAGCGGCGGCGGCAAATTTCGAGCATTCGGGCAGAGCCGTCCACGCCAATGAGGCCGCGTACCTTGGGCAGCATGCGGGCAAGCACGCCGCCAGTACCGCAACCAAGATCCACTGCGGTTCCGCAATCTTGGGGCACGGCATCACAAACAGCCTCAGAAAGATCAAATGTTCCAAGTACTTCGCGGTTCAGCTCGTCCCAGTCCTCCGCAATGGCGTTAAAAAACTGGCGGGTCTTGAGGGCGCGTTCTTCCAGAATTTGGGCAGCCATGTTGAGGTCGGCGCGCATGGCGGCATCGGGGTGCACAAAGGGCGTGATGGCGCGTAGAAATTCGCGTTCTTCACCAGCGCGTGGGGTAGCATAAAAAACCCACAGGCCGTCGCGCCGCGAGGTGAGCAGCCCCGCCTCGGTGAGTATCTTGAGGTGGCGCGAAACGCGCGACTGCCCCATATCAAGTATGCTGACCAGCTCGTTGACCGAAAGTTCGTAATGCAGCAAGATATGCACAAGCCGCAGACGCGTTTCGTCCGAGAGGGCCTTGAAGAATAAAAGTGCCATGGTGTCCCTATAAATCAAATTCGATTGATGTAAGTATCAACTTATCTGCATATAGTCAATGAGTTCGTTTTGCGCGCCTGTCAGCACCCATGCTGGCCCCCCGTAGTCCTTCCGCAGGCCCGTTGACAGCATGTTGCCGCCCTGCTGACCGCAACCCCAGCTAACCACACCCAACCCCGCCCGGAGCCGTGATGGCAGTTTATCGCAAGCGCCAAAAAGATGCGCAGCCCGTACCCGCCATGGAAGTTATGGCCTCTGTGCTGGCTGGTCTTGGTGCGGCCCCCGGTCAGGGCGAGGGCAGGGCGCGGTTGCAGCAACTCTGGCTGAACTGGGAAATGGTTATGGGCCCAGATTTGGCACCTCTGGCGCGGCCCATGGGCCACCACCGCGAGCTTTTGCTCATAGGCGCGGAGGATGCCATGCTGGCGCAGGAGCTGCATCTTATGGCTGACGAAATACTGGAAAGGGTTAATGCCTTTATGGAACAGCCCTTTTTTAACGCCATAAAGGTGAGCCTGCTTATGGGCAAGGCCGGGCTGGACAAAACCGCAGTACCCAAGCACACGGCTGCACAGGTCCCCAAGCCAGCCAAGCCCGAACCGCCCAAGGCGCATGGTCTTTATCTAGAGGCTATGGACCCCACCTCGCCGGTGGCACGTGCTTACGCCCGTTTTACGCGCCAGCGTCATAAAATTTAAGATTACACTTTGTATTAATGGCTAACAGCTTTGTAGAACCGCAATGCGCCTAGCCTGTGCGCACGCCGCTGCCCATGCAAAAAGGCAGGGCAGCACCCTGTGGGGAGTGAATGCCGGGCTGGCGGTTTGTGCCTCTTTAAGCAGCGAACCGCAAAAGAATACATATCTTTTTTTATCAAAGATTTAACCTTGTTATGAATTTTAATTGCTGTTTGCGCATGCGATTTTGTTGTTCATTTGCTGCGCTTTGTTGACAACGCTTCTGGTGCAGTGCTAGTTTTCCCCAACGTTGTTTGGGGATTTTTGCGACCATTGTTTGGTCAGACCCTGCGGAGGATAATGAATGAACGCGCAGAAAACCATGGAAGACATTTGCCTGAAACAGGACAATGGCTGCGACTTTGCCTTTAGCGGCCGTCTTTTTTCAGAATGCTCATGGTATGATGAGTCGCAGGGCACGCTGACCCGCCAAAAGCTTTATGTGACCGAAAATAACGAGCAGGTATATTACATTGTTCGTTCCAGCGGTCAGGAGCGCAGCCGCCACGCCTACAAGCTGTTCATGCGCGGCGATGTCTGCGTTATCCACAACGGCGCTACCGAAATGTCCCTCCAGTTTGACATGCTCATGCTGGCCGTGCGCGGCCTGTGCGGGCTTGATTCTGGCGCGACCCCCTCGCTTTCTATGGTTGAAGAAATGCTTAAGGCAGCCAACGCCTGATATTTCCATATAGCCGCTGCTGGCGCTTGTGCGCGGGCAAACGCAACCTCCACATGAAATGGCCCTCCTTGAGAGGGCTTTTTCATTTTGTGCTCTATGGCCTTGCAGAGATGGGGCAGGGTGTGACAGGGGCGGGCATTGTGCGCAAGCAGCCCGACCGCAACTGCTTGCTGCGGTCGGGCTGCTGATTAATCCATACTATCGGTCAATGCCGACGATCAATGCCGCCAATCTGCCGTCAATCAATACAGGCCCAGCATTTTGGGCACAAAGGTGGTAATTGAGGGAAAGGCCGTGATAACAGCCAGAGCAAGCAGGGCTGCCCCAATGAGAGGCAAGGCCTCCTTGCTGATCTGCTCCATGGTGAGGCCGCTGATTTTTGCCCCCACATAGAGGTTTACAGCCACAGGTGGTGTTACCTGCCCCACGGCAAGGTTAATTGTCATCATTATGCCAAACCACACTGGGTCCCAGTGAAAATGGCTCACAATGGGCAGCATAAAGGGCAAAAACACGTAGTAAATGGAAATGGCGTCCAACAGCATGCCCGCAAACAGCAGGATAATGTTGATCATCAGCAGCACGATCCAAGGATTGCTGGATACGCCAAGCAAGAAACCAGAGCATTTTTCCACTAGCCCAACTGCGGAGCCCACCCACGAATACAAACCGGCACAGGTGACCACAATCATAACTATGGCAGTGGCCTTGGCGGTTTCTGTCAAAATTTCAACGATAATCGACAGGCTGTTGATTGTGCGGTAAATAAAAACACCCACAAAAAGGCCATAAAAAATAGCTACGGCTGCGGCTTCTGTTGGGGTGAACACGCCGCCGTAGATGCCGCCCAAAATGACCACAGGGGTCATAATACCCCAAAAGGCTTCCCGCAGGGCCTTGCTTACAGGCTGCTGCCTTGGCTTGCCCTTGTATCCGCGCTTGCGCGAGATAAGCAGCACCGCACCCATGATAAAGGTGGCCACCACCACGCCGGGCACAAAGCCCGCCGCAAACAGGGCAGGCACGGAAACATCCGCAACACCGCCATACACGATAAAGGCTATGCTGGGCGGTATAACAATGGCCAGCCCAGACGTTACTGCAACAGTTGCCGTGGCAAAGGCTTTTTTGTACCCGGCATTGGCCATGCCGGGAATAAGAATAAGCCCCAGAGCGGCCACAGTGGCAGGGCCAGAGCCGCTAACCGCACCCCAAAAGGTGGCGACAGCCACGGTGGCCACGGCCAGCCCGCCAGTCATGGAGCCCACCAGGGCCTCCATAAGCGCCACTATGCGGGCGGCAATGCCCGCCCTTTCCATAATGTAGCCCGCCAGAATAAAGAAGGGTATGGCAAGCAGCGGAAATTTGGCTATTCCTGCAAAAAAATTGTAGGAAAGCATGTTAACGCCCATGTCCCACTTCCACACAACCACCAAGGCAGAAAAGCCTAGCGCCAGAGCAATGGGCACGCGAAAGAGCAGGGGCACAAGAAAGAGGGCCAGCAACCAAAAGGCGGGATCGTGAAGCAATGCGTCCATAGTATCCTCGCCTAAAAGTTGTTGGTGCGCTGGTCTTCAAAAGCCCTTTGCGCAATGCGAAATATGATCAGCAGGGAAAACAGCGGAGTGGCAATTGTGTACCACCAGACGGGAATCCCCAGTGCCTCGGATGTTGCCTCCAAATCAATTTCGTCCACAACTTCCACAAAGCCCGTCCAGCACAGCGCGCCAAAAAAACACGCACCTATCAGCACCGAGCCCCAATAGCAGATACGCCGGTACGGCAGCGGCAGGGCATCATATAAGGCGGTCATGCCCAGATGCCCGCCTTCGCGAAAGGCGCGGGCCGTGCCAAGCAGGGTTATCCACACAAAGAAGTTGATGGTAATTTCTTCTGTCCAAGCAAAAGAAAAAGACGTGCAGTAGCGCACAATTACGTTAAGAAATGCAATGACCGCCATTACTGCCAGTATAATTGACCCCAGCAGATCCTCAAACCTTCTGTCCAACAGAGTCCACATTTTCTTACCCATCCCTAAAAACCCCCCTCGCACGCCTTTGGCGCATGAGGGGGTTGTCTTAAGCTATTTTGCTGCGGCCATATCCTGCTCGGCTGCCTTGACCAGATCCGGGCCTACTTTGGCCGTCCACTCGTCGCGCACAGACTGCGTGCTCTTGTGGAATTGCGCAATCTGCTCAGGCGTAAGGCGCGAAACAGTCATGCCGTGCTGCTCAAGGCAGGCGTATGGATCGCTGATTTCGGGGAGCTTGCCGATTTTTTCAAGGTAAGCCTTTGAAGCTCCGTCATCCATGCCAAGGCGGGAAAGAGCCTTGCTGTAAAGCTCCATTTCCTTGGCGCAGGCGAGCAGAATCTGCTGGTCTTCGGGCGTAAACTGCGACCACACGACCGGGTTTACGCCAAGCATCAGCGGGTCAATCACGTAGTGCCAGTCGCACAAAAACTTGTGGTAATCCCAAATTTTCAGGGGAATATTGATGCCGTTGGTGGGGTTTTCCTGTCCGTCTACCACGCCCTGCTGAAAGCCCGTGGTGGCCTCGGCCCAGTTCATGTTGACTGGGTTTGCGCCAAGGGCTCGGAACGTATCAATAAAGATAGGGCTGCCAACCACGCGAATCTTCAAGCCCTGCATGTCTTCGGGCTTTGTGATGGGGCCCTTACTGGTGGTCATTTCGCGGTAACCGTTTTCGCCCCAACCGAGAAGTTTAACACCCTTTTGTTCAACTGCCGCAATCAGCATTGCGCCAGATTTACCCGCCGTAACGGCATCAATGGCCTTATAGCGGTCTGGCTGCACAGCCATAAAAAAGGGCAGGGCCGTGAGGTTCAGTTCCTTGATCTGGGGCGACCAGTTGATGGGCGAGGCCAAGGCAAAATCAATGGCCCCGTTGCGCAGCATAAGAAATTCAGAGGTTTGCTTGCCTGCCAGCAACTGGCTTGAGGGATAAACCTTGATGTTGATGCGCCCGTTGGTGCGCTCGTTTACCAGCTCGGCAAAGCGGGCCGCAGTAAGGCCCCACCCAGATGTGGCACCGGGTACAACACTGAGTTTGTATTCTGTCTTATAGGCAGCGGTTGCCCACTGTGCAGATGCAAGCAGCGCACCGGCAGACAGCAGCGACACAAACACAAGCCCCAACGTCCAACGCATAAAGCCCTTCATACTTCGCTCTCCTCAATGAAAGGGTAACAAAAAAGACCTTGCCGCAGCAGAGTGCAGGCAACAGAAGTGAGCGCCAGCTCGATAAGAGTGGCGGCTCTGCCGTTTTAGCGGGATCTTTGGCGGCCTTGTGGGCCGATGGACGCCGGCAGGTGTTTCAGCGGGGCTTTTGGCCCGCGTTACCGCTGAAAGGTACCCTCGGTATAAAGATCGCGGATAAGTATTTCTTTATTGATGCCAGACTTGCGCCGGATGGTCGAGATTTATTTGTGGTGATAAACAGCATGGTTGTGGCTTAGGCAGTGCCTGATCGGCTAGATTGAAAGGCCTCGGCAAGTGCTTTATCATGCACTACACTATGCGCTCTCCACATTCGACAGGTGGTGAGCCCTGGCATGGCTTGCACACCATTTACGTAGAGAGGCAAAATGAGCACTCTGTTGCAGCCTGGCATGACAGGTACGCTGGAAACAACGGTTACAGAATCCATGCTTGCAAGCAGCGTGGGCAGCGGCAAAGTTAGTGTTTTTTCCACCGCCATGATGGTGGCTTGGATGGAAGCCACCGCCGTGGACGTTGCTCAAGCCGCTTTGGCCGAAGGCCTTACCACCGTGGGAACCGGCATAAGCGTGAGCCATGTGGCCGC
>CAYPRZ010000142.1:1506-7211 GCA_964413315.1 uncultured Desulfovibrio sp. | reverse complement strand
GCAGTATGCACGGCACAGGATTGGTGGTGTGGGCCGTGTGCGGCTGCCCCTCTGGGGTAAGCATTTTTTCGCAGTTGCCGTGGTCGGCAATAATGATCATGCGGCCCCCGCGCGCTTCAACAGCGGCGGTCATGCGGCCAACGCAGGTGTCTACCACCTCACAGGCATGCACTGCGGCCTCAAGTACACCCGTGTGGCCCACCATGTCACCATTGGCAAGATTGCACACCACAAGGTCGTACACGCCAGAATTCCATGCTTCCACAAACTTGTCTGTAACTTCGGGCGCACTCATGGCGGGCTTTTGGTCGTAGGTTTTCACCTCGCGCGGCGAAGGCACAAGAATGCGGTCTTCTCCGGCAAAGGGTTCCTCTACCCCACCATTAAAAAAGTAGGTGACGTGGGCGTACTTTTCTGTTTCTGCCAAGCGCAGCTGACGCAGCCCATGGCGCGAAACAACCTCACCCAGCCCCATAGTCACAGCCTCTTTGGGAAATGCCACGGGAATGTTAAAGCTCGACTCATAGGCGGTCATGGATGCCACACCCGCAAGGGAGGGCACGCGGCCCCGGTCAAAGCCGTCAAATTCTGGCAGAATAAAGGCCTGTGTAAACTGACGCATACGGTCAGCGCGAAAGTTGAACAAAAACAGCCCGTCGCCGTCGGCCATGCCAAGGGCCTCGCCCCCGGCCTCAAAGCACACGGGTTTGATAAATTCGTCTGTCACACCAGCGGCATAGGAGGCCTCAATAGCCTCAATGGGCGTGATGGCAGCGGCAGGCACGCCGTGCACTATCACTTCCCACGCGTCTTTGAGGCGCTCCCAGTGCTTGTCGCGGTCCATGGCAAAAAAACGGCCCACCATGCTGGCTACGCGGGTTTGAGGCTGACCTTCAATGCTCTGCAAAAGCGTGCGCATAAAGTCCACGCCGCTGTGCGGGTCGCGGTCGCGCCCGTCCATAAGGCAATGGATGCGCACAGGCACGCCAGCCTTGTGGGCCATGACACACAGGGCTTCGAGATGGTGAATGTGGCTATGCACGCCTCCGTCAGAGAGCAGACCGGCCAAATGCAGCTTGCCGCCGCTCTGCCGTACCGATTCAATCAGGCTGTTGAGCACCGGGTTGGCGGCAAAGCTGCCGTCTTCCAAGGCCACGTCGATGCGGGTCATGTCCTGATACACAACGCGGCCAGCGCCAATGTTCAGATGCCCCACCTCAGAGTTGCCCATGTAACCGCGCGGCAGCCCCACATCGCGGCCAGAGGCCACAAGGCGAGAATGCGGACAACGGGCGTTGAGCGCGTCCATATTGGGCGTTGCAGCCACAAAGGGCGCGTTGCCGGGCCCTGGCTCGGCAAGACCCCAGCCATCAAGAATCAGCAAGAGCGTGGGCGTCATGATTATTCCCCGGTACGGGTGCTTGCCAGCGAGGCTGCCTTGCTCCACAGGGCTTCAAGGCCGTAGAGCTCGCGCACGGGTTCCAGAAAGACGTTTACGACAATGTCGTTCAAGTCCACCAGAATCCACTGGCCGGCGGTGTAGCCTTCCATGCGCAGATACTCGTAGTTGCGCGCACGGCACATTTCGCCAATGCCGTCGGCAAGGCTCTGAGCGTGGCGCACGGAAGTGGCGCTGGCAATGACCAGAGCTTCGGCAAAACTGCCTTGCTCAGCCATGTCTATGCTGACCACACGTGCGGCCTTGTGCTCTTCAAGCCATGTCACCACGGCTGCCAGTTTTTCTTCCAGAGAGACATCCGCAAAACGCTTGGGGGCAGTGCCCCCCACAGGTGAAGAAGGAGTGTTGTTTTCCATAACCTCCACATAACGTAAAGACGGGTCAAGGGCAATGCCGCCAGCCCCGTCCTGCATGCCATAAAGCCACAAGTGCGGCTTTTATCAGGCATGCGGTGCTAAACCCTTGCAACCGGCAGCCACCCTGCACACAAAACCGCGCCCCCCCCCCGCCTGACGACGCGACAACGCCCTCAAACCTGCGCAGCGGGCGCAGAATCGCCATTACCTGTATTGACCGCGCCCGCGCATTGCGGCATACCCAAACGAAGCTTTTATCTAGGGATCAGTTTAGCGCCAATGCGCCGCCAAACGCCAGCCGCAGAAGGAGAGGGCCGTGCTTTTCAACATCAAACAGGAAACTCTGCCACGCGAAGAAATGGAGGCGCTGCAACTGCGCCGCCTGCGTGATTTGTGCAACCGCGTCTACGCCAACGTGCCCTTTTATCGCAAACGCTTTGACGAAGCGGGCATCACACCTGCCGACATCAAGTCGCTGGCAGACCTCAAGCTACTGCCCTTTACGGAAAAACAGGACCTGCGCAACCATTATCCTTATGGTTTGTTTGCAGTCCCCAAAGATCACATTGTGCGCTTGCACGCCTCAAGCGGCACCACCGGCAAGGCCGTTGTGGTGGGCTATACCCAGCGCGACATTGAAACATGGGCCGAGCTTATGGCCCGCAGTTTGGCCGCCGCAGGCGTAGTGCGCACGGACGTTGTACACGTGGCCTATGGTTACGGCCTTTTTACCGGCGGTCTTGGCGCCCACTATGGTGCCGAACGCCTTGGCGCCACGGTTGTGCCCGCATCGGGCGGGGCCACCCGCCGTCAGGCCAGCCTGCTGCGCGACTTTGGCTCAACCGTGCTGTGCGCCACGCCCTCCTACGGGCTGCACCTGTGGGAAGCATCCATGGAAGTGGGCGTAAACTTTCGCGATTTGCCGTTGCGCGTGGGTGTTTTTGGTGCTGAGCCGTGGTCTGAGGCCATGCGCCGCGACATTGAAGACAAAATGGACATCAATGCCCTCAACATCTATGGCCTCTCTGAAATCATGGGCCCCGGCGTGGCCATGGAATGCGAAGAAGCCAAGTGCGGCATGCACCTGTGGGAAGACCACATTTTGCCCGAAATTATCGACCCGGTCACGGGCGACCAGCTGCCCCCCGGCGAGGTGGGCGAACTGGTGCTGACCACCCTGACCAAGGAAGGCATACCCATGTTGCGCTACCGCACGCGCGACCTCACAAGCCTCGACTACACCCCCTGCCGCTGTGGCCGCACCCACGTGCGCATCTCGCGTTTGCAGGGCCGCAGCGACGACATGCTCATCATTCGCGGGGTCAACGTGTTTCCGCAGCAGATTGAGGGCATCCTTATGGAAAGCGACGGGCTTTCCCCCAACTATCAGATTATTGTTGACCGTGCGCATAACCTCGACACCCTCGAAGTGCGCGTGGAAATGAACGAAAATCTCTTTGCGGACGAGATTCGCAAGTTGCAGATGCTCGAAGGCCGCCTGCAAAAGACCATCAAGGAATTCTTGGGCGTTTCTGCCAAGGTGCGCCTTATGGAGCCCCGCTCCATCGAGCGTTCGGAAGGCAAGGCCAAACGCATTGTGGACAACCGCCCCAAGGATTAGCGCAAGCATGCAGCCGATTCAGACAGCCGCCACATGGTGACGGTTGCGAGCAGAGCAGCACAAATACCCCAAGGGGCCGCTGGCAATGCCGGTGGCCCCTTGCACGTCAGCCTGCACCCCCTTAGATGAACATTAAAATTTAATATATAAAATAGGCTAGTTAAGCATATTTACAAATTTGTGACGAAAAAAAGTTCAGCAATGCTTGACACCTCAGCCTAGTCAGCGTACAACCCATCTTCGTTGAGCGGGAGTAACTCAGTGGTAGAGTGCAACCTTGCCAAGGTTGAAGTCGCGGGTTCAAATCCCGTCTCCCGCTCCACTTTTGCGGGAATAACTCAACGGTAGAGTGTCAGCTTCCCAAGCTGAAGGTTGCGGGTTCAAATCCCGTTTCCCGCTCCATAAAAGCCTACAAAATCAAGCCCTTACGGTTTTCCAACTGTTAGGGCTTTTTTTGTTCCAACCCTATTTCCAACCTTCATGCGGAATTTTCCCTTCGCGGCCAACCCGCCTAAGCAGTCTTTTTCTGTGTGACGTTATTGTCGCACTTGTTCCATTCCTCTTGCAGTCTGCCCATATCCCCGCCATTAGCCATAACTGCCAAGTGCGCTATATGCCATGCGTGGCGGTCAATTACACCTGCATGATAGCCAAGAGTCAGGATCATTGTATCCATCTCAACCATCGCTTGCTTAAATACTTCATCCCAAGCGTTTTCACTTTCAGCGGGCGGGCAAGTGCGGATAAATTTTTTTATCTCTTGCATCATCCACCTGGCGTCCTTCGCTGCGGCCTCCAGATGCCTTGTCATTGACTCGCGCAATTCTTGGCAGGGGGCCAGATACAACTGACCCCGTTTAACAGGCTCAGGCTTTGGAGCCGGGGCGGGAATGAGCTTTTCGTTCAATTCTTCCAGTATGGAAAGAAGCTGCTCGCGTGTTGCATCGTCAGGATTTAAATTTTCTGTAAGCTTAGACATATCGCTAAAATCCCCAAGTTGATTGTTAAGCGGCCACCTTCATGGCCTTAAAAACTCGCACTCTATCCCATGTGCCACCAGATTTTGTAGTGATGCCTTGCGTGTTGAGGATTTCGGCCACTTGGTTGTAGCTCATGCCCTCATCTTTTAGGTTCCGCATCAATGCAAGCGCGTCCTGCTCTTTGGAGTTGGCCACAAGTTTGTTGCCGTGTTTCCTGTAGCCGTAGGGAGTGAAGCGGCTTACCACTTCGCCCTTTTCCTTTTTGCGGGCAAGTGCTGTTCTGGTGCGCTCGCCAATGACACCGCGCTCCATTTCGCCTATTGCGGCCAGCAAGGTGAAAAAAAAGCGGCCCATTGCGCTCTGTGTGTCCAGCGATTCTTGAATGCTGTGCAGCGCAACGCCTTTCTTGTCAAAACCCTGCGTGGTCTGGAGGGCATCCACAGTATTGCGGAACATGCGATCAAGTTTCAGGATAATGACGGCATCAATCTCTTTCCTGTGGATCATGTCCAGCAACCGCTGCATGCCGGGACGCTTAAGGTTTTTCGCAGATATGCCAGCATCTTCCACGATTTCCACAAGGGTAAAATCCTTCAACGCTGCATAGGCTTCAATCTTCGCCCGCTGCGCTTCAAGGCTAATTCCCTTTTCGGCTTGGCCTTCTGTCGATACCCTTATATATCCTACGGCTTTTTTCATGGCTGGACTTCCTTTGTCCTTTCGTTTGTTTCGTTAGGTATGTAGTAATTTATTACCGCATTGCAGTCAACAAAAAAGGTGCTATATTACCACAAAAATATAAAGGTAATTTATGATAACCAGTAATATCAGCGTGATAATGAAAAAAAATAAAATAAGCATTCGGGCGCTTGCTGGCGAAGCCGTAATTTCCGACAAAACACTTCAACGCGCTCGCGGCCCATTGATTCGGGAATGCCGCCTATCTACCCTTGAGGCAATCGCCGGGGCGCTTGGCGTGAAAGTGAAAGATTTATTTGAGGAGATGGACGGGTAAAATGGAAAACAAGAAAATTATCTTCAAGAGCAACATAAGGGACGCAATGGGCGATGTGGGGTTTCGTGAGCTTTGCCGCCTGTCTGGCGTTACCACAGACACCTTGCGCCGAGCCGTTGACGATTCCCGCCTTGATTCATGCACGCTCAAGGTGTTGGGTAAAATTGCCGATGCCCTTGGATGCTCGGTAAAAGACCTGTTCGATGAGATGGACGGATAGGCAACAAAAAGCCCCGGTTGGAATTTCCAACTGGGGCATATTCTGTGAGAATCT
>CAYPRZ010000142.1:0-1406 GCA_964413315.1 uncultured Desulfovibrio sp. | reverse complement strand
CTACTTTTGAAGCTCTGAGATACGCTTTAAGCGGCCATCAACCACCATTTTGTCGAGCCTGATCTTGCCAGACTTGAGCAAGTCATATCTTGTCTTGCCCAGAATGGTACGCACGAAGTCCGGGTCTTCCGTCATCTGTCGCTTGATCCATTGGCTGTAGTTTTCCGTAGTCATCTCGCTTGATACGGGCCGGAACTTTGTCGAGGTGCTCCCATCCCTGTGGTGGACGGTGCGGGACTCATGCTTTGTTGCTGGCCGCTCCACCTGATCCACCTGGTCCGGCTCTCGCACCGCTGGCACATACAGGCAACGGCAAGAAAAATGTCGGGGGAGCCGTGGGCGGGATTCATCCACAGGGAAGAACTTATGGTCATCAACGCCACAAATAGGGCATGTGCGTCCGTCCAGTGTGGCCACATATCGCCAGCCCTTGAGCATATTGCCCAAAAGTCTTTCTGCGGCACTGTCGCGGGCATCATTGGAGGCAGACATCAGAAAAGTGCGGGCCAGATTTTCAAGCCCCGGCACGCTGCCCTGAATACCCTTGTCACGCAGTAGGGCGGCGGTTTCGCGAGAACCAAGGCCCATAATCAACGCCTCACGTCCAGCGGCAACAATGCGGTCGGCTGTAGACTTTCCCAGAGTGTTGAGCCATTCACCTATGGTCAGTCCGTCCACAGTAGAAGATGCCGTCCAGTTGGCCACCATTGCCGTGGTCACATTGGCCGCGCCCCCACCAAAGCCAAAGGCAGTTTGAAGGCTGGCGGATTGTGCCGTGGTGGAGTATTGCATGGCATCTTGTGCGGCTTCCTGAATAGTGCCGCTCATGCCTGAATAGACTTCACTGATAATGGAGTCCACGGCCTCGCGTTGGGCCTCAAGGTAGGCTTTGCGCCTCGCTAGGGTCTGCTCCTCCCATGAGGTGCTCGCGAGCGTCTTTTCTTGCAGCTCTGCCATGCGGGACAGTAGAGTGAAGCGCACCGCCTCCAAGGACTTCACCATATCATCGGCAAGTCCATTGGCGCGGGCCTCAACCATGTGGGCCACCTTGAGCGCATCGTCATAAAGCAATTCTTGCGGATCACTGGACATATTCACCCCTTTACATACCAGAATAGGAGGGTTTCACCCCTCCTACATTGTCGGACTCTGGACGGCCCGGATTCGACCTTTTCCCTCAGGAGTTAGGACACCCGCACTTGCGCAGGTCGTATCAATAGGTGCTCTTGGCTCTTGACCCCGAAAAACTAGGCGCTATAGAGGCGGGCGGCGGCTTTAGGATGGAATACGGCAATGCCGCAAATCCATTCAATCAGCGTTTCATACTGAGTGCGGTTCAAGCCAAGGTCGATGACTTCCATGCCACCAGCCTGAAGGCCCGAAACGTATTCTTGCACGCCCATGCG
>CAYPRZ010000141.1:0-7219 GCA_964413315.1 uncultured Desulfovibrio sp. | reverse complement strand
GAAGACGCCAATACCCAAGGACTGGGTGTTGCACTTTGAACTTGAAACCGCGCTTTTAAAAGACAGGCGTGGCATAATATCCTCCAGTGAACGCGGTCTGCCAAGCTGGTTTAAGAAATTGTTAACGGATGCTAATGTTATTAACATGCCGATTCATAAGGCGACAGAAAATCTAATTATATCGTTTTCGTGAAGTATATAATCGTCAATTTCAATAGGTTCTTTATATTATTTGAAGTGAAAAATTATTAAAAAAATCAAATCCTACATTAAATAATCAAATGATGACTTTTAGTGATAGCTGTTGCAATGGCTTTTATTTTATCGTCTGCTTAATCTTGCAACTGCGCCAAGTATAAGTGTGCCGCCCAGCACAATGCCCAAACCTGGGGTATCTGCAAACAGCAGCCACGCAACCAGAATGGCGTACACCGGTTCAAGAGTTATGATAATTGCAGCCTGACGGGCTTTAAGCGCAGTAAGGCTGCTTACATACAGGCTGTAGGCAAGTGCAGTACACAGCAGACCAAGGCACACAATCCACAGCCAGTCCAGCGGAGCGATGGCAACAAGGTCTGCGGCGGCTACGGGCAGCAAGCAAATAATTATGACCACATTTTGCCACCAGCAGGTGTGCATGCCCGACATGCCTCCGGCAAAATGTCTGTTGGCTATGGCCACCAAGCCGTACACACCGGCAGACGCTATGCCCCATAAAAGGCCGTGAGTGGCAGTGCTAGCCAGCGAAAATGACGGTGTAAGGCATACTAGCCCTACGCTGACCATTGCAATACATTGTAATTCACGCGTACTTGGGCGCTCACGGTATGCAATGGCCTCAAAAATCGCCGTAAATACAGGAAAACAGGCAAAACCAAGTGTGCCAACCGCCACGCCGCCCAGTTTTATGCCCATAAAAAAAGTTACAAAATGTATTGTTAGCAGCACACCACTTATGCCAAGGCCTGCAACATCGCGCAGTTTAACATTTTTCCACGGCGCGTTGCGCTGTATTAGGCAAATTCCGCCCAAAGCGGCAACTGCAACCAAGGCTCTGCCGCACACAAGGTCAATGGCCGAGCATTGGCACAATTTGCCAAAAATGCCAGAAATTCCAAACAAAACGGTTGCAGCGTGCATACGTAAGAGAGCAGAGCGAACGTCATCTTTCTGCAATTTCTTTTTTCCGCAACCTGTGGCATTGTTCTGGCACGAATGCTCCGCTTGATTGGCTAGCGGCATAATGTTCCTCTCTGATAGTATGCTAGTGATACTTGGAATGCCAGTATTCTGCAAGGGGGGCTTGCCTAAATTTGTCAGCAGGGCGAAAATAGCGCAACTATTTGTGAGGCTTTTTCACCGCGCGCGGTAACTGTAGATAATATTTCTGCAAAAAAGTCTAGATTTTATCTTGAAATTCATAGATAGGTAGTGTAGCGTAAAAAGAAAAGATAGCGTAACACGATGTTTGGCTAACCAGTGCCAGGCCGCACGCATCATCGGGGGCATCATGCCGCAGGTTGCAGCACGCATTAACGACGATCAGGAACGCTGGCTCAAAGACTATTTTCGCACAAAAAGCGCAGGGGCAGAGTTTATTCTTCCTTGGGCGGTGGATACGTTTTTTCGGGCCATTACGGGTATCAAGCACATTTTCAGCGCGGCAGAGCTTAAAACCATTGTGGAAGCCCACAAGGACATGAAGCTTATGCCTGATCACACGCGGCTTTCGTATCTTTTGCTGCGTGTTACTGATGCGTGCGATATAAACGGCGTGCATATGCGGCATGGGGCCAGTAAATCGAGCCTTGAAGCCAAGATAAAAAGCCTCGACGACACTCAGGCAACAGCATTGATGGTGTGGGCATCTGCCTTTTGGGTTAGCCGTAATTGCTCGGCAGAAAATATGGACGAATACATCAAGGCCTATTGATTTTAATTTGTCATATATTTAGGTTCACAACGCCTTTGCAACCCGGCGTGTTGCGACCATACCGGGATTGCTGCCCCAAGCCGGGTGTGGGCATTATTCTTGGGATTGAGCCTTAACTGTGCCTTTTGCCCTTTGCACAACAAAGTTCGGCAAGCAGCCCAATCATGGCATTTTTTGACTAGGCTTTATTATTTGGTCGCTTAGGCGGCCTTTTTTTTCGGCGCGGGTACCCGCGCAAGAGAGAGCATTATGCTGCAAATACTGCGCGCAAAGCTGCACTGCATACGCGTTACCGGGTGCGAACTGAATTACCACGGTTCTGTCACCCTTGATCCGCAACAATGCCGTGAGGCTGGCATTTATCCACTGGAATTTGTGTATATCTGGAACAAAAGCAACGGGCAGCGCATTTCAACCTATGTCATTTATGGCGAACCGGGTTCGCGGTGCTGCATTCTTAACGGTGCAGCGGCCCGTGCCTGTCAGCGGGGCGATGAGGTTATCATCAGCGCTTATGAATATGTGAATAGCCCGCAAGACCTTTACAGCCGCAAGCCTGTGGTGTTGACCTTTAATGAGGACAACAGCGTGCAGGAACGCTTGCGTTATGTGGTGGACGGCGAAGAAAACGGGGATTTTGGCTTTCATGTAGAAAGCGAATAGAATTGGCTGCCCCCGCAAGGCTGTGGGGCACATATGTGCTTTGCTCCATGTAGCAAAAAGTGAAAGGAGGCTCCGTTAAGGGCCTCCTTTTTGTGTGTTCTGCTGGTTGCACAAGCGTGCAGCCTGATTATTCGTTGGTAATTATAAGGTAAAGGTCGCCCTGCCAAGGGCCCACGCGCTTGCCAAGCCCCCGAAGCCGAATGGGTTTGCCCACGGCAAAATCGGGCGGCAGGGTTATTTCCACCGTTTTAAGCTCGCCCGAAAGGGCCTGACGTATCTGCAACCGAATGCGCTTGCCCGGCGCAAGATTTGCCGAGGGCAGGGTAAGGCTTTGCTCCTCGTCAATCTGCCTGCGCAGCCAGCCCTTAACCATGCCAGTAACACCCTTGCTGTGGTCTTTGTTCCACTTGGGCGTACCCCATGCAAGGTTGCTCTGGTGCAGCTTTACGTTGCGTTTATCGGGGGCTGGCTTTGCCTTGGGTTGCTCTGGCGCGGGTTCTTCCTGTCGAGGTGGGGGCGTTTCTGCTTGATGTTGGCGGTTCAGCTCACTGTAAATATCTTCAAAAACACGGCGGGCAAAGGGGTCTGTAAGCAGGTCGCGCAGCACATCGTGCTCGGAGTAGCCGGTTTGCGCACCTTGCTGCCCTGTGGTTGCGCCGTTTGCCTTTGTCTGGCCCTGTTCCTGCCTGTTGGCCCGGCTAGCCCCGGCAGACGCTGCGCCCTCACGTGGGCCAGTTGCTCCAGCCTGACTAGATGAACCAGATGGGCCAGAAGAACCCGCAGCGCCACCGGGCTCTGCGCCAGCTTGCTGCCGAGCTCTTTCAGATTCTGCACTTTCGTTTTGCCGGGCTTCTTTTTCTGCACGGGCAGAAGCTTGCCGCTCGTTTTCTTCGGCGGCTTCATCCCTTGCTGCCCGCGCCTTGGCTTCTTCCTGCTCGGCTCTGCTCGATTCGGTAGAGGCGCGCACTGTGTCTTCGTGCTTAAGCACGGCAGAAAGCGCCACGTAGGCCTCGTTGAGCAGCTGAAAATCCTTGCTGGCATCGGGGTTGCCGGGGTTAAGGTCGGGGTGCAGCTCAAAAGCCCGCCGCCGGTAGGCCCGCTTAAGGTCTGCCGTGTCGGCGTCTTTTTTCAGCTTGAGAATGTCGTAGCATTCTTTAAGCGATATTTGGCGGGAGCGGCGTCGCATGGCTATTTAAGGATAAGCGCGTTGGCTTCGCACGACGAATCGGAAGCAAGAAGGCCATTTTCTTGCAGATATTCCCGCCCTTCACGTGCAAACTGCGCATGCTTGGCATCGGGCTCGATACCGGGGCAAAATTCCTTGGCCATGGCAAGGCTTGCCGCGTCTTCGATATTACCGCGAAAAAAGGGCCATGCCCGGCAGATAGAGGGTTTGCCCTCGTGCACACCGCAGCCGCTGCCCTGATGAAAAAATACGCAGTAGCCGTCATCACCGCAGCGGATCTTAAGCTTGCCGCCTATGCGCTCGCAGTATTGTTCTGCCACTTGTTCCGGCGGAAGCTGCATGTGGGCGGCCAGCCGGGTCAAATCGGTGGGGCTCACAACAATGCCGCCCCTGCCTTCGCAGCAGTGGCCGCACATGCGGCAGTTAAAAACTGATTCTCCGTTAACGGCGGTCATGGGCTATAATCCTTGGCCTTGAGATGTGAGCAATGGGCGCAACAAGCGCGCGTGTTCTACCATGATGCATAAATCTTCAACCACGGTTATGCCGGTTGCGGCAAGGGCCGCACGCGCTTCGGGCGAGCGTATGCCAAGCTGCATCCAGAAGAGCTTGGGCCGCCAAGCGAGCTGCAAAACCTCGTGTGCATGGCCGGGGCAGTATTCTGGCGCACGAAAAAGGTTTATAATGTCAACTGGTTCTTGCAGCTCTGTTATGCTCGGCACTGCGGGCAAACCCCATACGGTCTTGCGTACTGGGTGCACAGGCACAACGCGGTATCCCTGCTCAAGCAGGTAACGCCCAACCCTGTCCACAGCCTGACCGGGTTTATCCTTGGCACCGATAATGGCAATGCTGCATGATTCGCCAAACATGGCGCGCAGCAGTCTGTCGTCAAGCATAGTACATCCATGCCGCCAGCGGGGCGGCTTGTCAGCGGGCAGCCCAATGGGTTGCTCCCGTGAGTATATCTGTAAACATTTTTAATAGACGGCAATGGCAAAATGCGCAAGTTCCCGGCCCCACTTTATCGAACTCTGGCTCCCGGAGTTTCAGGCGGCTCCCCAAGCCGCGCTTTAACCCGCGTAAACGCTTGCAACCAAGGGCTATGCGGCCTTGGGCGGGGGGCTTGTATCCTTGCCCGATTCGCGTAGGGGGCCGGAAAAAAGCGGGGCTATGGCCAGCAGTTTTTCTGTTTTTCCAAACAGATACACTACGTCGTCGGCTTCAAAAAGGTCGTTGGGTTCTGGCGATGCCTGAGTTGCGCCATTACGCAAAATGGCAATGACCGTTACCCCGTATTTGCGGCGTATCTGGCTTTGGGCAAGGCTGATGCCGCACAGCGGCGAGGCTTGGGCAAGGCGCATGGCCTGAACGCCCATGTCGGGCAGCCGGCTGACCATGGAATCGAGCGAATTTACCGCAGCACTCATGCGGCGGATCATGCGATAGTTTTCTTGCCGAATGCGGGCGGCATACGAATCAATGTCCTGTCGGGGCACAAGGTAGCGCGTGAGCACGCGGCTGAACACCTCGATGGATGTTTCAAATTCTTCGGCAATCACTTCGTCTGCGCCAAGCTGACGCAAGGGTGCAACCTCGCTCACAAAACGCGTGCGGGCAATGATGTGCAAATGCGGGTTAAAGCGGCGGGCCTCAATAGCAATGGCACGCACGGCTGAAGGGTCGGAAATAACAATGGCCATCACGCGGGCCTTGGTAACGCCCAGATGCTCAAGCACAATAGGCTGCGAGGCATCGCCGTGCGAAATGGGTTCTTTGTGCTTATACCGCGAGACGGTTTCGGGGTTCATTTCAAGAATGGTGTAGCAAAGGCCCGATTCGCGGGCCACATGGGCCAGATGTTTGCCGCTGATGCCAAAGCCCACAATGATCAGGTGGTCTTCCATGGCGCAGGCGCCCTCGTGGTCTTCTGCCTTGGCAAGTATGTGCTCGTTGCGTTTGCCCGCAATCATGTCGGCAAAGCGGGGCGCAATGGACATAAGACACGGTGTTAGCATCATGGTAAGCACGCTTACAGCAAGAAATGTCTGGTAGGCGTTCATGTCAAAAAGTTTGGCACTCAGGCCAGAAGCCGCCAGTACAAAGGCAAATTCGCCCACCTGCGCCAGCGAAAGCGAGGTAATGATGGCCGCCCGCAGGGGGTAGCCCTGCACCAGCACCGCAGGCAGGGTGAGCAGGGATTTGATAACAACAAAGAGCGCCGTTATGACTATAATGCTTACAAAATGCTGCGAAAAATATTCGAGATTCAGCATCATGCCCACAGAGATGAAAAACAGGCTCATGAACACGTCACGGTAGGGCAAAATGCCCGAAATAACGCTCATGCTGTACTGTGAGCGGGCCAGCATAAGGCCAGCCATAAAGGCCCCAAGCGAGAGGGAAAGCCCCAGATGGTTGGTAAGCATGGCCATGCCAAGGCACAGGCCAAGGGTCGAGAGCAGCAAAATTTCTCTGGTGCGGGTGCGCACCACGGCTTCCATGAGCCTGTCTAGGCCAAAGCGGGCAAACAGCAGCACGCCGCCCAGCACCGCCACCACGCGCAGAGTGGAGAACACCGCGCCCTCAAGCGAAAGCTCTAGCGTGCCCGCAAGCAGGGGCACACACAGCAGCATGGGGGCTACCATAATGTCCTGAAAAACCAGAATGGCCAGCGAAAGACGGCCTGTGGGGGTATTGGTTGCTCCGCGCTCCTGCAAGATGCGCAGTACAATGGCCGAGGAGGAGAGCGCCACAAGGCAGCCCCAAAAAATACCCTGCTGGAATGTGCCGTGGCTCAGCAGCATGGCCATGCCCGCCACTGCTATGACGGTAAGACCGATCTGAAGGCTGCCGCCCAAAAAAACCGGCCTTTTCAGCCGGTTGAGGGCTTCGCCAGAAAGTTCCATGCCAATGGTGAACAGCAGCATGGCAACGCCAAGCTCTGCAATGTGGTCAATGGCCCGCATGTCTTTGACAATGCCAAGCAGCGAGGGGCCACACAAAACGCCTGTGAGCAAAAAGCCCACCGTGGCGGGCAGTTTGATCTTGTTACAGACGATGGTGACAAAGATAGAAAGCAGAAAAATAATGACTATTTCATAAAGTAAAGGAACTTCCATGCAGCCTCCTGCGGCAATCTAGCACTGCAGGCCTGTAAAGCGCAAGACGCATGTGCAGCGCACCAACAGCCCGTTCACGGTGCATGTTTGCTCCGGGTGCGGGCTGTTGGTGTGTTGCAGTTTGCGTGTAACTACATGCAATAATTGTTTGTGTGGATTGCCTGTCTGCTTGCCGATTAATTGCCGGGGCGCATGTCTGGCAGGGCTATAAAGGGGGCAACAGATATTTCCTTTGCTGGGGCCAGCAGCACCTGCTGGCCGTCGTCCACCTGCACAAGGCCGTCTGCCATAAAGGTAAGGCGCAGAGGCACAACC
>CAYPRZ010000140.1:0-7261 GCA_964413315.1 uncultured Desulfovibrio sp. | reverse complement strand
CAATAGTAAAAGAGCTCACTATTTCATGCAGTTCAAACTCAATTATGAGACTAAGTGAATCCCTTGAACTACGCACAGAAGAAACGATCACACCATCTTCATCAATTATCTTCATGGAAAGAGGCGTAATGCAATCAATCTGTTGGGGTGAATCGGTGACCCAAAGGGCTGTCGTTTTTTTCTCACCTTGCAAGTAGGCACTTGTGACACTGGCAATATCGTAAGCGTCATATTGTAGAAGCCCTTTTCGTAACAGCAGCCCGCGCTTGCACAATGTCCTAATCATATTCATATTGTGGCTCACAAAGAGCACCGTCCGCCCCTGCCCATTGCTCACCTCTTCCATTTTCCCGAGGCACTTTTTCTGAAATTCTGCATCGCCTACGGCAAGAACTTCGTCAACCACAAGAATTTCTGGCTCAAGATGCGCAGCAACAGCAAAGGCAAGGCGCACATACATACCCGACGAGTAGCGCTTGACGGGAGTATCGAGAAATTTTTCAACGCCGGCAAAATCCACTATTTCATCGAATTTGCGGCGCACTTCCGCGCGGGTCATGCCAAGGATGGCACCATTGAGGTATATATTTTCGCGGCCCGTCAACTCTGGGTGAAACCCCGTACCCACCTCCAAAAGACTGGCCACGAGCACAAGCATGGTGATACGCCCTTTGCTGGGTTCGGTGATGCGCGAAAGAAGCTTGAGCAGGGTGGACTTGCCCGCACCATTGCGACCGATAATGCCCACACGGTCGCCGGGCATAATGTCAAAGTTTACGTCTTTCAGCGCCCAGAACTCCTCCTTCTCTTCATGACGAGAAAGTAGTTTTTTGGGCAGCTTGAAAATTTCCTCGCGCAAAGACTTGTAGCGGGTCTGCCCTGCGTGTCGGATAGTGTAGCACTTACCGAGCCCTTCAACTGATATGATGGGTTTCATCTACTCGTCCTATATAACGTCCGCAAAAGTGCGTTCAGTCTTGCGAAAAGTTCTGACACCGCAAAACAACAATACAATCGCCCAGCTCAAGCTGATGGAGAGCGCACGGGCAGGGCAGTCCATGCTGCCAAGCACTGCCCACCGAAAGCCGTCAATAACCCCGACCATGGGATTGCACTCATATAGCAGACGCCACTTCTCCGGCACAATACCTGACGAAAAGCCCACGGGCGACAGATACAGGCCGAACTGGGTGATAAAGGGAACAATGATGCGAAAGTCGCGGTACGTCACATTAAGTGCGCAAAGTATAAGCCCAGGCCCCAGAGCAACAAGGGCGGCGAGCAAGGTCAGGGGCAGAACAGCCAGTACCTGAATGGGTGGCATATACTGATAAAACACCATCATTAATGCCAACAGGACAAAAGAAATGACAAAGTCCACCACAGCCACGCCCACGGTGGCGGCCGGAACAATAATCCGCGGGAAATAGACCTTGGAAACCAGATTGCTGTTGGCAACCAGACTGTTGGCGATGGCGCTGATGGCCGTGGCAAACATCTGCCACGGTAACATTGCAACAAACACCATCAGCGGATACGGAGCTACGCCTTCGGAAGGCAGTTTTGCGACTTTTGAAAACACAAAAGTAAAGGCCGCCATGGTCAGCAATGGACGCAACACAGCCCACAAAATTCCCACAACCGTCTGCTTGTACTGCACGGCAACATCGCGCCATGTCAAAATGAAAAAAAGCTCCCGATAGCGCCACAGGTCTTTCCAATACTGCCGCTCTGCGCGACCAGCCTCAATGACAAGTTCGTTAGCCATAAACGCTAATAACCCCGCTTATGCTGGTTTTGCAAAAAATCTCTGTACGCATCACGCAGCCCTTCTTCCAGCCCTGCTCGCGGCTTCCAGCCCATGCCAAAAAGCTTGCCAGAATCCATGAGCTTGCGCGGGGTTCCGTCTGGCTTTGTGGCATCAGTAATAATCTCGCCCTCAAAGCCCACCACACGGGCCACAATGCGAGCGGTGTCCATAATGGTGTGCTCCACCCCGCAGCCCACATTCACATGCTCAAAGTCCGAATAATTTTCCAGCAGAAACACACAGGCTTCGGCCATGTCATCCACATGTAAAAATTCCCGCAGGGCCTTGCCAGTTCCCCATATGGTTACTGTTGTTGCTCCAGATGCCTTTGCTTCATGGAAGCGGCGAATAAGGGCGGGGATCACATGGCTGTTATCCGGGTGATAGTTGTCGCCGGGGCCGTACAGATTGGTGGGCATGGCGCTGATGGCGTCAAAGCCATATTGCTGGCGGTAGGCTTGGCACATCTTGATGCCAGAAATTTTTGCCAGTGCGTAGGCATCGTTGGTCGGCTCCAGCGGCCCGGTGAGCAGGTATTCTTCCTTGATGGGCTGGGGGCACAGCTTGGGGTAAATGCACGATGAGCCAAGAAACAGCAGTTTTTTACAGCCGTTGCGGTATGCGCTGTCGATAACGTTGTTCTGGATTTGCAGGTTCTGATAAATGAACTCTGCGGGATACGTGGCATTGGCGTGGATGCCCCCCACCTTGGCAGCGGCCAGAATCACTACGGCAGGCCTATGCTGGGCAAAAAAATCCCGCACCCCGGCCTGATCGCACAAATCCAGTTCCGCATGCGTGCGTGTGAGCTGCCGTTCATAGCCAGAACGCGTCAGGGCACGGCACAGGGCACTGCCCACAAGCCCCCTGTGACCCGCCACATAAACCAGAGAATCCTTACGCATGCCCTACTCGTTATGGCTAAAGGTTTTAAAGCCCGCCACCTTGCAAACGGCATCGCGCATGCTTAAGGCAAGATCTTCGCGTGCCATTTCGGCAACCATGTCTTCAAAAGATGTTTTCGGCTCCCAGCCCAGTTTTTCCTTGGCCTTGGCCGGATGCCCAAGCAGGGTTTCCACTTCGGTGGGGCGGAAATAACGGGGATCAACACGCACAATGACATCGCCGGGCTTGAGGTGACATTCCAGCCCCTGACGGTTGCCCGCAACCTGCTGCAACCTGCTCACGTCCACAGCGACAACTGTGCCGGTTTCGTCCACGCCCTGCCCCTGCCAGCTCAGGCTAACGCCAAGCTCTGCGGCTGCCGCATTGACAAAGTCGCGCACAGAAAACTGACGGCCTGTAGCGATAACAAAGTCGTCCGCCTGCTCTTGCTGCAACATAAGCCACTGCATTTCAACGTAATCTTTTGCATGACCCCAGTCGCGTTTGGCGTCCATGTTGCCAAGAAAAAGGCAATCCTGAAGGCCAAGCACCATACGCGACATGGCGCGGGTGATCTTGCGGGTCACAAAGGTTTCGCCACGAATAGGCGATTCGTGGTTAAACAGAATGCCGTTGCAGGCATACATGCCGTAGGCTTCGCGGTAGTTGACCGTAATCCAGTAGGCATAGAGCTTGGCGCAGGCATAGGGAGAGCGCGGATAAAACGGCGTCTTTTCCGTTTGCGGCACTTCCTGCACCAGACCAAAAAGTTCAGATGTGGACGCCTGATAAAAACGGGTGGTTTGAGCAAGTCCGGCAATGCGTATGGCTTCAAGCAGACGCAGGGTTCCCAGAGCGTCTACATCTGCCGTGTATTCCGGCGATTCAAACGAAACCTGAACGTGACTTTGCGCTGCAAGATTGTACACTTCGTCGGGCTTTACTTCCTGCATAATGCGCACCAGATTGCTGGAATCGCTCAAATCGCCATAATGCAGAACAAAATGCCGTCCATTGGCGTGAGGATCTTGATACAGATGATCAATGCGATCAGTGTTGAACAGCGAGGCACGCCGCTTGATGCCGTGCACCTCGTAGCCCTTACGCAAAAGAAACTCTGCCAGATAAGCCCCATCCTGCCCGGTTATGCCGGTTATAAGCGCTTTTTTCATAATATATAGTTATCTTTTAAAAAGTGAGTCTACAGAAAATTAACATTCCGTGTTGCCCGCAAAGAATCGGGAAACATACCCGACAAGTCACCCCTTGTCCACTGCGCCTACCGGCATGCCAAACAGCGGCCAACTCGATGCCGCGCTAGTCTTCGCGCCCGTAAACATCTGCAAAGCGTACAATATCGTCCTCTCCCAGATAGGCACCAGACTGAATCTCAATGAGCACCAAGGGGATGACGCCTGGATTTTTGAGTCGGTGCATTGTGCCCACGGGAATATAGGTGGACTGGTTTTCTGTAAACAGCCGCACCACATCGCCGTTGGTCACCTCTGCCGTGCCGCTCACCACAACCCAATGTTCGGCCCGGTGGTGGTGCATCTGCAACGAGAGCTCGGCCCCCGGATTGACGATGATACGCTTTACCTGAAAACGCCCGTCCATAACCAAGGTTTCATAGCTGCCCCAAGGGCGGTACACAAGCGGATGCTGACGGCACTCAGGCCTCTTGTCGCGTTGCAAGCGTCCCACAATTTTTTTGACGTCCTGCACCTGATCGCGCGGCGCAACCAGCACGGCATCCTGCGTTTCCACCACCACAAGACCGCTCACGCCAATGGCTGTCACCAGCCTGTGGTTGGCGTTAAAGTAGCAGTCTTCCGTTCCTTCAGTCATCACATCGCCAGAACACACATTGCCGCAGTCGTCGCGCTGCCCGATCTGATAAAAGGCCTCCCACGAGCCAAGGTCACTCCAGCTCACGCCCAGCGGCACAACTGCCGCCAGTTCCGTGTGCTCCATAACTGCGTAGTCTATGGAATCAGATGGGGAGGAAAGAAAAGCATCACTGTCCGGGCGCGAAAAGGCCTTGTCATCCTTGCGACCGTTCCAAGCCGCTTGACAGGACGCGTAAATTTGCGGAGCAAACCGTTCCAGCTCATTCAGATACACAGAAGCACGCAGCAAAAACATGCCGCTGTTCCACGAATAGCCGCCCTTTGCCAGCATGGAGGCGGCGGCATCCGCAGCGGGCTTTTCCACAAACCGGGCAACTTTAAACCCATGGCCCCCCAGCGCCTCACCCTGCTCTATGTAGCCAAATCCTGTTTCCGGCCCTGTGGGTTCGATGCCAAAGGTTACAATATATCCCTGCTCCGCCAAGGCGGCAGCCTGTTTTACACCCTCAAAAAAAGCGGATTCGTCGTCGATGGCGTGGTCAGAGGGCAGCACCAGCATGAGCGGGTCAGCGCCGCCCTCCTGCAAGGCAAAGGCCGCCAACGCAATGGCCGGAGCCGTATTGCGCGGTGCAGGCTCCAGCAAAATTTTACCATATACGCCGCATTCGTACAGTTCGGCGGTCACATAAAAACGGTGCGCCTCGTTGCAGACAATAACAGGCTCTATGCTGTCTGGGGTGTGTTGCGCCCGCAGCACAGTATCCTTAAACAACGTCCTTCCGGCGCCCAGATCCACAAACTGCTTTGGATATGTCTCGCGCGAGAGCGGCCACAGCCGTGTACCGCTACCGCCGCACAGAATGACAGGGGCAATATTGTGCATGTAATTCCTCACCAATGCGTCAACGTTGTAACATCCAGATAGAGCATGTTCGCATGGCGAACAAACCAGCTAAAATATTACGCCATCCACCACTTCTAAACAAGCGCTCCGCGACCTTGCCACACGGGCATCAAAAGGTCGTCAGGCATCCATCAGCAAACGTCAGGCTGGCACAGCTCCACCCATTTCTTCCAGCAACCGCAATATTTCAGCAGTCTTGTCTTCTAGCAGGGCGCGGTCTGCTCTGCTTTCCACATTAAGCCGCAATAAGGGTTCGGTGTTGGACATGCGCAGGTTAAAACGCCACTGGGCAAATTCCAGATTCACCCCGTCCAAACTGTCCTCGTGCTGGGCTGCGGGGGCATATTTGTCGCGCACCAGCTTCATAAGGGCCGGGGCATCCTGCACTCGGCGGTTGATCTCGCCGCTGCACGGATAGGCCGCCATGCGCTCGGCTACCAGCTCCGCCAGCGGCTTGCCGCTGCGGTGCACCAACGAGGCCACCAGCAGCCAAGGCAGCATACCCGAATCACAGTAGGCAAAATCCCGAAAATAGTGATGGGCGCTCATTTCGCCGCCGTACAGGGCATCCTCGGCGCGCATGCGTTCCTTCATAAAGGCGTGGCCGGTCTTGCCCATGATGGGCTGCCCGCCAGCGGCCAACACCACATCGCGGGTATTCCAGTACACCCGCGTGTCATACACCACCTTGCCGCCGGGCACACGGCGCAGCAGTTCCTGCGCCAGCAGACCTATGCAGTAGTAGCCTTCAATAAAATTGCCCTCTGCATCATAAAAAAAACAACGGTCAAAATCGCCGTCCCAGGCGATTCCCATATCCGCGCCAGCCTCACGCACCGCAGCAGCCGTGGCAGCGCGGCGTTCCGGCAACAGGGGGTTGGGCACGCCGTCGGGAAAGGTTCCGTCGGGCTGCATCTGACGGCAGACAAATTCAAAAGGCAAGGAGGCCATGAGGTCATTAAGCACAAGGCCAGCACAGCCATTACCCGCATCGGCAACGATTTTAAGAGGCTTGCGCCCCGGCACAGGTGCGAGTTGACCAGTTCCGCTGTACTCCAGCAGCCATGCCACATAGTCGGCCCGAAACGAAGCATTGTGCAAGGATACCGCAGATGTCGATGCTGCGGAGTCGTTTTGGGCAAGGATAGCAGCCACCCTGTCGCGCAGGGCAAACAGGCCAGAATCGCCGCTGATGGGTATGGCCCCACCCCGCACCAGCTTAAAACCGTTTTCGTCCGCAGGGTTGTGACTGCCCGTAATCATGATACCAGCTCCAAAGGGCTGATTGGCGGCGGCATAATAAATTTCTTCCGTGCCGCACATGCCTATATCTGTCACCTGCGCACCAGACTCGTGCAGCCCAAACGCCAGTGCGTCGCGCAGTTCCGGCCCGGAAAGACGGGCATCGCGACCGATCACAACGCTTTGAGCGCCAAGAATTTCAACCACCGCCCGCCCCAGAGCACGGGCCAGCGGCGCATTGAGCACGCCCGGCACACGGCCCCGAATATCGTAGGCTTTAAAGCACGAAAGTGAATTGCTCATGACGCTCCCTTCATCTTATTGATGCGGCCTCTGATTACCTCAGGCCTCATTAAACAATGCTTAATTTTACCCAACTTGCAGCCCGATTGCCACTGCATTTTAGGGCACGCAAGCTGTGGCCCACCATACCCAAATACGCTAACAGTGACCCACGGCCTGTACCCACGTTGAACGCAATAAAAAAGGGATTACGGCATTACCGTAACCCCTTGATATTGTGGTGGAGAAGAAGGGATTTGAACCCTCGACCCCCGCCTTGCGAAGGCG
>CAYPRZ010000139.1:4410-7284 GCA_964413315.1 uncultured Desulfovibrio sp. | reverse complement strand
CTCAACAACAACCGCGCCAAGATGATTCGCCGTCACCCGCACGTGTTCAGCAACACTGTTTTTGACAGCCTCGACGAACAGCTCAAGGCTTGGGAAAAAATCAAGCGCGCCGAACACACCGATGACGAAGGCAAGCCCAAGGGCATGTTTGATACCCTGCCCGAAAGCCTTCCCCCCCTTGCCAAGGCCTACCGCATCAACTCCAAGGCGGCCCGCGTGGGCTTTACCTGGCAGGAAGATGAAGAAGTTGAACAGCAGGTGGAAGCCGAATGGCTGGAATGGCTCGACGCCTCCGCCAGCGGCGATCAGGATGCCCAAAAGCACGAACTGGGCGACCTGCTGTTTAGCATTGCCGAACTGGGCCGCCGCAAGGGTATCAAGGCCAACGAGGCGCTGGACTACGCCAACCGCCGTTTTCTCAAACGCTTTGCCCGCATGGAAGAACTGGCCCGCGAGCAGAACCTTGATTTTGCAGCCTTGAGCATTGATGAAAAAGACGAGCTGTGGAACACGGCCAAGGCCGAGGAAGAAGCGGCGAAAGCCTAGAAGCCATGCCCATGCAGCGACCACATTGCCCTTGGTTTGGCCAGCATTGGCGCAGCGCACCGGCCTTGCTGCCGCCTGTGGTGCGGCGTGGCGTCTACATGACCCAGCAAACGGCCCTGTGCATGGTTCTGTGCATCGCCCTGTGCATGGTTCTGGCTGCCTGTACCCCGCGCAGTGGACGCGGCGGGCACGATACTTCGCTGCGGCGCGAGCAACAATCCGGCAGCGCAGCCGTGCTGCCGCGTGCTGATCCGGGCTACCTGCAATGGCTTGAGCGGCAGTCCATGCTGGGTTCAACACAAGAGCTCACGGGGCAGGTTTCCGGCACAGACCTGATCTGGCGCAACAGTGCCTCTGCGCGGCGCGTGCCGCTGCTGCTCACCGCTGCGCCCAACTGGTTTGACGTCAACCCCCACAGCCTTGCGGGCGGGCAGTCTGCCTTGCGGGCACTGGCACAGTCGGGGCTGGATACCACGCTGTCGCAAGCGGGCTTTGGAGGGCTGTTTTTGGCCCCCACCGGCGAAAAGGGCGACATCTGGAGCACCCACGCCGCCTCGGCGCAGCCCGACGCAGCGTCTGAAACGGGCGACAACGTTACTTCGTTGCGGCTTGATCCCACACTGGGCACTGCCGAAGACTTCAACCGCCTTGCGGAAAAACTGGATCAGGCACGCATGCAGATGGGCGGCGAGCTGCCCCCGACGGCAACGGGCCTTGGGCCGGATTTTATCCTACAGGCTCGGCGGGCCTCGCGCTTTGACGGTCTGTATGCCATGATGTCTGTGCCGCAAAAAGACTGGAGCATTCTGCCCGCCACGGCGGGTGAGTGGGATTGTTTGCCCCTGCGCGAAACAGCCCTTGCCGAACTGCGCAAGCGCGGCATTATTCCCGACACGTTGCGCCGCGACAGTGTAGACTGGGCCACCCCCGGCGGGTGGGCCGTAACCGGTGAAATTCGTGGGGCCGATGGGCAGGTGCGGCGCTGGGTCTACCGATACAGCGGCAATGCCCTGCGGCCTGTGCTGCTGTGGCAAGATCCCTCTGGTCAGGCGCGTCGGATATTTTCTGCTGCGGTTATCCAGCACACGGGCCTGCAACAGCAGACCCTTGCGGGCATACGGCTTGAGCCCCTTATGGGGCTTGATGCCATGACCGAGGGCCAACCCACCGGCAAGGCCGATGCGGCGGCGCTTGTGCCCGGCATTGAGGCCTTGGAATCGCTGGCGGGCGAGGTGCACCGCTACGGCGGATGGGCCATGCAGGACGACATACTGCCCCCCTCACTAACGCGCACAGTGCTTGCCACTGCCGTGGATTTCAGCCGCGACAGCATCACCCCGGCAGCGGCTGACTACGCCCTGCTGAGCGGCGATGCCGCCCCGCTGGCCGCACTGCTCAAGGCCTCGCTGGCGGCGGGCGTTGATCACAGCCGCCTTGCGCGTGGTCTGCGCGACAGACAGTATGTGGACTGGCGGCCCCTGCTTGATCTGCCCGATGGCAAGGCTCTTGTGCGCCAAGCGCAACAGCTTGCCAAGGGTTCGCCCCAAGCTCTTGGTCTGCCCGCCACACAGGCAGAGCTGGCTGCGCGGGCGCTTGGCCTTGACAACACAAAGGCTGCGCGGCCCGAAAATGCCGCTGCCATGGAATCGGCCTGCATGCTGCTGCTTGGCTGGCGCATGGGTTTGCCGGGACTGACATTTTTGAGCCCACAGGATATAACTGGGGCGCTTGGTTTGGCGCAGGGTCTGCTGCAAGGTTCGGGCAAGGGCGCATCGGATGCTGGCAGCGTGGCGCTTTGGACCGCTGCTGGTCAAATCGGTGGTCAAACCCTGACCCCGCTGGCCTTTGGCCCGCTGGATACGCAGTGGAGCCGTGACACAAGCTTTGCCCGCCAGATTGCCCGTATTCTGCAAGGCAGAAAGGCGGCGGGGCTCGCAAGCGGGCGGCTGGTGCAGGTTACAAGCGGGGCCTCTGGCTGCGTTGCAACCTTAAGCGCCCTGCCCGGTGGCGGATACTGGCTGTTTGCAGCAAACTTTTCTGATAAAAAGCAACACATAGTCTGCCCCCTGCCTGCAGACGCGCAAGGCCCCGCACGCGATGTGCTCAGCGGCCAGAGCATCTCAAAGGCCGGACGCGCCGTGGAAATTGATCTCGAAGCCCGCCAAGCCAGACATGTGCTGCTTGGCGAGCCGAAACCGCATGAAGGAGCGATGCCATGACCCAGAACAGCGCCCAGAATCCCGAAGGCCAGACTGCCTGTCAGCCGGGGGGCCAGCAGCCCAGCGCGGAAGGGGAACACGCCGCCGCTGCACAAGCCGCCGCTTCCCA
>CAYPRZ010000139.1:0-4400 GCA_964413315.1 uncultured Desulfovibrio sp. | reverse complement strand
GCAGCGCAAGCTGCTGCAGCTTCCCAGCCGTCAGCACCTGCTGCCGAGTCTGCCGCCAAGGCGGCCCCCAGCCCGGAAAGCTCCAGCACTGGCGCGTCACGCCCGGTAACCATTGCGGCCAAGGGGTTCAGAGGTGTGTTTGGCAATATTGGCAAGACTGGCAAAGCCGCTTCTTCTGCCCAACCCGCAGCCCCCACTGCCCAATCGGCAACACCGCCCGCAAGCCCCGGCTTTGCCGACAATATTTTTGATGCGGCCAGCCTTGTTGGGCCCTTGGCCCTGCTGCTCATCATGCTGGCTCAGGCTTGGCCTGCTCTTATGGGTCACAGCGTTTACTGCCCACGCGAGGCAGCAGGCGTTATAACCTTTGTGCAAACCGCACAAAACGGCATGTGGCTTGCCCCTGCGGGGGATGGTCTTGCCCAGTGGCCCGTGTTTTTCTGGTTTTTGCGCGGCATTGACACCCTGCTGGCCAAGGTTGCCCCACAGTTTGCTCACCTGCTCTTTCCCCTTGCCGCCATGGCTGGCTGCCTGCTGAGCCTTGTGGCCGTGTGGGTGCTGGGCCGGGTTGCTGGGCTTGACCGCAAGGCCGCACTGGCTGGCGGCATGCTGCTGCTTTGCACACCCATTTTTGCGCCGCTCTCCACCTTTGTGGGACCGGAAGCTCTGGCAACGGCCCTCACACTGCTTTCGCTGGCTTGTCTGTGCCACGGCTGGCAAAAGCCCGGCACGACTCTTACTGTTCCCTTGGGCTTTTCGCTGGCGGCGCTGGCTGGGCTTACCGGCGGGCTCTTTTATGTGCTGCTGCCTGTGCTGACAAGCCTTGCCTTCCTGTTTTGGCGTTGCGGATTCCGCCGCGCACAACAGGCCGATGGTCTGCTGGGTTTTGCGCTGCTGCTGATCGTGGTGGGCTGCTGGCTGGCCGTTGTCATGCTGTGGCAGCAACCGCAGGGCTATCTTAAGAATCTTGGCGAACACCTCGTTACATGGCCCATCAGCAAGGCCACATGGTGGAAGCCTCTGGCATTTGCGGGCCTTGGCCTGCTGCCTTGGCTGGCCGTGATTTGCGGTGTTTCGTGGGCTCGTGTGCTGCGCACCGCCCCAGCTGATCTGGCTGCATCGCGCAAAGAAAAGGCAGGCATGGCCTTTTTGTGGATAGCCCTTGTTATTGCCTGTCTGCTTTGCATTCCTGCCGCCGACATGGTGGGCGCTGCCATATGCGCTGGCTGCTTGGCCGCGCTGCTGCTGGGCAAGGCCCTGCTGCGCCTCACGCCTGCCGGGGCAAAACTGTTTTACATAATAGCGGCCCTGCTTCTGCTGCACGCCAGTATGGCGCTTGTGGCAGCTGGTTTTGGCTACACCCTCGACTGGCTCGGCAAGTTCTTGCACATTACCCTCAGCGAAAGCCAGCGTGCAGCCGTGCTTGGCCTCAAGGCCTTACCCGTGCTCGGCGGCATAGGCATTGTGGCGGCAGTGCTGCTTGCCCGCCTTGTGCGCCGTAACGCGCACGGCGGCACCAGCGGATCGCTGGTGCTTTGCGCGGCCATTGCCGTTGTTCTGGCCCAGCCAGCCTCGCTTATGCTTATGCCACAGTTGGAAAAAACCCCTGAAGCTCAGGTAAAAAGTCTGAGTGCCATACTCGCCCCGGCTCCTGCGGCGGCCCCTGCGGCTCCGGCTACTCCTGCCGCCCCTGCGGCAGTTGAGGTTGTGCCCGCCCCGGCCGCTGCGCCCGAAACCCCGGCGGCTCCCGCAGAAACCCCCAAGGCAGCCCCGGCTACTACGCCCGAAGCTGCTCCGGCTGCACCTGTTGAAAAACCCGCAGCCCCGGTGCAGGAACCAGTGGCTGCCCCTGCGCCAGCTTCGGCTGAAGCACCCGCTGCTGCCACTGCCCCTACTGCAACAGACGCAGCCAAGGAACTGGCCAAGGAAGTGGTTAAGGAAGCCGCCCCTGCCGCTGCACCCGAAGCTCCGGCGGCTCCGGCAGAACAAGCCCCCGCCGCCCCTGCTCAGGCTCCTGCTGCGGCCCCGGCTCCAGCCAACTAACCACGCACTGAATATACCAACCCGATGTCGGGTTGACCACGCAAGGCCCCAATTATGGGGCCTTGCTGCGTTGTGCGGGCACTCATGGCAGACCGGCCAGTTTAAGCCACTGCATCTTCTGCCAGTTTTCTGCCAACTCCCTGCCCGCATTCTCTCAGCTATTTTAAAGTTACGGCGTAATTGCGGCGTGGCTTTAGCTGCTTATGGCAAACCAGCCTAGGCTACCTTGATTGGTCTGCCCCGCCCAACTCGCTTAAATTCTCCGCACCGCCAAAACAAAAAGGCCCCGGAACAATCCGGAGCCTTTAAAGTCATGCCGATCATTGGCAAACCCGCGCTCAGCTTAGCATGGAGCGCAAACTGCCAACAGCCTACTTGTTGATGGGCGGTGCATCGCCGCCAGCCTTGAGCATGGTACCAAGGTGACGCCTCGCCAGCGCAAGCTCGCCTTCTGACACGGCGGGCATGTCCTTGGAGCGAGCGCCTGTCATGTCGTTGCCTTCCTCAACAATGGAAAGCGCTGCGGCCATGCGGCCCATGACGCAAAAAAAGCGCACCGGGTTCCATTTATGTTCCTGCACCCATGCGGCGGCGCTGGGCGAATACAGAAAATCTGCCTTGCCGTTGCGCAGTATGGGGTGGGCCTCTTCGTTAGTGCTCTTGGCCCATGAACGGAACTGGGGCAACAGCTCAAGAAAGTCCAGCAGCTCTTTGTCCGTCACGGGCGGCTGCTTTTCGTACACGTTCACAGTGCTGCTTGCGGTGCTGGCAGCAGCGGGTTGTTCCGCTTTTTTCTTGGCAGCGGGTGCCTGTGCGGCCTCAGTAATGCTGGGGGTAAAGGCCACCAGCGGCAGGGCCAATAAAAGCGCCGCAATGACGCCAGAGTGAGATAAAAAATTCTTCATTCAATACCGAACCGCGCTGATTTTCGAGAGTCTGTCCATATTATGGTAAGACTCCACATACCGCAGAGTGCCGGTTTTGCCGCGCAAAACCAGCGAATGCGTCACGGCGTGCTTGGCGCTGTAGCGCACGCCCCTCAGGAAATCGCCGCCGGAAATACCCGTGGCCGCAAAGAAACAATCGTCGCTGCGAACCATATCGTGAACGGTGAGCACCTCGCGAACATCAATGCCCGCCTCGGTGATGGCCTCTTTTTCCACATACGACTGCGGATCAAGACGGGCCAGAATCTGCCCGCCCATGCCCTTGATGGCGCATGCGGCCAGTACGCCTTCGGGCGTGCCGCCCGTGCCCATCATAATATCAACTTCAGAGCGGGGATCAACTGCCATCAGCGCACCCGCAACGTCGCCGTCGGTTTGCAGCTGAATACGCGCCCCGGCCTGACGGATTTCTGCAATGAGCTTTTCGTGGCGGGGCTTGTCGAGCACAAAAACCACAAGATCCTGAATGCTCTTGCCCATGGCCTTGGCCACATTGAACAGATTATCCTTTACTGGCGCGTCAAGGTCAATGACATTGCGGGCCTCGCGGGCCACAACGAGTTTTTGCATGTAGTAGCTGGGGCCGGGGTTGAACATGCTGCCGCGCGGGGCAACGCCCACTACCGAGATGGCATTGGGGCGGCCATAGGCCAGCAGGTTAGTGCCTTCCACGGGGTCAACGGCCACGTCCAGGCTTGGGCCAGTGCCCTTGCCCACTTTTTCGCCGTTGTAGAGCATGGGTGCATTGTCTTTTTCGCCCTCGCCAATAATCACCAGACCGTCAATGCTGAGGGTGGCGAAGCTGACGCGCATGGCGTCAACGGCAGCGCCGTCTCCGGCTTCCTTGTCTCCCCGTCCGAGCCAGCGGGCCGATGCAAGGGCCGCAGCCTCGGTAATGCGAACAATGTCCAGGGCCAGATTTTTCTCCGGTGCTTCCGCCATGATATCCTCCACTCAAATCAGCGTTGTGCAACACACTGCTCTTACCCCAGTGCGGTGCGGGCTTCAAGAAAAAACCCCGCCTCTTTTCGCGGGCGGCGGCCAAAGCCTGGCCGTGCCGCCCTGTCCATCACCAGTTTGGATTGCCTGCCTATTTTTCGGGCAGGCTGAAACGCCCGGCCACGGGCGTCTGCCAGCCACCGCCAAAGGGCGTGCGGCTCAGATAGAGCGACAGCGGTTCCTGACGGCGCTTGAATTCAGCCCTGAACAGCTTTTCGCGCACGTCCGTGCGGGTGGGCGAGAGCGGGCCGGATTCGGCCTCTGCGGGCTGCAAAAGGTCTTCAAGAATGGGATCCAGATCCTCGTAGGGCAGCAGGCTGTCAGAATCCTTCTGACCGGGGCGCAGTTCTGCCGAGGGGGCCTTGGTAAAAATTTCGTCGGGTATGATCTCTGCGCCACGGTGAGCATTGT
>CAYPRZ010000138.1:5527-7297 GCA_964413315.1 uncultured Desulfovibrio sp. | reverse complement strand
GAAGACGCCAATACCCAAGGACTGGGTGTTGCACTTTGAACTTGAAACCGCGTATCTCGAAAAAATATTTTTCATTTTTTTGCCAAAATTTAAGCGTGCCCCAGAGTAGAGCATATAAACAGCTTTGAGGAATTATATGGCATTCCCAACAAAAGCGGAAATAGAAGCAAAATCTGTAAGTCTACTTCGAGAACACTGGCCTAGCATTATTATCTTGATTCTTACTTGGTATGGTTGGCTGGTAGATGACGACTATATGGGGCATGTGGTGCAGGCTGTTGGAGCGGCTGGCGTTATTGTCTGTTGTCACTTTTTAAATTGCAAAAAAATATATGGATTTATATCTCAGGCATGCCTTTATGCTTCATAGGTGCTGCCGAAATAATAGACACTCAGCATATCGCTAACATAATGGGCCTTGGATGGTTGTCCTCATGGTCTACCTTCATAATAACAATTGCAGTTCAGGGTTCTATTGCTTCGTTTCTCTGCGTACTGCTCCTGTATATATTTTTCTTTAGGTCGCAGATTAGCGCCGCAATGCTGGTCAAGATCCCCATCTGTATGTTATTTCTGCTCGCGGCCCTGGGGCCAACATTTATGTCTTTATGGATGCTTATGGCCCTTAGCGGTCTATTCGGGCCAGTATAGTCGCGCATTCTGGCTCAAATTGATTGTAGTTGTGCGCCGTGAATGAGCAGCCACAACGCAGAGGGGGTTACATGACATTCCCAACAAGCGCGAAAATAAAAACAGGTATGCTAGCTGGCTGGAAAGAATACTGGCCTGTTTTCATCACATTGCTCTTTGTCTATGTTGGATGGTTCGCGTTTTCTAGGAATGATGGATATTTTATCCAGTAAATTGTGGTAGTTGGAGATGTAGCTTTTTGTAATTTTTTAAGCTGCATAAAAATATCTGGTTGTACGTGGCTGCCTTTTTTTTGGGTGGAGCGGAGGAAATATGGCCAGAAGGTGCCCAGCGGCTTATCGCTGTCATGGGTTTTGAGCCGTTGAATGCCTGGACAGCCAGTACCGTAATTGTTCCCGTTCAGGGGGCTGTGGTGACTTTTGCCCTTGCACTGCTGCTGTACCTGTGTGTTTTTAGGTTACGGGGTAGCGCCACGTTGTTGTTCAAGGTGCCAATTTGCATGCTATTTTTTAGCGCTGCCGTGGCCCCCGTAACTTTTTTTCTCTGGCTGCTTATTGGGCTCACCGGGGTGTTGGGGCCACTTTAGTGGCGGCATGATTCAGAATTCAGACGTAATCAGTGGCAGCGACGCAGATAGTGCAGGCCATGCGCTTTGCCACTGGCAGAAAAACAAAACAGGGCCGCCCACAGCTGTGGGCGGCCCTGAATATTTTGCGTGGGCTTCAAAAATGAAGAAACGGGAGGTCCGTGATCTGACCTCCCGGTGACTTCTGGCGGAGCGGAAGGGACTCGAACCCTCGGCCTCCGGCGTGACAGGCCGGCGTTATAACCGACTTAACTACCGCTCCGTTTTTTGGGACTGGTGGGCAGTACAGGACTTGAACCTGTGGCCCCCGCCGTGTGAAGGCGGTGCTCTACCAGCTGAGCTAACTGCCCTCCCGGCGAATTCGAGTTCTACGCAAACACCCCCCCAGAGTCAAGCATAAATTTTAAAGTAAAAAAATTTTTACAAGACATTTTTTATAACTAGCTGTTTTTATAGAATAAGTCCAAAAAATATTTTTTTGAGGTCGCAATGGCGTTGTTGCGGAGCCTCTTGTGGAGTGCTAGACCTCCATT
>CAYPRZ010000138.1:0-5517 GCA_964413315.1 uncultured Desulfovibrio sp. | reverse complement strand
GAAAGGCAGCTGTGAACGCGCCGCCGCAGAGGCGGCTTTCTGTTCTGGCAATACGTTGCTGAGGCATAAGAAAATGAGATTTGTTTTCAGGCGCATATGGCTTGCGGCTTTCTGCCTTGCGGTTGGGCTTGTGGCACAGCCAGTTCAGGCGCGTGTGGTGGACGGCTACGTCATCATGGATCAACCCATGCGCGAAAACCTGTGCGCCCTTACGTTTGACGATGGGCCATCGGTGAACACGCCGCACCTGCTAGACATGCTAGAAGAATACGGCATACCTGCCACGTTTTTTATGCTGGGAAATCAGGCCGAGCGTCACCCAGACATTGTAAGGCGTGTTCTTGCCGAGGGGCACGAGGTGGGCAACCACTCGTACTCGCACCCCAACCTGCGTGTGGTAAGCCCTGCCCGCAAAGAAGAAGAATTACGCCGTACAGATACCATTTTGCGCAATCTTGGGGCAACGCCCGTGTTCATGCGTCCGCCTTACGGCTCGTATGATGTCGCCACAGAAAAGGTGGCCGAGGGCCTTGGCCTCTCCCTTATGCTCTGGTCAATGGACAGCCGCGACTGGCAGCGCCTGCCAGATAACTACGCCACCCTGCGCAACAACAGGGGTACGGTCTATGCGCCCGGAACCCTGCGCGGCATATTTTTGTTCCACGATTCGCACAAGCGTACAGTGGACGACCTGCCGCGCATTATTCGCGACCTGCGGGCTGGCGGCTGCCAGCGTTTTGTGACGGTGAGCGATTATCTTGCGGGGCTTATGGATCCCGAACCGGGGCTGCTTATGACCCGCGTAAAGCGCGGAACCCCCGGCGTGGATGAGCCCTCCATGGTGGCCCGCCACAAAGTTGAGAGCGTGCATCAGGCAGAAGAACTGCCCCCGCACAGCTACCCCGCCGGCTCTAGCGACATTCCCATGGCCCGCAGCAGCACCCCTTGGCAACTGGAAAGCCAGCCCCCGGTCATGCCCGGTCAGGCGGCCCTGCCAGAAACAGCCGCCCAGCCAGCCAAGGAAGACGTGCAGACCATGAACAACGGCGCTGCCCAGTCACCTGAGGGCTCTGCTCTTGGTGTACCAAAGGCCCCGGCATCCTAGCTTACAGAATGTTTGTTTTGACATTGCCCCGGTAAAGGCGTGTAATCAACGTAACGGCTAAATTGCCGGACAGTACAGATTTTCCACTGTCCTCCCCCCACAGGGAAGTACAAAAGAAAGACCCGGATCATTGATTCGGGTCTTTCTGCGTCTGTATACAAATTTAGTTTTAGCGGGCTGTTACGAAAGCCGTGTCCTAAAATCCTGATAACCGAATTCGCGCAGCAGCCTGAAACGTGATTCACCCGCCGCATCGGCCTCACAAATGCCTATGGAGGGCAGCCGCAGACCGTTGAACGTGGTGGTTTTTACCATGCTGTATATGGCCATGTCTTCAAACACCAGCCTCTGACCGGGCACAAGGGGTGCGTTGAACGAATATTCGCCAGCAACGTCGCCCGCAAGGCACGATTTGCCCGCCAAGCGGCATGTCCACGGCCTTTCAGCCGCTTCGCCAGCTAGTTCGGCCACGCCGTCGAATTCGTAACGTACCCGTGGGCGGTAGGGCATTTCGATCACATCGGGCATGTGGCAGGGCACGCCAATATCTAGGATAGCCACGGGCATGTCGGCCTGTACCACGTCGAGCACAGTGGCAACCAGCCAGCCCGCGTCAAGGGCAACGGCTTCGCCGGGTTCAAGGTATATCTGTGCATTGTAGCGGTCACGCCATGTGGTCAGGCAGTGGCAAAGCAGGTCAAGGTCGTAGCCGGGCTTGGTAATGTGGTGGCCGCCGCCAAAGTTAATCCAGCGGCATTGCGGCAACCATTGCCCAAAATGGCGTTCTACGGCGGCCAGGGTGCGTTCAAGCGCATCGGCCCCTTGTTCGCAAAGGGTGTGAAAATGCAGGCCGGAAATGCCCTCTAGCGCCGCAGGATCAAAGTGCTTGGGGCGAATGCCAAGCCGCGAGCCCGGAGCGCAGGGATTATAGATGGCTGTGGCCCCCTCGGAATGTTCCGGGTTGATGCGTAGGCCGCACTCAATCTGGCGGTCGGGGCAGCGGCTTTTGTTTTGCATGGCAACCGCCGGGGCAAATTCGCGCCATTGCGCAACAGAATTGAACACCAAGTGGTCAACAAGGGTGAGCAGCTCGGCCATTTCGCGCCGGTTCCAAGCTGCGGCAAAGGCGTGCACCTCACCGCCAAAATCTTCGCGCGCAAGGCGTGCCTCGTCCACAGAGCTTGCGCATGCGCCCCACAGGGGGCCATGCCCCTTGCTGCGCGAAAGCAGCGGAAACGTGGCCCACGCGGCATAGCCTTTGAGAGCCAGCAGAACCTTGGCTCCCGTGCGCTCCTGAACCGTGTTCAGAATGGCGGCATTGGCCTGAAGCTGGGATTCATCCAGCACAAAGCAGGGCGAAGGAATGCGGGCCGGGTCGAACAGAAGGTTCTGGCAGTGCATATTTTGTCCTTTTAAACTGATATTATACTGTGTAGTTGGTCACTGGCATTATGTTTGCCACACAAACCTGTCGCGCCCCTCGCGCTTGGCAGTATAGAGCTGGTCGTCTGCGGCGCTGATAAGCGATTCAAGGTCTGCGGCGTGTTGCTCGGCCATGCCGATGGAAACAGAAACGGCAATGCTGAGCGCACCAATCTGTACTGGTTTTGAACTGACAGAACTACGAAAATTTTCAAGCCTTCGTGCAAAGTCCTGTTTTTCCACGCCGGGGGCGACAATACAAAACTCTTCACCCCCGTAGCGCCCGCATATATACGGCGCGGGAAACTCCTCGCGCAGCATGGCCCCAAGCTGGCGCAGGGCAATATCGCCCGCCAAATGCCCATAACGGTCATTTACCTGCTTGAAGTAGTCCACGTCGATCATGGCCGCACACAGGCTGTGGCGGTCTTTTCGCGCTTCTGCCACGGACTCTTGCGCCAACACAAAAAACTGGCGGCGCACCAGCAGGCTGGTGAGGGCATCGCGTTCGGCCAGAGCGCGGTTGTTGCGAATCAGATCCTGAATGTCAAGATTCATGGCTATGCGGCACAACAGTTCTTCGAGCGAGGCTGTTTTGAACACGTAGTCGTTGGCTCCAGACCGTAGAAAACGCGCGCCAGCATCCGTACCAACAGAAATAACAATGATGGACAGTTCGTCCATGGTGTGGCTTTTGCGTATGGCGGCGGTCAGCTCCATACCGTCCATGCCGGGCATGTAGTGGTCGGCCAGCACAATGCGTATGCCGGGGTGTTCCTTGAGTATCTGGAGGGCTTCAATGCCATTGCCTGCCGTGTACGCTGTAATGCGCTGCCGGCGCAGCAGTTCAGAAACCTGCATGCGCCACAGATGTGAGTCGTCTACAATCAGGGCTTCTACGCCGCTGTTCGCGCGCAGCCGGCGCACAACGCGCATGAGGTACATCATGTCGTCGGGGGTGCGCTTGACTATATAATCTGTAACACCCTGAACCATAAGGCGTTTATATATGTCTTCGTCAAAGGTGGCGCTGACAACAACCACGGGAATTTTTTGGGCCAGAATTGCCGGCACTATCTCGCCATTGGGGGCGTCGGGCAGATTGAGGTCGCACAGGGCAAGAAAATACTGCGAGGCGTCTGTTTGCAGCAGTTGCATGGCCTCGCTGAGATTTTCTGCGCAGTCGTAAGCCAGACCAAGCTGTTCTTTGAGGTTATGCGCCATAAACCGCGCGGTTGTTCGGCTGTCTTCAACAATAAGAACTTTCTGCATGAATGCTTCCGTGTGCGCGTAGTTTGGGCCAAAAAAGGGCAGCCGCACAAATGTTTGAAACCCGTGCGGAAAGAGGCGGAATGGTAGTAATTTTTGTCCGTGCAGTCAAAAGGCATCTGCCGGTTGCAATTGTAGCGACAACGATGTGCGTGGGTAGGCAAATGGAGAAAGTGTTGGGCAGAACAAGCGGCTCAGGTGTCGCTGGCGGTTCTGCCCAACACTGTAATCATGTGTACACGCTGGGGCCTAAAATGAAATGCCATACCAACAATAGGGCCGAGCATGGTGGCGTTTACCTTGAAATTATCCTGGCCGCTTCCACTTTCATAGTTCAGGCCCACGGCCCGGTATCCGCCAAGAATGGTCGCGTTTTCCCAAAAATTGTAGCCAATGAGGGCCATGGCGTCCCAAGTAAAGGTTGAGCTTGCGCCAAAGCCCCCAACGCCGCCGCGCAGTTCGCCGTACCAGTTTTTGCTGAAATGTATGTTTGTGCGCGCGCCGATTGTTGGATCTACCCAGCTCTTTTGCATGTGCACCGAATCCTGCATGTAGTCGGCGCTCAGTTTCTTGTCCAGTAGATAACTTCCATAATTGTCAAGCAGAGTGTCAGTTACTGTGCGGGGTTGGCTGTGTCGGTCACATCGGGGTAGGAGGGCTGCATGCCCACGGGTATGGCAGCGGGAACCTTGGCTTGGTCAAGAGCGCGGGCCACATCGACCATAAACCAGTTTTTGTTGTCGTAGGTGCGAAAGTAGTAGCGCAAGCGCTGTGTATCGCCCACTACCGACCACACGGTAACATCGTAATTATCGCCTGTGGGCGTGGCTTGCCGCACGGTGCCCTTGGGGATGTCCACGCTGTCGATAAGGGTCATGGCTAGGGTCACACCGTCGTCCGGGCCCGTGACCGGCAATGATGCCTGTGCAAGCGCAACCGTGCGTACAAAACGGTGGGGCGGGCTAAAGTCGCCCGGCAGGCCCAGCATGCCAGAGCCCTGCCCAGTTTGGTGGATGGAAAATCCCGCCAGATCGAGCTTGGGAACACCGGTGGCAGACAGATTTACGTAGTTAGAAAGGTTGATGAGCATCCAGTCAAAGGGCGGCGAATTGGTCATAATGCCCAGAGGATTGTCGTACTCCTTAAGCTGGCCATCGGTATATTCAACTACAATGCAGCCGCCTGTGGCATCGTGAACAACATAGTGCCGCCGGGCAGAGGCAGAGGTGCTTCGCAAACGCGAATTCCCTTGAGGCCCTCGCGCACCTCGTCCACCGTTGCATAGTTAGCAAGCATCCAGTTGGCCATTTCAAAATTGGCAATGGTTTTACTGGCAAGGGCCGAATCATAAGGCTGGTAGCCCGCAAAACCGGGAAACAGCAGCATGCCCACCACAAGGCCCTTTTCGTTCATGCCGTCGCTGACTATGGGCGGGGCAAAGTCGCGCATGCCCACAAAGCCGTATTTGGCCGTCCAGCTCAGGCCGCCCTGGTTGCCGTCGGGCAGGGTTCCGCGCATGGGTGTGCCCTTGGGAAAAATGGCAACCACGGCCTTGGGCGAAGTGGGAAATTCCATGGTGCGGGCATAAAAAATGCCGCCGTCAGTTGTCTTTACGCGTAGGCTTGTGCAGGCCAGCGCAGGCAAAGCTCCGTTTGCCACCAATATGATGAAAAGAAGCAGCGTAAACACGGCTCTGGGCAGCATGGTAACCAGCCTTGTTA
>CAYPRZ010000137.1:0-7327 GCA_964413315.1 uncultured Desulfovibrio sp. | reverse complement strand
TGCCTTTTCATTCAACTTTGAGGGTGTTGCACTTGCAAGTTGAATCCGCCAAACTCATACTGGTGCGAACGGATCATGGCCTCGGCCATGCTGCCCGACAGCTTTTGCCTGTTGGCAAGGCCTGTCAGGCTATCGGTATTGGAAAGGTGCAGAAGGGCCGCGTTGAGCTTGCGCAACCGGTATGTCCAGTAGCCCCAAAGGGCTGCAATAAGTGCCGTCAGCCCGCCGCCCATAAACAGCCAACGCGGATCAAGCATGGTCTGTACATTGATGGCCACATGCTGGTTTACCACCCGGCCTCTTTCCTGCGGTGTTATGGACTGCACGCCTTTATCCAGAATATTGCGCAGCACCCCCTCACTTTTACGCACGCCAATACGCAGGTGATTTGTATACATGGGCAATTGCCCAGCAATTTTCAGGTTAAACAGGCCGTTTTTGCGAATAATATAGGCCGCAACAATCAGCGAACGCATGGTCATGGAACTGTGCCGGGAAGAAACCATATCGAGGGTTTCATCCTCTGACTTGGCAAGCTTGATTTCAAGGTTTGGGTAACGCTCTCTGATCAAGCCCTCCATGGCGGTTCCCTCAGGAAACACAATGGATTCGTTTTCAAGCGCGGCAGGGTCAGAAATAAAGGGATGCTCTTCACGCGTGATGAAGACATTGGGATCGCTGAACAACGGGGATGTAAAAATCAGCCATTCGCTGCGCTCTACGCTTTGGTTCAAAAAGCTCAGAGCCTGACACTTGCCTGATTTGGAAAATTCCAAGCTTTCATTCCAGTCGCGGGTTGGCACAAGATGAAATTCAAGGCCTGTTCTGGCCTCTACCAGCGCCAAAAGGTCTGCGGCTATGCCCACATGCTTGCCAGAGGCGTCTATGCGCTCATAGGGAACCCAGTCTGGGTCAACACACAGGGTGACTTTTTTATGTTCTTTCAAGTAGGCGTGCTCGGCTGGCGTCAAAACCACCGCATCCTGTTGCAGGGCTACAGAGTCAAACGCACAAGCATAATCAGGCAAGGCCAGCAACAACAGACAGACCCAAACAGCTGCTAGGCAATTGGAGCTCTTGTTTACAGCAACATACTGAATAAACATTATTTCTCCGCTATCCGCAGTTGACTGTGGCGCAAAAAATCATATGCAGCACCATAAAACATGCAGCAAGCTCAAAACCCATACGGCCAAGACTGCTGCAACCTGACAGGGGCGCAGTTTACCCAATGAATACTATGGATAATTTGGGGTTATTCCGCAATGGAATATGTCAAGAAAACCGCACAACAAAACAAGGCCCGCCTCACCTTTCTGCTTTATTAAACACTTAGGGTGAAACGGGCCCAGCTTAAATAGCTCAGGCGTACCTTGTCAGCTTGCCTTGCGTTTTGACATGGTTGCGGCTTTGGCGCTTTTTTTGACATGGGGCACGTACTGCGTATCCATGCCCATTATGTGCTTTACCAGCCAGTCTTTAAGAAACGACAGCAAATCCATGCTCAGGGTGACAGTGCCTTCTTTTATGCCGCGTTCCACTTCATCCACCTTGGCCTCAAATTCTCTGTGAATCTTAAGGTGATCTTTGACCAAGGGGTAATCGGTGTGGACAAAGTGCCTTTCTTCATCCCTGAAGTGTGTGCTGGTGTAATCTCGCAGTTTGTGCAAAATATCGAGCAGCTCACGCGCGCTGCGGTGGTTGGACATGGCACTGTGCAGGTCGTTGATATAGCCAACAAGCATGCGGTGCTGGCTGTCTATGTCGCTGATGCCCAAATCCATGCTTGATGTCCACTGCACAAATTTGCTCGATGCTGCCCGCTCATAGTCGCCACTGACCATGGCGTTGACTATCATATCAAGCTCTTCCATACCGCCCTGAAAAGTCAACAGCGCAGAGGTAAACACCTGCATGTTGCCAGATGTCTGCTCTGCAACAACGCGTATTTCATCCAGAGCCTTGTTGGCATCTTCAATATTGTCAGACTGCACACCCGCCGTTGCAGCCACTGCATGCAGATGCTGCGCCGTGCCAGACATGGCCTCAAGAATTTCACCAAGGCGGCTGCCAGCCAACGATGCGGAACTGGCCCCTTCAACGCTCAGCTGGGCCGCTGCCTCTACAGTTTCGGCATTGCGCCGTGTTTCCTGCTGTATGGCCTTAACGGCATCTTCAACTTCTCTGGTGGCACCCATGGTTTTTTCTGCCAGTTTGCGCACCTCGTCGGCAACTACAGCAAAACCACGGCCAGCCTCACCCGCGCGGGCAGCCTCAATGGCAGCGTTTAAGGCCAGCAGGTTGGTCTGGTCGGCCACTTCATTAATAACCGCCATTACCTTGCCAATATTGCTGGCTTTTTCGCCCAGCCCTGCCATGGCCTCCTTAAGAAGCACAATGGTATTTTTGAGTTTTTCAATAGAATCAACAGCTCCGTCAACTTCCTGCTTGCTGGCCGAGGCGTTGGCACTGGCCGACTGGGCGTTATCAGAAAGTTCGCGCACGCGCATGGAGGACTCTTGCGCACCTTGCGAAACAGAATCCATGGCCTCGCCAGTTTCGTTCAGGCGGTCGCGCTGTACTGCAACACCCTGATTTACCTCTGAAACAAGGGTTGCGAGGTTTTGTGCCTCGCCAGAAAGCTTGGCACAAACCGTGTGTGCCTTGTGCAACACGGCGTCACCGCGTTCAAATTTATCAAGCAGGGCTGCATTTTCTGCCTGCGCTGCCTGTAGGTTATTTTGCAATTCAGCACGGCTTGCTTCAAGCTCTGCCGTGCGCTGCCGCTCGGCCTCTAGCTGCATCTCGGCTTTACCCATGCGCTCAAGACAATGGGCAAGCATCTCGGCGTTGTTTGCGCCCCTGCCAGCGCTGCTAGCGCCAGTGGCCTGCTGCATATTCTGTCGCATTTGCCCTGCTGCTGCCAAGGAGCGGACCCACAGCACGGCATCTGCCACCACGCATAGCGCCACACCCGCCAAAGCCAGCCACCAAAACCCGTCAATTTTTTCTGCAAGAGCCAAAGAAATCAACAAAGTCAGCGCAATCGCATGGGAAAAAAATACCATAAACCCATCCTTTAAAAAGCGACACCTGAGAGGCGATAAGCTGGCGAAATAAAGCATTACCAACTTGTTTGATCATATTATTCTTTATCGGACAAAACAAGCAGGGCCAATAGCACAAACCTGAAAAAAAATTTCAAAAACCTGCGCCAAAATCCCAATGATTGTCATGGCCTCGCAACCCACGCGCAGCAAGGAGCTTATTGACACAAGGGCCAAGATTTATAATGATGACGAGGTATTTTACCGAAAAATCTGCTGCATGCATTTGGCCGCCACATAACTGCTTGTGGTTCATACCTCTGGCAAGTGCAAAGGCGCCTTCCCCCCAAGGCACCAATCAGCGATGGCCACGGGCTGACAAGCGGCTCAAGTGGTTTTATAGTAATTTTCTTTGCTGATTGCTGTCTTATCGTTTACAGTGGCGTGATTCGGCGTGCACGTATTGCTATGTGCACCCGGCGTGTTTGGCTGCCCGATCTGACTAGACCACATGTGCAGCCATTATACTCTGGCAGGAGAACCGGGAAAAGCTGGTTACCCGAAAGCCCGCCAGTGTGCGGCGTTCACCCATCAGAATGGTATGTGTTGGTACATGCGTTCTGGAGGCAAGGGTTGTGCTTTTGCTGAACCATTCCTTGCGCGGCGCTCTCGTTTGACAACAGTGGCGTCGCCTTCCGTAAATGCCATTCCAGGAGGAAACCATGGCGCTGAAGAAATCCATTTTGTCCGCTTTGGCGGCTCTGCTTCTTCTGACCTCTGCTCAGGGCGGTCAGGCAGAAGAGCTCACCGGCACCTTGAAAAAGATTAAGGAAACCGGCGTGATTGTGGTGGGTCACCGTGAATCTTCCGTGCCTTTTTCCTACTATGACCTTCAGCAGAATGTCATCGGCTACGCGCAAGACTACTCCAACAAGGTTGTAGAGGCTGTTAAAAAAGAACTGAACATGCCCAACTTGCAGGTTCGCTACGTGCCCATCACCTCGCAGAACCGCATTCCCCTTATCCAGAACGGCACGTTCGACTTTGAATGTGGCTCGACCACCAACAACCTTGAACGTCAGCAGCAGGTTGACTTCTCCAACACCTTTTTCATCATCGGCACCCGTCTGCTGGTCAACAAAGACTCTGGCATCAAAGACTTTGCCGACCTTAAGGGCAAGAACGTGGCCGTTACCGCCGGTACGACCTCTGAAAAGCTGCTGAACAAGATGAACGACGAAAAGGGCCTTGCCATCAACATCATCAGCGTGAAAGACCACGGCGATGCCTTCCGCACTGTGGAATCTGGCCGCGCTGTGGCCTTCTTTATGGATGATGCCCTGTTGGCTGGCGAACGCGCCAAGGCCAAAAAGCCCGCCGACTGGATCATTGTTGGCACGCCGCAGAGCTTTGAAGCTTACGGCTGCATGGTGCGCAAGGGCGATGCCCAGTTCAAGAAGCTGGTTGACACCACCATTGCTGCCGAACAGAGCAACGGCAATGCCGAAAAGTCTTTCAACCGCTGGTTCATGCAGCCCATTCCGCCCAAGAACATGAACATGAACTTTGAGATGTCCAACGAAATGAAGGCTCTCTTCAAGGCCCCCAACGACAAGGCCCTGAACTGATTTTAGGTGTGTTCTGGCGCGCTGCACGCAGCGCGCCAGAACATGCGGTTAAGCCCGCAACATGATATACGTTTACTACACAGGGATGGAACCAACGAATGCAGGCTAACTGGAACTGGGGCATATTTTTTGAACAGGCGCCGTTTGGAAACGTCACCTACTTCAGCTGGCTGGTGGATGGCTTTCTGACAACAGTGGCCCTGTCTGTCTGTGCCTGGATTCTGGCTTTTGTTCTGGGCTCACTATTTGGCATTTTGCGCACGCTGCCCAACAAGATTCTCAGCACCATTGGCGCAACCTATGTGACCATTTTTCGCAACATACCACTTATTGTTCAGTTTTTTATCTGGTATCTCGCCGCGCCCGACCTTTTGCCCTACAAGGCCAGCGTGTGGTTTAAAGCAGAGCTGAACCCCAACATTCAATTTTTTATCATATCTACATGTGCGCTGGGATTTTTTACAGGTGCGCGCGTCTGTGAGCAGGTCAGGTCTGGCATTCAGGCGCTCTCGCACGGGCAGCGCTATGCGGCCCTGGCCCTTGGCCTTACCCTGCCGCAAACATACCGGCATGTTCTTTTGCCCAATGCCTACCGCATCATTATTCCGCCGTTGACCTCTGAAATGCTCAATATGGTCAAAAACTCGGCGGTTGCATCGACCGTAGGTCTTATAGAGCTGACAGCTCAGGCCAACAGACTGCTTGAATTTTCGGGCTATGCCTACGAATCGTTTATCGCGGTTACCCTTGCCTACGCGCTGCTAAACTTTGTGGTAATGCGCTCTATGAAACTGCTGGAGAACAAGATGCGTTTGCCCTCCACGAGTACAGGAGGCAAAAATGTTTAGCTTTGACTGGAGCATTCTTCAGCAGAGCCTGCCCCTGCTCGGTCAGGGCGCCATGGTTACGCTTAAGATTACCATTACGGCCATTGCGCTGGGCATGGTGCTGGGCACGCTGTTGGCTGTGGCGCGTATTTCTGTATACGCCCCCATGCGTTGGCTTTCTGCCGCCTACGTCAACTGCTTTCGTTCCATCCCCCTTGTGATGGTACTGCTGTGGTTCTACCTTATAGTGCCCCAGTTTTTGAGCTCGTTTTTCAATCTTTCGCCCCAAACAGACATACGCCTTGTTTCTGCCATTGTGGCTTTTACCGCCTTTGAGGCAGCCTACTATGCAGAAATTGTCCGTGCGGGCATGCGCAGCGTTTCCAGTGGGCAGTATTCCGCAGCGCTAGCGCTTGGCATGACCAAGTCGCAAACGCTCACCTACGTTATTCTGCCACAGGCGTTCCGCGTTATGACCCCCCTGCTGATGACCCAGGGCATGATTCTTTTTCAGGATACGGCCTTGGTCTATATCATCGGCTTGGCGGATTTTTTCCGCACTGCTTCAAACATTGGCAAAACGACCGGCTACGAAATTGATATGGTGCTGCTTGCGGGATCGGGCTATTTTATAGTTTGTTTCTGTGTTTCAGTCACCGTAACCATGGTAAAAAAGAGACTCAAGCTATGATCAATCCCACCGATGAAGCCATGATTATTCTGGAAAACGTATCCAAGTGGTACGGTGACTTCAACGTGTTGAGCCACTGTAGCACACGCATACACAAAGGCGAGGTTGTGGTGGTGTGTGGCCCTTCCGGTTCGGGTAAGTCCACGCTTATCAAAACCGTTAATGGCCTTGAGCCTGTACAGTCTGGCCAGATTTTTGTTAACGGCACAGAAGTGACCAATAAAAAAACCAATCTCGCCCGTCTGCGCAGCCATGTGGGCATGGTTTTTCAGCACTTTGAGCTTTTTCCGCACCTGAGCATCATCCACAATCTTGTTCTGGCTCAGGAAAAGGTGCTTAAGCGCAGCCGTGACGAAGCCATGGAAAAGGGCCTTATGCTGCTCAAGCGCGTGGGCCTTGAACCCCAGACAGACAAGTACCCCTCGCAGCTTTCGGGCGGCCAGCAGCAGCGCGTGGCCATTGCGCGCGCTCTGTGCATGGATCCTGTTGCCATGCTGTTTGATGAGCCCACCTCAGCCCTTGATCCAGAAATGATCAATGAAGTGCTGGACGTTATGGTTGAGCTGGCCTACGAGGGCATGACCATGATGGTTGTTACCCACGAAATGGGCTTTGCCCGCAAGGTGGCCAACAGGGTTTTGTTTATGGAAAGCGGCTCCATTCTTGAAGACTCCCCCAAGGACAAGTTCTTCGACAACCCCGCTACCCAGCGCGCTAAAGACTTTCTGGCCAATATCATTCCGCACTAGCCTCTGGCTGCTGCTACCAATTAAGCCCCGGTCTGGCTCCGTATGCTTTACGGAAGTTCAGACCGGGGCTTTGCGTTATTTCTGGCACCCATATTGAAGCGGCCTTGCTTGCTGTAGAGCAATGGCTGCGGCAGGCGATGCAATTTTTGCCCCTCAGTAATAACTGGGGCGTGCTGGCATTGGCTTGCCAAAACTTGCAGGGCACAACCTCGCGTATATCACCCAGCACATTTCACCTGCCTATCTCACTCACTGCCACAACACGCTGCACAACACGCGGCGCTGCTTCTGCCCACGTCACCTGATCCTTTGTGCGGCCATTGCGCAACACCTCCACTTCACGCTGTGTTTGACCTGACAACGTCACCCCACGCTTCACCTGACC
>CAYPRZ010000136.1:0-7393 GCA_964413315.1 uncultured Desulfovibrio sp. | reverse complement strand
CCACGCTGGCAAAGCGTATTCGCGACGGGCTTATGACCGAAGGCATAGCCGCTAGACTATTCAACAATGGAGATATGCGCCGGGCGCTCATTGGCGCGGAATCTACCGACCCCAATTTTTACGACCCCAACAATAAGCTGGGCCGCGAAGCGCGCGAAATGATCTGCATGCGCAATATGGAGCAGGCCCGCGAATGGCTGGCCCGCGAGGGCGAGGTGGCCATTCTGGACGCCACCAACGTAAGCCGCGCCCGTAGACACCTTATCGAAACCACTCTTACCGACCACCCGGTGCTCTTTGTGGAATGCGTCAACGAAGACCAACTGCTGCTCAATGCCTGCATTCGCCGCAAAACCACTCTGCCGGAATACGCCTCGTATACAGAAGAAGAGGCACTTGCTAGCTTTATGAAGCGTATCAGCTATTACGACACCATTTACGAACCCTTGCAGGACGAAAAGTACTGGCTGCGGGTCGATTCTACAGCCAACCGCATCTTGGACGAGCGCCCCTGTGAGGGTTCGCCCTACTACCCCGCCATCCGCGAAATGGTTGTGAGCGTGTGGATTCAGTGCCTGTATCTGGCCCGACACGGGCAGACAGAATTCAACCTGCGCGGGCGCATCGGCGGCGATCCCCCGCTCACGTCCACTGGCCGCGCTCAGGCTCAGGCGCTGGCCACACACCTGCGCGGCAAACCCATTGAGTGGGTCTTTACTTCAACGCGCATACGCTCGCACGAAACAGCCACTCCCCTGCTCACCGAACGGCCCGATGCCCACGCCATGGCCTTTAAGGAATTTGACGAAATATGGGCGGGCGATTGCGAAGGCATGCTGTACAGCGAAATTCGCGAGCGCATGCCCGAAGTTACCCAAGGCCGCAATGCCAGCAAATATACCTATGCTTACCCCAATGGCGAAAGCTACGCCCTGCTGCGCGAACGCGTACAGCGGGGCCTGCGCAGGGCGCTTTTTCTGGCAGGTGACTCGCCCCTGATCATTGTGGGGCATCAGGCCATCAACCGCATGCTGCTTTCGCTTTTTTTGCGGCAGCGCAATGAAGATGTGCCCTTTATCTATATTCCCCAAAACCAGTACTACCACATCAGCCTTACCCCCCGCCGCAAGGTCTTTGAACGCATTCCCTACGACGGTTCGCACGGGGCCACCCTGCTGGAGCAATAAAAAGGCCCGTGCCCCGGCGGTTTGCGCGTCCATCAAACGCAAGCCCGCTCAGGCGCACAGGCCCCGATTCAGTCACATGTTGCCGGGTGCGCCCTCATGGGAGCACCCGGTTTTAATTCAGCATTCAAGGCATCCGGCCAAACGGTTAAATACCGTGGGCTCTGCATGACCCACCTGCACATCAAGCACATCGTGCAGTTTGCGAACCTGCTTTACAATCTGCTCCATGCGCCCGTCGTCCTTGACCACCAGCCACATGCGGCAGGTATCGCCGTTGGCCTCTGGCGTAACCAGCACGCCCTCAAGGTTGTAGGCGCGGCCAGCAAAGAGGCCGCACACGTGCGAAAGCACACCGGGATGATTGTTGACGCTCAAGTGCAAGGTCGTAAGTGCGTTTGTCATGGAACCGTTCATGCGTTAACCCCCTCTATCATCTGGCTATTGGCCGCTCCTGGCGGCACCATGGGAAACACCTTTTCTTCTGCGCTCATGCGCACCTCAAGCAAGCATGGCCCCGGATTGGCAAGGGCCTGTTGCAGCACGGCCCGTGGGTCACGCTCGCTGTTCAGGCTGTAGGCGGGCATGCCAAAGCCCTGCGCAATGCGCACAAAATCTGTGGCCGCCGTAAAGGTTGAACCAAACAGGTTACCCCCAAAAAACAGGTCTTGCTGTTGTTGCACAAGGCCAAGACCCTCGTTGTTGCACAAAATGATCTTGACGTTGGCTCGGTTTTCAACGGCGGTGGCCATTTCCTGAATATTCATAAGCAGGCTGCCGTCGCCAGAAAAACAGACCACGGTTTCTTCTGGCTTTGCCAGCGCTGCCCCAATGGCGGCGGGCAGACCAAAACCCATGGTTCCCAACCCGCCAGATGTCAGCCACTGCCGGGGCTGGGTCATGGGATAGGCCTGAGCAACGCGCATCTGGTGCTGGCCCACATCGGTTGCCACAATGCCCTTGCCGTCCAGAATTTCAGCCACATGGCTGATTATGCCGTAGGGCGAGCGCACTTCGTCAAGGCGGTCAAAACGCAGACCGTGCTCTGCCTTACAGGCGGCTACCCGCTCAAGCCAAGGCTCGTGATTGTTGTTGTGCAGCAGGGGCAGCAGGGCTTTGAGGGCATCTGCCGCATCTGCCGTTATGCCCACCTGCGGTATGCGCAGCTTGCCTACCTCGCAGGCATCAATATCAATATGCACAATGCCGGTTTTGGGGCAAAAGCTGTCGAGCCGCCCGGTGGCGCGGTCGCCAAGGCGCGCGCCCACTACCATGAGCAGGTCGCATTCCTCCACCAGCAGGTTTGAGGCCCGCGCACCGTGCATGCCCAGCATGCCCACGGCCAGCTCGTGCCCGTGCGGTATGGCCCCAAGCCCCCGCAGCGACATGACCGCCGGTATGCGGCGGGCCTCCATAAAGGCCAGCACAGCCTCCGAAGCTTCGGGCGAGGATGTGCCGCCGCCAAGCAGCAACAGTGGCCGCTCTGCGCGGTTCAGCAACTCTGCGGCGCGGGCAAGGGCCTGTGCATCGGGCTGCGGCATAGGGGCGGCAACGCCCGCAACGGGCAAATCCTGCAATTCGGCCACGGCCACCTGCACATCGCGTGGAATATCCACCAGCACTGGGCCGGGGCGGTCACCAGCGGCAATGGCAAAGGCCTCAGGAATGACCCGCAAAAGTTCGTCTATGGAGCGCACAATAAAGTTGTGCTTGGTGGCGGGAATGGACATGCCGTAGATGTCCACCTCTTGAAAGGCATCGGTGCCGATCATGCTCAGGGGAACCTGCCCGGTAATGCACACAAGCGGCACGGAATCCATGCGCGCGTCGGCCAGCGCCGTAAGCGTATTGGTGGCTCCAGGGCCGGATGTGGCAAAGATAACGCCGGGGCGGCCAGTGACTCTGGCCATGCCCTGAGCAATGAAACCAGCGCCCTGCTCATGCCGGGCGAGGATGTGGCGGATTGTTCCCCTGCGCCCAAGGGCATCGTAAAGGGGAAGATTAAAACCGCCCGGAATACCCGCAATGTGCGTGACACCCTGGTTTTCCAGCAGGCGGATGGTGAGTTCTGCTCCCGAAAGACGTAACATCGCCGCAAGACTCCTTTTTGATGGTGGGGCTTGTCGGCGGTGTGCGGATTAAAAAACCCCGCCGACTCGCGCCAGCGGGGTTTAAATATACCTTTAGACCTTCCCTGCTCAGGACGCGCGCAAATTATGGCACCGTACTACTACGGCGCACATAATGGATAGCATCGCTACCTGACGGAAAGAAGGTTGTGTGTTCATGCTCATGGGGTAACCCTACGCCCGCACCCTGCAAGCTGTCAACATGTCAGACCAGTTTTGCACGGCTGCGAGATTACTTTTTTTTCTTGCGGCTGTCGTTGTGGGGCAACAGCAGTTTGACCGCCCGCACTTCGTCGATACGGCGGCGGTCCATGCGGGTTATCTCCAGCTCCCAGCCCTGATAGCGCAGCCGCGCTCCCTGCTCTGGTATACGGCCCAGCCGCTCCATGATCAGCCCGCCAAGGGTGGCGCTAAAAAGGCGCGGCGGCAGGCTAACCCCAAGCCAGCTGGCAAACAAATCTACTGCCAGCCTGCCGGGGAACACCCAACTGCCGTCGGCCCTGCGGCACACCTCTGGCCCGGCGGGCATGTCACCCATCTGCCCCGCAAGCATGCTCAGCAGTTCGGCTGGGGTAATAATGCCCACAACACCGCCGTATTCATCGCGTACAAATGCCAATGGCGCGGGATGTGTACGAAAATCCTCCAAGATTGTCGGCAACGGGGTGTGCTCAAAAATGGTGGGCGCGGGCCGCACAAAATTTTTCAAGTCCCACTCGCGGCTGCCAATGCCCTGCTGCTCTTGCAGCAAAATATCGCCGGGGTGCACCACTCCCAAAACTTCATCGGTATCGCGCCGCAACACGGGCAGCCATGCAAGACGCGAAGCTGCTGCAAAACGGGTGGCCGTGGCGCGGTCGGCGTTACTGTCAAGCCATTCCACACGCTGGCGCGGAATCATGATAAAACGTGCTGTGCGCCCGCCAAGGCGGATCACACGGGCCACCATGTCCCTTTCCTTGGGTGCAAACAGCTGCCCGTTGGCGTCGCCCGCAAGGGCTGCAGCTTCCAGCTGGGCTTCGCCGCCGCCGGGCACGCCGCCGCCCAGCAGATTAAGGATCACACGGGCCGTTGATTCGCGCATATCGCGCATACTGTAGCGCCTGCGCCGACTGCGCAGGGCCCACTGGTTGCAGGCCTCCACCGCCACAGAAAACCCGATGGCCGCGTACATGTAACCCTTGGGAATATGATAACCGAGGCCGTCAGCAAGAAGGCTCAGGCCGATCATCAGCAAAAAGCCAAGGCAAAGCACTATGACTGTTGGATGACGCTCCACAAATTCCAGCAAGGGAGCCGCCGCCAGCACCATGATAACCATGGCCGCCACCACGGCCAGCATCATGATGAACACATGGTCAACCATGCCCACCGAGGTGATGATGGAATCGAGCGAGAACACGGCGTCCAGTATTATAATCTGAAAAATCACCTGCCAGTAGCCAACGCGGGGCCCCTCTGTGTTGAACCTGCCCGCGTGGCCCTCAAGCCTGTCGTGCAGCTCCATGGTGCCCTTGAGCAACAAAAATACGCCGCCCGCCATAAGTATGAGATCGCGGGCAGAATAGCCGTGGCCGCCCAGTGTGAACAAAGGGTCTGTGAGCAAGACAAGCCGCGCCATAAAGGCCAGCAGCACCATGCGCATAAGCAGGGCAAGACCAAGACCAGTCATGAATGCCTGGCGTTTCTTTTCGTGCGGCAGCTTGCCCACAAGAATGGATATGAACACCAAGTTATCCACGCCAAGAACCACTTCAAGCAGTATCAGCGTGCCCAGACCGGCCCATGCCGATGGGTCAGTTACCCATGCCAGATCCCACATATTTTCTCCAGCGGCTTGGCCGCAATTGCGTATATTTTTATTGGGGGCGGCAACCCCCTGTTGATGGCAGGTCAACTGCCGCACGGCATGCCAAAGGCCCTCAGCCCGCAGCATAAAACAAGGGTAACCAGTGCGGGCCGTCTGCGCAACCAGCATTGCCGGGGCTGGCTAACCCGGCACAGCAACAGGGAAGGCATGCCCCTGAAACACAAAGGGGAGCCCAAAGGCTCCCCTAAAATCGTGCTTACCCAAAGGTCTGCACACTGGCCGCCGGTACCCCGGCGCAGCGTTGCGACTACTCGGCAGCAAGCTGAATGCGTTCAAAACCGGTGACAGTGATTTCGTCACCAATGGCCTTGCCGGTTTCGCGCACCACGTCGGCAATGGTCTTTTTGTCGTCGCGGATGAAGAGCTGGTCCATCAGGCACACTTCCTTCTGGAACTTCTTCACTGCGCCGTCGGCAATTTTGTCCACGATCTGGGCGGGCTTGCCTTCTTCAATGGCCTTTTGGCGGTAAACTTCGCGTTCACGTTCCACAGCGGCCGGATCAAGGCAGGAGGCGTCGAGGGCCAGCGGGCTGGCAGCGGCAACCTGCATGGAAAGGTTCTTGGCCAGTTCCAGCACTTCGGGCTTGGCGGCGCTTTCGGCCTTGCCGCAGGTAAGGTACACAAGCACGCCGATCTTGCTGTTGGCGTGGATGTACTGACCCACCACATCGTTGGCGCCCTTCTTGCTGAAGCGGGCAAACTTGCCAAGCTGCATGTTTTCGCCCACAGAGGCGATGAGCTGGGTCACTTCTTCGCCCAAAAGGGCATCAAGGGCTTCGGCGTCGGCGGGGGCCTTTTCAAGGATAACCTGGGTCACGCGGGTGGCCATGGTCTGGAACTGTTCGCCGCGGGCCACAAAGTCGGTTTCGCACAGCAGCGAACCCATGGCAATGTGCATGCCGTCGGCGCTGGTGGCCACGGTCACGAGGCCTTCGCTGGTGGCGCGGCCAGACTTTTTAGCAGCCTTGGCCATGCCCTTCTGGCGCAGCCAGTCAACGGCCTTTTCCAGGTCGCCTTCCACTTCAACCAGAGCCTTCTTGCAGTCCATCATGCCTGCGGCGGTCATGTCGCGCAGTTCTTTAACCAATTGTGCAGTGATAGCCATAGTATACTCCACACGCTGTCCGGCCCCAAGCCGGAGTTTCATAACTTTCTGATTGGTTGCGCGGCCAGCGCAAAGCGCGGCGCACAAGCCTTCATCCAGACGAGGGCAGCGCAGCCTTTACAGGTTGCGCCGCCCCCAGGATACGGAATATGGAAAGGCCAGACTATTCGGCGGCGGCTTCCTGCGCGGGGGCAGCAGCTTCGGCCTTCTGCATGGCTTCTTCAGCGTTCACAACTTCGCCCTTGCGATCCTTGTTCATGGCTTCGCCTTCCATGCAGGCTTCGGCAAAAGCAGCCACAAACAACTTGATGGCGCGGATGGCGTCGTCGTTGCCGGGAATGATGTAGTCAATGACATCGGGGTCGCAGTTGGTGTCGGTCACGGCCACAATCGGGATACCAAGCTTGCGGCATTCCTTCACGGCGATGTCTTCACGGTGCGGGTCGATGATGAAGGCAAGCTGGGGAATGCGGTCCATGTTCTTGATACCGCCCAAGGTTTCCTCAAGCTTGTTCATTTCGCGTTCCAGAAGCAGAATTTCCTTCTTCTGGTAGCGATTGATGGTGCCGTCGCCAAACATGGCTTCGAGCTTCTTAAGACGGTCCACGCTCTTCTGAATGGTGACAAAGTTGGTGAGCGTGCCGCCCATCCAACGGTTGGTCACATGATACTGACCAGCGCGGCCAGCTTCGGCGGCCACAGCTTCCTGAGCCTGACGCTTGGTACCGATAAACAGCACCTTGCCGCCCTTGGCAACAGTGTCGACCACCTTGTCGTAAGCGACGCGGAACAGCTTGACGGTCTGCTGAAGGTCGATGATATGGATGCCGTTACGGGCGCCAAAGATGAAAGGACGCATCTTGGGATTCCAGCGGCGGGTCTGGTGACCGAAATGCACGCCGGTTTCCAGCATTTGCTTCATGCTGACATAAGCCATTGGGATTCCTCCAAAGGGTTAACTTCTTCCACCCATGCCCTGACCCTGCAACCCGATGTGCGCCTCCTGACGGACAAACCGCCTTGGGCGCAAAAAATGGACGACGCACCACGCGCCGTCCCACCGGGCACCCCGGGCCGCTGCCTTTGGGTGTGCTTGATGGAAAGG
>CAYPRZ010000135.1:0-7441 GCA_964413315.1 uncultured Desulfovibrio sp. | reverse complement strand
GGGTCGCGCAGTACCTGTCCCAAGAAAGCAGCCAGCATAAGCTGCTTGAGGCTGTCGCGCAGCACGCCTTGTGAGTCAAAGGTGCGCAAAATTCCGGGCAAGGTATCTACCCGGTGATGCTGATAATAAAATTCCATGTCTTGAGCGTAAAAGGGCAGCCCTTTGGAAATGGCCAAGGCAGCACATGGTCGGGGCGCAGCAACAATCAGGCAGGCAACGGCAGTGGTCAAAAGCAAAAGAGAGCGCATCCTGCGGGCAGAACAAAGTTTTTTCATGGTATGTGTGGGGTTAGTCAAAGTCGGCAAGCAGGGCATCAAGCCCCAGACCATTGGGTGAATTTTCGCGTAGGCGGGTTTGCAGGCGCACACAGGCCTCAAGCAGGTGCGGAGAAGAAACACCGTTACGAATGGAGCTATGGGCTTCAAGAAAGGCCGCCAGATTGTCGCAAACCTTTATAAGCTGGCCATCCTTGGGGTCAAGCGCATCACAGTTGCACGCCGCAAGAGCGGAAAAGCCCTCGACCGCCCGCACCACGCCGTTTTCACGCACACATTCCTGAAATTCTGATCCCACACGTGCGCCAAGGTAGTATTCAATGCGCTCTACCAGCGAGGTAAAACCCTCGCCTTTCAGGGGGCCAAAAACTCGGCGTTCCAGCTCCTTGTCCTCATATTCCTTAATAATTTTGGGCAAGTCTGAAATGGATTGCTTGACTGGCGAAATGATGTCGCGGGTGAGTACTTCGGGCAGATCGTGGAACAGCCCACAAAAGAAGTTATTGTTGGCGCGTGCGGGGCAGGCCTCCACCGCAAGGCTGAAAAAGTAGGCATAGCTAGCCACAATAAACATGTGTCCCAGTACTGATGTAGCTGGAATTCTAGGGGCTTGTGTCCACCGAACCTGAAAACGCAGCTGCCCGCACAGGTTGGCTAGGCGTGCAAGGGCGGTTCCGGGGGTGCGCATGGAGCCAAGGCCCCGAAGCTCGGTAAAGGTGTCGAGTCGGTCAGGAAATGATTGGCCGATGTCGCCCATTTCGTCATCAAAGGGCGCGTTGAGCGGCTCTATGAGCTTAAATTCCCACTGCGAGGCAAACAGGTGGGCAGCTGTGAGTATGCGGCGGGCGGGGGTGTCGTCGTCCGGGCTGGTGTGCCACTGGCGCATGCGCTCCCAAAAGGGGCCAAGGGGGGCAAGGGCTGGTTCCAGCTTGTCGAGCACGTGCTGGGTAAGTTGGCGGAACTGTTCTGGATTCTCTTTGATTTTATAGTAGATAGGGGGCTTAACATCGGTAATGATGAGTCTGTAAAAATAATCGAACAGCCCGCCTTCAATCACTTCCGTGGCCAGCGTCACGCGCTCTGCATCTGGCAGATGGCGCGAGTTTTCGTGCCACAGCACGCAGGCCAGCAGCATCTTGTGGGCTTGTTTGTCTGTTTCAAGCAGCTCGACCGGGCGCAGCTTGTCGTTCCAACGTAGCAGGTACGCGCCAGAAAAGATGAGCTGAAGCAGATTTTTGCGGATTACGGGCATTGTATCCCTCCCAGAAAAATGGCAACGCAAAAAACAGTTTGCACTATAGGGGGAGATGGGGTAAAGCTCAAGAGCTTCAACGCCGTTACCGGGAAAGTGTCGCCTGTGTTTTTGTACGCATGGCGGTGCACCCCAATTTTTTTTGGATGTGCGGTTGCCCAGCAACCAGCCATATTCCTGTTGCGGTGTAACGCTGAAATGGCTAGTTTTTCATCCCATGGGGGATGAAAGCTTGACAGCCCTTGGCGTTTATAGTATTGAGGCTGCCTTTACTGCGATATTGTCGTCATCCCCGTTCGACGGCACATCGCGCAATGGATCTTTTTGCTGCCTTGATGGCCGCTGATATTTGCAGATGTGAGGAGTCACTCCGATGAAGACGTTCAGCCCCACCCCCAAAGACATCAACCGTGAATGGTTCGTGGTTGACGCTCAGGATCAGGTGCTCGGCCGTCTGGCCAGCCAGATCGCCCACCGCCTGCGCGGCAAGCACAAGCCCGAATTCGCTCCCCATATGGATAATGGTGACTTTATCGTGGTTGTGAACTGCGAGAAAATTAAAGTTACCGGCAAGAAATTGACCGACAAAAAGTACTACCGGCATTCTGGCTGGGTGGGCGGCCTCAAGACCACCCAACTCGGCGACATGCTGGCTGACAAGCCCGCCCGCGTGCTTACCGCTGCGGTGCGTGGCATGCTGCCCAAGAATCGTTTGGGCCGCGCCATGCTGAAGAAACTGAAGATCTACGCCGGGTCCGAACATCCGCATACGGCCCAGAATCCCCAGCCGCTGACGCTGCCGCATTAAGGAGTAAAGAGCCATGAGCGAGAAATTTGAATACGGCACCGGCCGCCGCAAGACCGCAACGGCCCGTACCCGCATTTACGCCGGTTCCGGCGGCATCACGGTTAACGGCCGCTCCTTTGAGGATTATTTTCCTCGCAAGACCCTGCAAATGATCATTCGTCAGCCCTTGGTTCTTGCCAAGTTGGCCGACAAGTTTGACATTCGCATTAACGTTGCCGGTGGCGGTGTTACAGGCCAGGCCGAAGCTGTGCGCCACGGTATTTCGCGTGCGCTGCTGCTGGTTGATCCGGCTCTGCGCCCCATTCTCAAAAAAGCTGGCTTCCTTACCCGCGACGCCCGCAAGAAAGAACGTAAAAAGTACGGTCTGCGCGCTGCCCGCGCTCGGTACCAGTACTCCAAGCGGTAATATGCCTTTACGGAAGCCCTCTCTTGGGAGGGCTTCCCTTTTTTTAGGCGGGTCGCATGTCGGCCCGCCTTTTTTTGGTGTAGTTTCTGAGTAGTTTTGTATGAAAGCAAGCGCCACCTGCCCCAGCCATATGTGACAGGCAAACTTGCCATGGCCTACAGCTTGGGCCAAGCTTGCCTTGCAATGCTGCTCTGGCAAAACCCACACCATTGGGGTTGATTATGATGGACAATGATACCGCAAATGCTGCAACGACAAACCATGAGCTGCCTGTGCTCGATTATGCCTACACCCATGAGCAAACGCAGGCCACCACGGGCTATTTTTCCTGTGTTCCGCCCCAGAGCCTGAGCTTTGAGCAGGCACTTGAGCGCCTAGAGGCCGCGCCCATGGATGACTTTTTGCATTTGCACCTGCTGCGTCAGATTGCGGGCATGCCCCAAAGCGATTTGCGCGCTCTTGCAGCGGGCTGCTACAATGCTGGCAGCGACACCTTTACGCGCCCGGTACTGGCCGCTTTGCTGGCAGAATCTGTTCTGTTAGGCAACGATTTGGCTTACGGAGATGGCGTCCAAACGGTTTTTCCGGCAGATGCTGCTCAGCGCCTTGCACCTTACAGCCCTGCGGTGTACCTGCGGGCAGCCAGCTTGCCAGACCACGCCACGGCTGCCGCCTGGAGTGCTCTTTTTCGCGCCAATATTTGCGAGCACCATACGTTGCCTCGCCCGGATGAAGCCGGTATAGCCCCGCTTTTTAACGCCGAGGCCATCAATGCTGCGGCCCATCGCATGGCTGCCCATGCCGATGCGCTTGCGCAGCAGTACGCAAAATTCAAGGCTGAGGCGTGGGATCCTTGGCAGCGGCCGCCAGCGCAGGAAACCTACCTGCGCGCCCTTGACGCCTTGATGGAAAACGGCACTGTGGATGGGCCGGAAATGCGCCACGAAGCCTCGCTCTCACCCATTGCCCTTTTGCGGGGCTGGCAGGTGGATATAGCTGTCAGCAGCGGTTCCGTGCGCCACACACTCAAGGGCAAGGCCACGGCTTACGGGCGAGGGCTTTCGCTTGCCGGGGCCAGAGCCTCGTATGCCATGGAGATTGTGGAGCGTGCCAGCACCTATGTGAGCGTTGGCCCTGCTGTATGTGCGCAAGGCAGCGCGGGCATGATTCTTGACCGCAAGGCAAACCTGCCCTTGACTTTGGCCCGGTATTCCGAGTTGGTGGAGCAGGGCAGGGCGGCGCTTGATCCCAACCTGCTGCCCCTTGAGGCTCCGTATCAGGATGCGCCGCTGCACTGGCTGCCCGCCAGCGATACTGCTGGTGCGTCAGTGCTTGTTCCGGCACAGGCGGTTTTTCTTTTTTGCAATCTTGATGAGCAGGCGCTCTTTTTGGCTGGCGGTTCCACGGGGCTTGCATCGGGCAACATCATGGATGAAGCCGTGGTTGCCGCCTTGACGGAAATTGCCGAGCGCGACGCAGAGGCAACCACGCCCTACAGCCGCACGCGTTGTTTTACGCTGCGCAGCCACGATAAAATGGTGCAATCGCTGCTGGATGACTATGCGGCCTGCGGCATACGCGTGCAGTTTCAGGATTTGACCACCGAGCTTGGGCTGCCCGTGTACCAATGTTTTGTTACCGGGCGCGACGGCAGGGTTGCGCGGGCCACCGGCGCAAATTTGTGCGGCGCGCGCGCGGCCCTTGCTGCGCTTACTGAAACGCCGTGGCCGTACTCAACATCGCAAACAAAACCCCCGGTTCCCTCTGCTTCAGGACTAGCCGGACTGCCCATTCGTGTGTTAGAGGACTTGCCGGATTACAGCCTGCCCTCCCCCCGCGCCAATCGCAGCCTGCTTGAGGCGGTGTTAGCGGCGCACGGCAGAAGTCCCCTTTATGTGGATTTGACCAGAAAGGATTTTGATATTCCCGTGGTCAGAGCCATTGTTCCCGGTCTGGCCCTAACGGCAGAATGGGACACATTCTCTAGGCCTGACGCGCGACTTTTTGCGCGCTATGCCGCGTGTTGTCTATGAGTTGCTGAAAGGTCAGCTAATTACAATTGCAGCCTGAAGGCATCTCGGCTATAGTAGGGAGCGACCGGCCTACTTGTGGAAAGGCCGCTCTGAACGCACAACCTCTGGAGGGTTAGGATGAAAATGGGTAAATTTCTTGCCGCGCTGGCTGGTCTGGCGCTGACCTTCGGCGTTGCCGGGCAGGCGCTTGCCGCTGATGCCGGTCCCATCAAAATTGGTGTGTACCTTCCCCTGACCGGGCAGAACGCCTTTGGCGGCCAGCTTGAACTTGAGGGCGTTCGTCTCGCCCATAAGGAAATGCCCAAGGTGCTCGACCGCCCCGTTGAACTGGTGGTGGTTGACAACAAGTCTGATAAGGTCGAATCGGCCAACGCCGTCAAGCGCCTTATCGAACGCGACAAAGTCGTGTCCCTGATCGGCACCTACGGTTCTTCGCTGGCCATGGCCGGCGCTGAAGTGGCCGAAAAGGCCGCCGTGCCCGGCGTGGGCACTTCCTGCACCAACCCCCTCGTGACTCAGGGCAAGAAGTACTACTTCCGCGCCTGCTTCATCGACCCCTATCAGGGTGCCGCTGCCGCTACCTATGCCTATGAAACCCTTGGCCTTCGTAAGGCCGCCGTGCTCATGGACATGACCAGCGACTACGCAGTGGGCCTCTCCAGCTTCTTTACCCGCGATTTCAAGAAGCTTGGTGGCGAAATTGTTGCTACCCTCAAGTACAGCACCGGCGACCAGGACTTCACCGCCCAGCTGACCGAACTGATCGCCAAAAAGCCTGATGTTGTCTTCATGCCCGCGTACTTCGCCGAAGGCGCCATCATCATGAAGCAGGCCCGCGAACTGGGCGCCAAGTTCCGCCTCATGGGCGGCGACGCCATGGACAACCCCGACACCCTCAAGCTGGGTGGCAAGGCTGCCGAAGGCTTCCTGCACACCACCTTCCCCTACGACCCGGCCATGCCCAACATGAGCCCCGCCGCCAAGCGCTTCACCGAAGCTTGGAAGGCTGCCTATCCTGACAAGGAAACCAACGTTAACGGCGCTCTTGGTTACAACACCTACTTCCTGATTCTTGACGCCATCAAGCGTGCCAATTCCTCTGATCCCAAGGCCATTGCCAAGGCTCTGGCAGAAACCAAGGACCTGCCCACCGCTCTGGGCTTGCTGACCATCAACGCTACCCATGACGCAGAAATGCCCGTGGGCATCATTGAATACAAAGATGGCAAGCGCGTTTACGTGGGCGAAGTAACCCCCAAATAAGTTTGCATCTGATCAGCCCCGCAGCGATATTCGCTGCGGGGCGCTTTTTTCATTTTTTTGCCGCTGTTCGGGCGGAGTGGGCCTGTATGGCCTTTTGTCCGTTGCGAGGCGCTGAGGTGGCCCATGAGCCTTGACATGTTTTTGCAGCACTGTTTCAACGCCCTGACCCTTGGGTCGCTGTATGCGCTTATTGCCATCGGCTACACCATGGTTTACGGCATTTTGCGCCTAATCAACTTCGCCCACGGCGATATTTTGATGTTGGGCGCGTATTTCGTATTTTTTGGCACGTTCGCCTTTGGTTGGCCTTGGGGTGTTGCCGCTGTGGTCGCCGTTATGGGTGCCAGCGCCCTTGGTATTCTTGTGGAAAGAATAGCCTACCGGCCCCTGCGCGATGCCCCCCGTATTTCGGCGCTTATCAGCGCCATTGCGGTATCATTTTTTATTGAAAGCCTTGCCGTGGTTATCTTTACCGGCCAGCCTCGCCCAGTGTTGCAGCCCGAATGGCTGGTTTCCGAATGGCAGCTTGGCGGCATACGTATTTTGCCCCTCACTGCTTTTGTGCCCGCAATGACCATAGTGCTTGTGGGTATTCTTTTGTATGTGGTTTACCGCACCAAGCCCGGTCTTGCCATGCGCGCCATATCAAAAGACATTGAAACAACACGCCTTTTGGGTGTGCGGGTAGACAACATTATTGCCCTTACCTTTGGTATTGGCTCCGCGCTTGCGGCGGCATCGGGCATTATGTGGGCCCTGCGCTACCCACAGGTGCACCCCGACATGGGTATCATGCCCGGCCTTAAAGCCTTTATTGCTGCCGTGTTTGGCGGTATCGGCTCCATTCAGGGCGCTGTTATCGGCGGTGTTGCTCTGGGCTTTGTGGAAATTATGACCGTGGCCTTCATGCCTGAGCTTTCTGGTTACCGCGACGCCTTTGCCTTTGTGCTGCTGGTGCTCGTGTTGCTGTTCAAGCCCACTGGTCTGCTTGGCGAGCGAATGGAGGAGAAAATCTAATGCGCCTGAACAGAAGCACACTTCTGAGCATCATGGTCATGCTGCTGTTTGGCCTTGTGCTCTCGCAGGCAGAAAGTTTTCTCGGCGATTATCAAATTTACATCGCCAAGCTCATTTTTATTAATGCCATTCTGGCGCTTTCACTCAATCTCATTTACGGGTTCACCGGCCTGTTTTCTCTTGGGCATGCGGGTTTTATCGCCATTGGCGCATATGTTTCGGCTCTGTGCATTCTGACCCCAGAGCAAAAAGAGATGATGTGGATTCTTGAACCCATCATCTGGCCTTTTTCTGAACTGTTTACGCCTTTTTGGGTTTCAGCGGTGGCAGGTGGGCTTGTGGCAACCATCTTTGCCTTTATTATTGCCGTGCCCGTGCTGCGGCTTG
>CAYPRZ010000134.1:0-7453 GCA_964413315.1 uncultured Desulfovibrio sp. | reverse complement strand
CGGTTTCAAGCGTGACCTTTTTCAGCATTTCTGGGTCGGTAATGCCGTAGTGCTGGCGAATAATGGCAGCAACGCCAATCAGCAGTTCTTCGTCTTGCCCGTGCGCATGGTCATGCGCATGATGATTTCGTCCTGCACGTCCTTGCACAGCTCCACAAAGAAAGCGCTGTAACCGGCCACGCGCACCACGAGATCGCGGTAATCCTTGGGGTTGCTCTGGGCGTCCAGCATGGTCTTGTTGTCCAGATAGTTGAACTGCATTTCGCCGTTACCCAGAATGCTGGCCGTGCGGATAAGGGTAATGAGGCCCTGCTCGCCTTCGGGCGTATCAAGCAGACCGGGCAGCAGCTTGAAGTTGTGCACCATGCCAATGTTCATGTTGTCATTGGACATTTTGGACACACTCTTGATGATGGCCGTGGGGCCCTTGTAGTCGGCTCCCTGAGTGGGGCTGATGCCGTCCGAAAGGGGCAGCCACGCCTTGCGGCCATTGGCCGAGGCGCCCAGCAACTGCCCAAAGGGCGTGTTGTTGGAGATGGACAGCGTGCCGTGGCTCAGCACAGAATACAGGGTTTTGTATTTGCGGTGCTCGCGTTCGGTAAAGGCCACCAGCTCGGCAGCAATGCTGTCGGCATAGTCGTCGTCGTTACCGTACTTGGGCGCGGCAAGGCAGTCGGCCAGCATGGCATCGTGCCCTTCAAAGTTGACCTTGAGCGCCTCGTTGAGCTGGTGCAGGGTGTACTTATGGTCGTCGTACACCAGCTTTTTGATGGCAGCCATGGAATCGGTATAGGTAGCAAGACCGCTCCAGACCACGCCGGGGCCAAAGTTGTACATGGCACCGCCAGCGGCAACGTCGAGGCCTTTTTCCATGCAGCCTTCGTACATGATGGACATGAGCGGCTTGGGAGCCAGATCGCGCTGCACGCGCTGCGAAATAACCGTGGCAACGCTCGACCACTTGGTGATGTACTTGATCTGTTCTTTTACAGCAGCGTCAAATTTTTCGTAGGTGTCATACTGATCAAGGCTGCCAAGATCGGGGCACACCTGCTTGCCGTACCACAGGGGCACGCCGTGGTTGAGCACAAGCTCGATGCAGATGGGCCACTGGGTGTAGGCCGTGGAGGTCCACTGGTACAGACGGCCAGCCTTTTGCGGTTCAACGCAGCCCATAAGGCAGTAGTCGCGGGCATCTTCAATGCTCACGCCCTTGGCAAGCATCATCTTGATGTGGGTGTCGTCAAAGTGCACGGCAGGAAAGCCCATGCCAGAGCGGATGACCGACACGATCTTGCTGAGGTATTCCTTGGGCGAAGAGTTGTGCACACGGGTAGCCAATGAGGGCTGGTAAATGCGCACATGGCGCACAGCATCCATCAGCAGATAGGTGAGCTGGTTGGTGGCGTCGCGGCCTTCACGGCTTACACCGCCCACGCACATGTTCACAAAGGGCTGATAGCCAGCAAAGAACTTGGAGCTGCCCTCGCTGGTGAGCCACATCATTTCAGACATCTTGATGAGCATGCAGCCCGCAAGATCAAAGGCTTCGTATTCGGTCATGCGACCAGCTTCAAGGTCGGCCTTGAACAGCGGGTACATGTACTGGTCTACGCGGCCAATGGACATGCCGGTCTGGTTTTCTTCCACCACCAGCAGCGATTCCACAGTCCACACAGCCTGAATGGCTTCCCAGAAGGTGCTGGGGGCGTGAGCGGGAACGCGGGCGTTGACTTCAGAAATTTTGAGCAGCTCGGCCTTGCGCTTGGGGTCAGATTCCTTGGCGGCAAGTTGGGCCGCGTATTCAGACATGCGGCGGGCGTAGCACATGACGCCCTCGGTGGTTTCGATCACCGACTTGTAGAAGTAAATTTTGTCAATATCTTCGGGGCGCTCGTAGTCGAGGTGTTCCAGATGGGCCTGAGCTTCGTGCTGGATGTCCAGCATGCCCTTTTTCATCAATATAACGTCGTAACCGGGGTTGGAGTCGCCACCGCCGTTGAGGGCGTGGTACGAGCAGTCAGAAACATACGACTCGCCCGAAAGTTCCCACAATCCCGCTTCGCGGTACTGGGCCTCGCAGTATTCGTCCACAGACTTGCCTGCCCAGTAAGGAAAAATCTCTTCCTTAAGCACTTTTTTGTCATCTTCGGCAAGGTAGAAGGGATCCTGTGCGCGCGTGCCGATGGAATCCATTTCATCCCTGAGCCAGCGCCACGAAATATCGGGCGAAAAAGCGCCAGCGCGGGGTGCGCCGTTGGGAGCGCCCACGATGAGTTCGTGATCCTGAATGACCAGAGGTGCTGTTTCGCAGCAATAACGAAAAGCCTTGGCGCGCAGCAAAATGCGCGGCATGCCGGGGTTTTCGCTGTCTATCTTGGTGATAGCCTTGGCCCGGTGAATGGTGATGCGCGGAATCTGCTTGAGGTAGTTTTCTTTCAGCAGCAGATGACGCTGGGTGGGGCCTTCCGGCACGCTCGTGCCATCATGGTGCGCCACGGCAACAGCGTGCCCGTCCCCGGTGGGGGCGTGAGCGGCAGCGCCAGTGGTGGCATTGGCAAAAATCCTGCGCAGTTCTTCACGTTCCTGCGGGGTAAGACTTTTGGTAACTTCAGCTATTTTGCTTGTAAAATCATGAAGATCCACGTTGATTCCTCCATGTTGTGCTTTAAGACCGGCCAGACTTCAATATAGGTCAATGGGGCTGCTGCAATGAGGCCAGAGCTTCACGCAGCACGCGCCGCAGCACGTCAAATTGTTCATCTGCCCGCAAAGCGCCGTCTGCGGACGCTGATTTTGCCGGGCTAAAATCCGTCAGGTGCGCTGTGCTGCGCACGCCGTAGCCAATCTTTCTGCGATAAATGAGGTTCAGGGGCGAAATATTTTCAGATGTGATGCCGTAGCCCGCTATGCCGCTGCCCTGCGTCATGGCCGGGGTAAGGTCTGTGGTCAGCCCCATGCCGCCAAACGACGCGCCCGTGTTGACCAACAGGCGGGCAACGGGCTTTTTGAGGGCAAACTGGCGGATAACCTCATCGTCTGTGCTGTGTATGGTCAGGGTTTGCGCGTGGCGCTCCTGAAGCAACAGCTCAAGACATTTCTCGCAGGCATGCTTCCAGTCTGGTTCTACGTAGTAGCCGAGCACAGGCGAAAGCAGTTCGCGTATGTAGGGGTCATGGCCGGTAACGTATTTGCGCTCGGCCACAAGAACCCTTGTTCCAGCGGGGATGGCAAAGCCCCCTTTTTCAGCCAGCGCAGCGGCACTCTGCCCCACCATGTCGCGGCGGCGTCTGCCATCGCGGTGGAACAGCACGTTGCTGATGGCTTGGGCCTCTGCCTCTGTCATGAAATAGGCCCCGTTGTCCTGAAAGGCGCGCCGCACCTGCCGTTCCACGCAGCCGTCCACAATAACGCACTGCTCGGCTGAAGGGGCCAAACCGTTGTCAAAGGCCTTGCTGGCGACAATATCGCCTGCCGCTGCGGCAATGTTGGCGGTGCGCTCGATAAAGACCGGGCCATTGCCCGTACCACCGTAGATGAGCGGCTTGCCGCTGGCACGCGCGGCTTCAAACATGCCAAGCACACCCGTAACCATAACCAAGGCCACACCGGGGTGCCGCATAAGCTCTTGCGTGCCGCTTTTGGCCACAATATCGAGATACGAAACAGCCCCTTCGGGCAGACCGTGCGCCCTGCCAGCAGCTATCATAACATCAAGGGCATGGCGCATGCTGTCGATGGCGCGGGGATGCAGGGAGAAAATGATTGCGTTGCCCGACTTTACAGCCAGCAGGGTTTTGTACATGGCTGTGGAAACAGGGCTGGTGACAGGGCAAAGCGCCACAATAACGCCCAGCGGCACGCCCACCTCACGCACAGAGCCGTGATTCAGGTCGCCATCAAGCGGCCCAACGCAGCGCATGCCCCGCAGGCTGTTGCGCACCTGACGGGCAACAAAAAGGTTTTTGACCATTTTGTCCTGCCACACGCCGCAGTCACTTTCTTCATGGCACATAACGGCCAGCGACTGGGCGTGTGCTTCCACTGCTTCGGCCATGGCCTCCACAATGGAATCCAGCGCCTCCTGCGGCAACGCGGCAAGCCTTTTTTGGGCTTCTACCGCGTTTTCTGCCAGAATACGCGCCTGCTGGATGGAAATGAGATCCTTGTCGCCGATCATCCGCAACTCCCTGAAGTGCTCTGGCTAGGCCAGAGAATACCGCCGCACAACCTTGACCAAATGCCGATGGGGCGTGGGGATGACGCACGAGCTGTACACTTCGGTGCCCATGTTCTTCACAGCCTTTACCCCGGCTTCAACAGCCGACTTGCAGGCCGCAACATCTCCCTGCACAAGGGCCGAGCAGTAGCCGGAGGCCACGTTTTCGTAGCCGATCAGTTCCACATCTGCGGTTTTGATCATGGCGTCGGCCGCTTCCATAAGGTAGACGATGCCGAATGTTTCGATCATGCCAAGCGAGCGCAGACCGGGGTCATCTTCGGGCACGGAATCTACCACATGGGCCATGGCAATTCTGCCCACGCCGCGCACGGGCCGGGGCATGACATTTTGTGTGGTAAGCTTGCCTATGGAGGCAGCGGCAACCGCGCCAGCGGCCACAGCGGCCTGTACGGCGGCCACATCGCCCTTGACCATAACGGTAACAAGGGTTGAGCCCACGTTTTCATAGGCGATCAAGTCCACATCGGCGGCCTTGAGCATGTTGTCCGCGCCGTAAATGGCGGGAACCATGCCCAGCGTTTCAATGAGGCCCAGGGCCTCTTCTCCTTCATACAGCATAGTCGCTCCGTGCAATTCAAACGTTCGAGAAAGCCGTTCGGGGTCATGAAAAATTGAACCTTATGTCAGTTGTAACCCTTCCCCTAGGGGGGAAGGTCAAGGGCTTTTTCAACTTTTTGTCCAAAAAAATTCTTTTCATGTTCAAAAATTCCCAACCAGTTCTTTTTGGGTTGAACAAACACTCAATTTTTGAAATACGATTTCATTGATTATTTCCCAAAATGGACTTTTTTGTATGCAGCTGATGATTTGACTGGGCAGGACAAAATGGCGGGATAAACAAAAAAAAGTTACCGTGCAGGGCAACTTTTTTGACGAATGGCATTGACCTTCCAGTGCACAGAAACCTTAGAGTTTAGCTAATAGGCGTGGTGGGCGGTTGCTGAGGCAATAAACCTGCCAGCACAATCTTTCAGAGAAGGAGCATGTCATGGAGCATGTGGCTGAACCCAGCGCAACGGCCGGAAATAGCGGAGCATCCCCCGCACTGGCCGCAAAATTGAAACTCGCCACCGATTTCAGAAGGCGCGGCATGTTTGTTGCGACCATGTCTGGTGTTGCTTATGGCAACTACACGGCATTTATGACCCTTGCCATGACCATGGGGGTATGGTCTGTATGGTACGGGGCTGATTCTGGACTTTCGGAATTTTCCACACTGTTTTTACTGGGCGCGCTGGGCGCGGCCACCACAGATGCGTGCAGCGCCGTGTGGGCTCTGCTTATAGCTATCTTTAAAGGTAAGATGGGCGACGTGTTTCGCAGTGCTGCCAGCAAGCCCGGTGCGATTCTGATCGCGGCGGCTGTTATCGGCGGCCCCCTTGCCAGCACCTGCTATGTGCTTGGCCTGCAAAGCGCCGGCTCCATCATTGTGCCCATCAGCGCCCTTTGCCCGGCCATCGGCGCAATTCTGAGCCGTATTCTGTTCAAGCAGCCGCTCACCCCCCGCACGCTCACGGGTATTTTTATCTGCTTTATGGCCAGCGTCATGATCGGCAGCACCGGCTTGGCAGACAATGCGCCGCCGAACCTGTTTCTGGGTTTGACCTTTGGCTTTTTGGCCGCTTTTGGCTGGGGTCTTGAAGGCTGCATTGGCGGCTATGCCACATCCATGATTGATCCTGAAATCGGCATCACCATTCGTCAGGTTACCTCGGCGCTTACCAACCTTATGATTCTGGTGCCCTTGTTTGCCTTTATCGGCAAGGCCGACGCATTTGCCATGATTGGTGCAGCCTTTACCGATACTGTTGCCATGCCGTGGTTTGCGGTGGCTGGTTTTGCCGCCTACTTTGCCTTTATGCTGTGGTACAAGGGCAATGCCATGTGCGGCACGGCGCTTGGCATGTCGTGCAACGGCGCGTTCTCTTTCTGGGGCCCGTTCTTCTGCTGGCTTGTGCTTGGACTTTGGTTTGGCATTGACGGTTACGCCCTTGCACCCATCGTGTGGCTTGCGGCTGTGGTAATGATTGCGGGTATCTTCATCATTGCCGTCAACCCTCTCGAATTGTTCAAGAAGAAAGGATAACGCCATGAAGCCGTTGAACTATGCCATCCTTAAATATATGACGACTGTAAAGGAAGCCTGCCCCGAAAACGTGATTGACGCGCTTGCCTCGCAGTACAGCACGTTTCGGGCGTTCAACAAGGCTGATGTGCTCACCGCCCTGCTGACAGCAGAGGCCAACGGCCTGCTGGAAGAATCGCGCTTTGACCTCGATGACGATGGCGAGCTGCGCCTGTTCTTCCGCGCTCATGCCGAAGGTGCGGAAACCATCAACCGTTACATCGCTGGCTAGCTGACCGGCGGGCAGCAAACGCGCCTTGTACAACTTGGCGCTGGCAATACATGGTGAAAGCCACACGTGCCCTGCCCGCACAACTTACCCCTGTGGACTGGCGGGATACTGCGCGATAACCTCATACACGCGCAGTTCCCGCCAGGTTGACATAGCAACCGGGTAACTCTAGTAAACCAAGCGGCCCAACCCCGCCACCGATGTGATAAGATTGTGTTCATACAGTGCGGAGCAGCCCCCTCCACCCGACCATACAGGCCGGAATTTGCGCAGCACATGCGTGTGCGCCGCAGCACCGCCGGGCCCACTCCGTCTTTTATCTCCCCCAAAAAGAATCTGGGTACGGGCATGAAAACACAAGGCTATACAATCAGCCAGATGAGCGAAATTTCCAAGATTTCAAAAAAGGCCTTGCGCTTTTATGACGATCTTGGGCTTATCTCTTCTAAGCGGCACGGGGCCAACAACTACCGCTACTACACGCACGACGACCTGCTTTCTGTTCCGCCACTCAAGTATTACAAGCAGATGGGTTTTAATCTGGGTGAGATTCGCGCCGCCTTTGAGGTTGGCAGCAATACCTCGCTCTCGGCCCTTCGCAAAATGTTCATGAAAAAGATTCAGCTATTGCAGGATGAGGAAAAAATTCTGCATCTTCGCCTTACCTCTGTGCGCGACTGGCTAGAGCTGCTGCACGAGGCCGAAATGGTGCTGGAAAACAACCTGCAAAGCGTTTCTGTAAAGTACGTTGCGCCAGAACAGCTGCTGTTCCAAAAGCAAATGTTCTCGTCAGACATCAAGTCTGCCATCATCAATATTGACTTTACAAACCACGTTGAGGCCATGGAGAATA
>CAYPRZ010000133.1:5467-7610 GCA_964413315.1 uncultured Desulfovibrio sp. | reverse complement strand
TAACACACTAAAACAACATTAATTATATATAACTGGGGCTTGTAATATAGAAAAAATATTGACATTTTCTAATGATTGTTTCAACTTTAAAGCTGCCTTCTTTTTTGAAGGAAAGTACTTAGGAGGACTGTCATGAAACGCTTTATTCTTGCGTTGGCGCTGGTGCTGAGCTTGGCCCTGCCCAACATTGCCGCTGCCGAAGGCAACGGTATGTATCTGGCTCCCAAATTTTTGATGAGCTTCCAGAACTCTGGCCAAATCGAACGCTCCCGCGCTCTTGCTGGCTCAGGCGTAGACCAGTACAGCCAGTTCACCCTTGGTGGCGCTCTGGCCCTTGGCTACGACTTCTGGCCCCAGCAGATGCTGCCCCTGCGTGCCGAACTTGAATTCGCCATGCGCGGCAACAACGAAAAAACCTGGAGTGACGGCGGCGCCGCCATCAAGCAGGTCAAGGGCACTTGGAACAGCTCCACCCTGTTTGCCAACCTGTTTTGGGATTTCCACAACGATTCCATCATGACCCCCTATGTGGGTGCCGGTCTTGGCATGGCCTTCAATTATGCTGGCTATGACTTTACCGACAATGCTGGCAACAAGTTCTCTGGCGACGAACGCTTCACCAACTTTGCCTGGAATGTGGGCACTGGTGTGGCCTTCAACATCAACGAGCACTTTGCCATTGATGCTGGCTATCGCTTTGTGAGCCTTGGCTACAACGATGTTAAAGTTTCCTCTGGCGGCAACAACTACAACATCGGCAACCGCCCCTACAACAACGAATTCATGCTTGGCCTGCGCTACGGCTTCTAGCCGCTTGCAAAGCGCCAGCGCCCCAAAGGCGCAGGTGCATTCTGCATAGAATGCACACATGTGCCGTGAACGCGGAGTGTGGTTGCAAACCACCCAAGCTGCTCCACGTCCAACACGAACAAAAACCCCGGCCTTTGGCCGGGGTTTTTGCGTTGCATGCCCAGAGGCACAGGGTACACCTAAGCCCCCAGACTTAAGCAACAAAGCCTCAAAATTTTCTTGATTTTCTTTTAATTCAGCAGGTTTCAAAAATTTGCTGAACAAAATAGCCCCACAATAAAACCCGCTTACAGGCCGAAAATTTCTTTTTCCCCCTTGACAATCTGCCTTGCCTTACGGTGCGCATGGTTCTGTGAGCTCAACATAAAAAACGTAGTATAGATGAGAAAAACAGAGAAAATTAAAATCATCTTTGTGGAAAACTTTCTTATGACATGTGCAAAAACTGCCTTTGCATCGGAAAAGCGTTGCTGCTTAAGGATATTCCCCTAGGGGGCTACTAGCCATCTACTTAAAAACAACTACGATTCAAGCACATTAGATGTAGGCTGGCTTGGGGATAAGAAAATAGCCCCATGTCGCAAACAGCTCATAATCATCAATTGCCCCAAATTCAGATTTTGGGCTACAAGGCGGCATGCGCGAACAATGGTCGGAAATTTCTGAAAATCTCAAGAAAATGCTGCATTCCGGCGTTTTCAAGGTCTGGATTGCACCCTTGCAGGCTCAAGTGCATGCCGGGGGGCTTTTGCTTACCGCGCCCAATGCTTTTGTAGCCAGCTGGCTCGAAGGCAAGATGCTTGCTACCCTGCGCGAGGCTGCCGCCCCGGTCCTAGGGCTTGAGCCCGCCCAAGTGGATGTGCGTATTATCGCAGCCACCGAGGCCCACTCTGCTGTGCCCACAGTTTTGGCAACAGGCTCTCAGTCTGTGGCCAACAGCCAGACCGCTGTGATCATGCCTGACGCTACTGCGCAGCATGCCGCGCCAATCCAGTTTACCAACGCTGCCTACTCGGCTGCCGCCAGCAATAGCGGGGCCGATTCTTTCGCCCACGCCTCAGCTGTGCTTGGCACGGCATTTTCTGGCCTTGCGGCGGGCGCTGCCCAGCCTGCTTCCATTCAGGACACCGCAGCTGCACCAGCTTCCCTTTTTGCCGCTAGGCCGCAGCTACAGGGCACCTTGCCCATAAGCAGCACGCCCGCGTACCGGCTGGCTACCAACTGGCGCTATGCTTTTGCCGATTTTGTTGTTGGCCCCACCAACAACATGGCCGTTGCCGCCGCACAGGATGTGAGCCGCAGCAGTGGCTGTGTGCGCACCCTGTTTATGAAT
>CAYPRZ010000133.1:0-5457 GCA_964413315.1 uncultured Desulfovibrio sp. | reverse complement strand
CGCGTGGGCTACCTGACAGCCGAAGATTTTGCATCGCGCTTTGTAGCTGCCTTGCGCACCCACGACATTGAAAATTTCAAATCGCGCTTCCGCGACCTTGACGTGCTGCTGCTTGAAGATGTGCACTTTCTTCAGGGCAAGGAAAAAATGCAGGACATGGCCTTGGCCGTTGTCAAAAGCCTTCAGGCTAAGGGCGGCAGGGTTATCTTTACCTCATCCTTTTCGCCCCGCGACCTGCAAAAGGTAGACAGCCAGCTTGTTTCGCACTTTTGTTCGGGCATTCTCACCGACATTGGCCGTCCCAACGAAGACATGCGCCGCCATATTCTTGAACGCAAGGCCAAGAGTTATCAGGTTCTTTTGCCTGATTCTGTTTGCGAGCTGCTGGCCTGCCGCCTCGACGGCGACGTTCGACAGATGGAATCGTGCCTCAACAGCTTGATATTTAAGGCTCGGCTGCTCAATTGCGGGCTTAATCTCGATCTGGCCATGGAAGTGCTGAGCCAGTACACCGAGATTTCGTGCGGCCCCGATCTGCCCACCATCGTGCGCCTTGTGTGTGAAAGCTACGGGCTTAACGAGCGCCAGCTCAACTCGCGCTCGCGCCGCAAAGAATGCGTGCTTGGCCGCAACACGGCCTACTACCTTGCGCGCAAGCACACAGAGCTCACCCTTGAAGAAATCGGCGAAAAGTTCAACCGCCGCCATTCCACAGTTATCAAGGGCATCACCAGTGTGGAACGCGAACTTTCAAAAGAATCTACACTTGGCCGCCAGATTGCCAGAGCTGTAAAACTTATCGAACGTAATGCGGGCATGGGCGCATAAGGCGCCCTTTTGCCTGCAATTATTCCTCTTTCCGCAAGTATTCCCTTTCCCTTTTTGTTCCGCTTTTGATCCGCAGCTGTTTCCTGCGGTTCTGCCTGTGCGGCCATGCGGCGCACATATCACGCTTTTGCAAATAACCGTGTATTTATTGATACATGCCAGTGCGCCCCGTATGTTTGAATATATGCGGGACACTTAGCTGCTGCCCAAAACGGTGGCCTATATTTCTTTGCCCCGCAAACAGGATGGGGCATGCTGGAAGTACAGATTGCACTGAAGCGCGGCAATTTTGAGCTGCAACTGGGCTTTTGCCTGGCTGAATGCGGCATAGCTGTTATTTTCGGCCCCTCCGGGTCGGGAAAAACAAGCCTCATCAACTGCATTGCCGGTCTGGAACCCCCCGATACAGGGCGTATTGTCTGCCACGGCGAAACCTGCTTTGACTCGAAGCAGGGCATAAACCTGCCGCCAGAACAAAGACGCCTCGGCTATGTATTTCAGGACGCCCGCCTTTTTCCACACCTCTCTGTGCGCGACAATCTAAGCTTTGGCCTACGGTTTCACACAGCGCAACAGCCTCTGGCAGCGCCCAATGTGGATGACGTGGCCGATCTGCTCGACATCGGGTCGCTTTTGCACCGCCGCCCCGCCCACCTTTCTGGTGGCGAAAAACAACGCGTTGCCATTGGCCGCGCCCTGCTTTGCAGACCCCGCCTTATGCTCATGGATGAGCCCCTCTCGTCGCTGGACATGAATCTCAAAGAAGGGCTTTTGACCTACATTGCGCGTATTCCTCGCCAGTGGAACGTGCCTGTGCTCTACGTCACCCATTCGCCAGAAGAAACCCAGTTCCTTGGCAACAGCATGCTGCTCTTACGGCATGGCCAGCTTGAGGCGCAGGGCAAGGTTGGCGCCACACTGCACAAGGCCCGTCAAATGGGCCTGTTACCCTACCCCACCCTCAGCATGTCAGGAGCCCCGCATGAAAACTGTTGCCTTGCTTGATCGCCTGTGTCTGCTGCTGGCGCTGGCCGCCGTGAATCTATTTTTCGTCCAAGCGGTCTGTGCCGCGGGGCCTTCCATTACCACCGGCCTTGGCTACAAACCCATGGTGCAGCAGCTTTGCGCGGCCTATGCAGCGCAGACAGGCACGCAGCCCACAGAGATGTACAGCGGCAATATTGGGCAGATTATTGAGCAGGCCAAGGCGGGCAGCGGCGTGAGCATTATTGTTTCCGAAAAAGCCTCTTTGCTGGAATCTGGCCTTGCCTTTGCCGCATACCACCCCTTGGGCGAAGCCGTGCTGGTGCTCGCGTGGCGCAAAGGCCTGCACCTTGCCTCGCCGCAAGAGCTGACCAAACCAGAATTTGCCAAAATCGGCTACCCCGATGCCAAGGCGGCCATCTATGGTCGGGCGGCTGTGGCCTTTCTGAAGGGCAACAACCTCTTTGAGCCCCTAGCGCCCAAACTTTCCATGCTTTCAACGGTTCCTCAGGTGTTTTCGTACCTTGTTTCCGGCGACCTTGACGCGGCATTTGTCAACGAAGCCGTAGCCCGCAAGCAGGGCGACAGCGTGGGCGGCTGGATGGAAGTGCGCGAGGGCTATACACCGTTGCTGCTGGTGGCGGGTGTTGTGGCCGGGCAGGAAACCAATGCGGACGTGCGCTCTTTTTTGCAATTTTTAAACACCCCAGAAGCGCAGCTCACACTTGCGGGCAGCGGTCTGCGCCCGACATATGCAGCTGAATGACCTGTGGGCTGGCCTGTGGGCTGACCTGTGCACGCCCGAAGTCAGCTTTTCTGTGCTGCTCACCGTGAGGGTATGCGCCGCATGCCTTGTGCTGCATGCTCTTACAGCCGTACCCCTTGCCCGATTGAGCATGACAAAAAAGCCGTACCTGCGGCGAGTAGTCAACTTTCTCATCACATTACCGCTGGTTTTTCCTCCCATGGCCATGGGCTTTTTGCTGCTCATGTTTTTTGGGCGCAACGGGTGGGGCGGTATGGCCCTGCAACAAGCCTTTGGGGTGAGCCTTGTTTTTTCGCAGGGGGGCATTATTCTGGCCGCATGGCTTGCGGGTCTGCCTCTGGTTATCAAGCCTGTGCAGACAGCCCTTGCCAATCCTGATCTTTTGCGGTTTGAACAGGCCGCGCGTGTTTGCGGCGCATCGACCCGCAGCTGCTTTTTTTTGGTCACACTGCCGCTCATACGACACGGGCTGGGCGCAGGTCTTTTGCTGGGCATTACGCGGGCCATGGGTGAGGTGGGCATCAGCCTTATGCTGGGCGGCAATATTGCCGGGCGCACCAATACCCTCTCCCTTGAAGTGTTCAATGCTGTTTCCACTGGTGAATTTCAGCGGGCGGCCATGCTTTGCTCCATACTGGCGATCATTAGCCTTTTGCTGTATCTTGGCATTGAATGGTGTCAAAAACGGCCTTTTTAAAATGATACAGCAATGTGCGGGCATTCTTTTTGAAGGATTGCTCCATGCTATGATCTACTGACATTTATCAGGAGCAAGCCATGCACTTTACCTGTTCCGATTCCTGGCTTGAGGGGCTGCTGACAGACGACTGCCCCGGTCTCGATCTTACCGTGGAACTGCTGGGCATCGGCGCAGCACAGGGAATAATGCGCTTCGCCCCCAAGGGCGACTGTGTGATCAGCGGCGTTGAACAGGCAGAACTACTGCTGCGCAAGTGCGGCCTCAGCGTGAGCCGCAGTGCCGCCAATGGTCAGAAACTACAGGCGGGGCAAGTCTGCCTTGAGGCCGCGGGCGCGGCAGCAGCCTTGCACCGTGGCTGGAAGCTCAGCCAGACCCTCATGGAATATATGAGCGGCATAGCTACCCGCAGCGCACACATGGTGGAACAGGCCCGCACTGTAAACCCCGGTGTGCGGGTGGCCGTTACTCGCAAAAACTTTCCCGGTGCCAAGGCTGCGTGCCTTGAGGCCGCCATGGACGGCGGGGCCATCGTTCACCGCCAGAATCTTTCGGATAGTATTCTTATTTTTGAGCAACACAGGGCTTTTTTGCCGGGAACCCCGCAGGCTTCGCTGCGCAGCGTTGCAGCCATGATGGAAAAACTGCACACCCGCGCCCCAGAGCACAAGATCAGCGCTGAGGTTGATTCACTCGAACAGGCCATGCTGGTGGCAGAAGCGGGCATAGACATTGTGCAGTGCGAAAAATTTGCCTGTGAACTGCTGGCTGAAACCGTGGGCTCGCTGCGGGCCGTGCGCGATGACATTGTTATACTTGCAGCTGGCGGTATTAATGGCGACAACGCCGCCCAATTTGCCGCCACAGGCGTGGACGTACTGGTGACCAGCTGGCCGTATTTTGGCAAACCGGCAGATATTAAAGTTATAATGGAAAAATCACCTACCGATCAACAATAGCGGAGCACACCATGCCCTTTGTCAATATCAAGGTTACGGGCGGGGCCGAAGCCCCCACGGCAGAACAGAAGCAGGAACTCATCAAGGGAGCCACAGAGCTGTTACAACGGGTGCTGAACAAAAACCCGGCAACCACAGTGGTTATTATTGAAGAAGTTTCCACTGATAACTGGGGAATTGGCGGCGAAAGCGTTACCGTGCGCCGCCGCAAGCAGTAACCGCACCATATTGAAAAGGCCCCCGCAACAGGTCTGCACCTGTACCGGGGGCCTTTTGCCATTTCAAAAACGTGCGTGGGCGTGTTACAGCCAGCTCACATCCAGCGGCTTGCGCGGAGGCCTAAAGTGGGGCGCAAGCCGGGGAAAGCCCATCATCTGCGCGGCATAGACCTGCTCATCTTCCTGCACACCCGCAAAGGCACGCAATTGGTGCGCCGTGGGGTGCGCCATGGCAAAACACACATAACCGCCCCAACAGCAGCCAACCTTGTGCGCATTGGCCAACAGCTCAAGGTAGGCAGCAGCAATGGCTGCATCGGGTGCGCCCCAGTGTCCCTTGGGCGCAACAATCAGCGCAAGCTGGGGGGCATGGCGGCAAATCACATCATAGCCAGAATCCCAAGTGCGTACCAAGCTTTCTGCGTGCACGGCCTTGGCATTGGCCGGGTCCACCGCTGAAAGCGTGCGCAGCCAGTCTATGACTAACGTTGCCAATTTTTCTGTCTTTTCACGCGATTCAAGCACAATCCAGCGCAATTGCTGAGTATTCTTTGCCGTTGGCGCAAAACGCGCTGCCTCTAGCAGCCGTGTAAGCGTCTCGCGCGGTACGGGCTTGTTCTTAAAAGTACGAACTGAGCGCCGTGAAAAAACCAGCTCCTCGGCCTGCTCTGGCGAAGGCATGTTCTGCGGCTGCAAGGGCTGGCTGTCTTGCGAGGAAAGACCCGGAGCGGAACAGGCATTGGCAGGGCAAAAGGCCATACACTGGCCGCAGCCAATACACACCTTGACCTTATGGGCCGCCATGGTGGGCAACTCGCCAACCTTGGCCTCAATAATCTGTATGGGGCACACTTTGGCGCAAATGCCGTCTTTGCGGCACAGGTTTTCATCTACGATAAATGTATTCATACGCTCCCTAGCGTCAATGCGCTTGGTCTAAGATAGAGAGGCTAAGAGCTTATCCATAAATAATCTTGAAGAAACGCTGTCCTTCTGGCATGCTTT